>PXBT01000083.1 GCA_003566815.1 Caldisericota bacterium
CTGGCGGAGGAGTGCCTGTTATCCTGCTGGAACGAGAGCCTTCGATTGGGGGGCACATGTCCATGTTGGATGAAACTTTCCCTACGCTGGATTGCTCTCAGTGCATTTTGACTCCTAAAATGGTCGAAGTGGCTCAGCATCCTTTGATCGAGATTATTACATATTCCGAGCTGGAAAGCCTGGAAGGGTTTGTGGGCAATTTTAAAGCAAAAATCAGAAAGAAAGCTCGATATGTGGATATTGATGCTTGTACGGGTTGCGGAACCTGCTGGCAAAAATGCCCCACCAAGGTAGCGTCTGAGTTTGAACAAGGCCTGGGCAAACGCAAAGCAATTTATATTCCATTTCCTCAAGCTATACCCAGCCGACCCGTCATCGATGAAAAAAATTGTTTAAAATTTACCTCCAATCGATGCGGGATATGCGAAAAGATTTGTCCCACCAAAGCAGTGCATTTTGATGATGAACCAGTCATAATTGAAGAAGAGGTCGGAGCCATTGTGGTAGCCACAGGGTATGATTTGATGCCCGTGGAGTCTTTTGGCGAATATGGATATGGAAAGTACAAAGATGTAGTAACATCACTTCAATTTGAGCGTATGGTCTGCGCATCCGGACCTACCCTGGGAGACTTGCAACGACCTTCCGATGGGAAAAAACCCAAAACAGTAGTTTTTGTTAAATGCGTGGGGTCTCGAGATCCTGAGCATCACTATCCCTACTGCTCCAAAATTTGTTGTATGTACACTGCCAAGCAAACCATGCTTTTCCGACACAAAGTTCACGATGGCAATGCTTATGTATTCTATATTGATATCCGATCCAATGGGAAAAATTATGAAGAGTTTGTGCGAAGGGCTTGCGAGGAAGAAGGAGCTCAATATATCCGAGGTCGAGTGTCCATGGTTTATCAGGATGGGGAAGACCTTGTGGTGGAAGGCGCAGATACCCTGACCAATTCTCAGATTAAACTTAAAGCGGATCTGGTGGTGCTTGCTACTGCCATGAAATCTCCTGAAGGCATCAAAGAGTTGGCTCAAAAGATAGGAATAGGCTATGATCAACATGGTTTTCTTACCGAGTCACATCCCAAGTTAAAACCCGTTGAAACTTCGACCGCTGGAGTTTATCTGGCAGGTTGCGCTTTGAGTCCGAGAGATATTCCGGATTCAGTATCTGAAGCAAGTGGAGCTGCAGCAAAAGTATTAGGTTTGTTGTCCAGGGATGAGCTTGAAAAAGAAGGAGTGGTGGCTTCTGTTCGCGAATGCACCTGCACAGCTTGCCAAAATTGTATTCGCGTATGTCCTTATGATGCTATTTCATTAAATGATATTTGTGATCGTGAGGGCAACCTTATCAACCAGGTAGCCGAAGTAAATCCAGGTCTATGCACAGGGTGTGGAACCTGCACTCCAAGTTGTCCCTCCAGAAGCATCGATCTCCATGGATTTACCGACGAGGAACTATATGCTGAAATCAACGCTATGGCGGAATTATAAGGAGGAATGACCATGCAGGATAACTGGGAACCAAAAATAATAGCATTTGTATGTAATTGGTGCACTTATGCAGGCGCTGATCTTGCAGGAACATCGCGTTTCAAATATGCATCCAATGTTCGCATTATTAAAACTCCATGCTCTGGGCGCATAGACCCTATGTTTCTGGTGCATACCCTGGAAAAAGGCGCCGACGGAGTCATGATTTCCGGGTGCCATCCCAATGATTGCCATTATAATGAAGGCAACTTCAATGCGCGAAGAAAATATATGGTGATGAGAGCACTTTTGACTCAGTTGGGCATCGACATGGAACGCATCACGATATCCTGGTGTTCCGCTTCTGAGGGAATAAAATTTGCCAACCTGGTCAATGAAGTGACTGAAAAAATAAAAAAGCTGGGCCCTTACAAAGATATTGTTCAGCTGAACAAGAGCGAGAGGTGATCGAATGGAACAATTAATACAAAAAGCAAAAGATCTCTTGAGCAAAAAAGAAGTGGATGCCATCATTGGCTATTGTGCGACTGGCAAAGATGAAGCCAAGCCTGCATTGATTTATCAGGCAGAGGATGCCGGAGAACTTATTTTTAATGATCGCTGTTACAATAATCTGGCCGTTTATCTCACTCGTAAAGATGTCAAAAAATTAAAGAAAATTGGGATTGTTGCTAAAGGTTGTGATATTCGAGCTATCGTCAATCTGATTATTGAAAATCAAATTGACCGAGAAAAGGTTTACATTATAGGCATGACCTGTAATGGAGTGGTAAAACCGGGTAGCAAGTATGCGAGCTTAAAGAGTGGCAAATGTGATGTGTGTAAAGTAAGAAATCCTCATTTGGCAGACTTGGTCATTGGCGACAAGGTGACTGAGCAGGTTCCGATGGACAAGAAAATCAAACATGCTGATCTCGAAGAATTTGAGAAGAAAACTCGCGAAGAAAAATGGCAATTCTGGGTTGACCAGCTTTCCCGATGCATTCGTTGCAATGCTTGCAGACAGGCTTGCCCCATGTGCTACTGTAATCGTTGTATTGTGGATTACAATACACCTCAGTGGATTGATACGCGTTCCAATCCCAAAGGGGGAATGGCGTGGAATCTGGTGCGCGCATATCACCTGTCTGGAAGATGTATTGATTGTAGCGAGTGTGAGCGAGTTTGTCCCGTTAATATTCCATTGATGTTGCTGAATCGAACGCTCCAGGAAGAAGTTCAGAGGTCTTTCGATTTTGAGGCTGGATATGACCTTGAAGCTTGTCCTCCGCTGACGGTTTTTAAAAAAGACGACAAAGAAAATTTCATACGATAAGGGAGGTAGATAGTGGCTGATGTATTTCTAACTCATGATAAAGCCCGGGAGCTCTTGATTCATTTGTCAGCAAATGGAGTGGAGGCTTTTGGCCCGGTAGAAAAAGATGGTATTCATATCATCGAAAAGATTCACGAGCAATCTCCAATTAATTTTGACTATTTTATTACTACAAACTCCATCAAGGAAGCGCTCTTCCCTCGATATGAAAAAATTCTGTCTTATAAAATTTCTCAGGAAGGCGTAGAAGTTGAAGATGTTCCATTGGACAAATCCATTGTGATCATGGGTGGACATCCTTGTGATGCAGCTTCCATACCTTTAATGGAAAAACTCTTCGGGTGGGATTATAAAGACAAGTTTTTCCTTAAGCGAAGAGAAAATAGCGTAGTCATCACGCTGGCTTGCGAAGAAGCTGACAACGATTGCTTCTGTACCAGTTTGGGCTATTCACCACGAGGAGAAGTTGGATCGGATATTTTGCTCGAGAGAGTCTCGGACAACGGATGGAAAGTAAAAACTTTAACGGATAAAGGGAAAAATTTTGCCAAAGAATACGCAGATTACTTCCAATCTTCATTGGAAGCGGATAAAAAGTATCCCAAGCTGGCTGACAAGGATGTTCCAGTACAATTTGACCCCAAAAAAGTAAAAAAATGGATTGACGGGCATTTCGAAGATTCTCTCTGGGAAAAAATAGCATCCAATTGCTGGAGCTGTGCTGCGTGCACCTATGTATGCCCCACTTGCCACTGCTTTGATATCACCGATGATGCTACCATGTGGAGTGGCATTCGCACCAAAAACTGGGATGCCTGCACTTTGCCCTATTTCACCTTGCATGCTTCCATGCACAATCCCAGGGAAGAGCACTTTCAACGATATCGCCAACGAATCAATCATAAATACAGCATTTATGTCAATCTGTTTGAAGCTGTATCCTGCACGGGATGTGGCAGATGTAGTCGAGCTTGCGGAGCCAGGGTCAACATCCTGGAGGCGGTTAAAATGATTGATAATGCAGCAGGAGGTAAATAATCCATGTCTGATAATGTGTATATGCCCTACTTAATGAAAATTACCGATATCAGGGACGAGACTCCTGATACTCGGACCTATCGTTTGGAGTTTACCAACCCTGAAGATGCGAAAAAGTTTACCTTCAAAGCAGGACAGTTTGGTCTTTACTCTGCTTTTGGAGGAGGAGAGTCCACTTTCTGCGTAGCATCTTCGCCTACTCGCGAAGGCTATATTGAATGCACTTTTCGTGTCATGGGACGCGTAACCACGCAGTTGCGCAATATGAATATCGGAGACATTGTGGGCTTTAGAGGGCCCTATGGCAACTCCTTTCCTATTGAGGAAAAATTCTATGGCAAAAATATCACCTTTATTGCTGGCGGAATAGGGCTTGCGCCTGTTCGTTGCGTAATTTGGAATATTTTAGACCTGCGAGACAAGTTTAAAGATGTCAACATTGTATATGGCGCAAGGACTTACCAGGATTTGGTTTACAAGCATGAAATTGAAGAATGGGAAAAGCGAAAAGATGTAAACCTGGTGAAGACTCTTGATCCAGGCGGAGACAAAGCAGAATATGGTTGCTCAGGATGGAATGGAAAAATGGGGTTTGTCCCTACTGTGCTTAAAGAGTCTGGCATCAAGGGAGATAATGGTGTAGCTGTGGTTTGTGGCCCACCCATCATGATCAAGCTAACTTTGCCAGTGCTCAAAGAGCTGGGCTTTGCGGAAGAAAATACTTTCACAACCCTTGAAAACAAGATGAAATGTGGTATTGGAAAATGCGGTCGTTGCAATGTAGGCTCTTTTTATGTTTGCAAGCATGGTCCCGTGCTATCTGCAGCAGAATTAGCCCAACTTCCTGACGAATACTGATTCTTAGCTTTAAGCAGGGAGAGAGCCGTGAGCTCTTTTCCTGCTTTTTTTATTGGGAAAAGAAAAGGAGTTTTTTATGAATGAGCGAATTATAGATCAAATGGCAAAAATGGAAGATGTTAATGGATTAATCAGCACTTATCATTCCAGTGATGAAGAAAAAATTCGCTTATGGGTACTGCAGGCTTTGCTTACGCTTAAACATCCTGAAATTATGAGCATATTTGCAGAGGCACTCAACGGAGACGAAGATGAAGAGGTCCGAGGATTTGCAGCTCATGCTCTGGGACTGATGAAAAATAATCATGCAGTTCCTGTACTCATTGATGCTTTAGCCTCTGATCCCTCTGGCCAGGTGAGGGCAAAAGCAGCCTATGCCCTGGGACGGCTCAAAAATCCACGAACCTTGAAAACATTAATAGTCTCCCTCGAAGATCATCATGTGGCAGTGCGAAGAAATGCAACTCAGGCTTTGGGCATGCTGAACGATTTGAGGGCGGAAAAAAGCTTGATAAAGGTAGCTCAAGAGGAAGAAGATATTAATGTTAAATCAAATGCTGTCAAGTCACTGGGAAAAATCAAGAGCTTGCAAGCCATTGAACTATTAAAAAAAATATTGCTCGATGATCCACATGAAAAATTAGTCAAATCAGCTATGGAAGCTTTGGGCTGGATTGGAACCAGCGAATGCTTTGAAATACTGAAAGCCTTTCAAACGGAAGGTGCCAACAAAAAATTTCAGGCTGAACTTTCCTTGATTTTAAACAAACTCGAACATAAACTACAGTTTCCTTCCGACGATCAAGACTCTTCAGCAGATCAAATTTCTCCTATGAATAAAGAGAAGGTGGATTATAAAAAAATTCTGGATCGACTCAACAAATTGGGAAGCGATAGCTAATATTCAAAGATAATTCAAAGAAAAAGAAATGCTGCCCCCCTGGAGGCTATTAGGAGGACAGCATTGGGGTTGGGGGCTTATTTAATAAACTTTGTCTTAATTCTGGATGAAGTCAGTTCAAGAATGATGGCTACAGCAAGGATGAGAAAGGTGATTGCGCCAACTTCACGGATATTAAAATATCTTGCGCTGGCCATAAATAGTTCAAAACCAATACCACCGGCACCAGCTGCAGCTCCAACAGCAACAGCCTCGACAAAATTAATCTCAAAGCGAATAAAAGTCCATGCCAACAGGTATGAAAGAGAAGAAGGAACCACGGCTTGAAAAACAATCTGCCACCAATTTGCTCCGCAAGCAGTTAAAGCTTCAATAACTCCATGGTCAAGCTCTTCGAAAGATTCTGAAAAAGCTTTCAAGAGGTACCCAAAGGAATGAAAAGTCAGGCCAACAACTGCCGCAGTACTTCCAAGACCTATGGATACTGCAAAAATAAGCACCCATAATACTGTGGGTACTGCACGAACAAATGAAACAAATCCCTTAACAACATTGGAAACAAGTTTTGTGGATAAATTTTGAGCTGCTAGCAAGCCCAGGAAAAAGGCAGATATTCCACCTGTCAGAGTAGCTAAAAATGCAATCCCCAAAGTAAAAGATACCTGACGAATGCCCTCAAGGATAGTAAAGTTTCTAAGGCTTGCCCCAAAAAACATAGTACGCATATTTATCAGGGTGTCCTTCACTGCATCAATAATGATAAGGTTTTTATAATCGAAGGTGTAAAAACTATAAATAGTCAGGATCAGCAGAGCAATCAAAGTAATTTTAATAGCAAATGATGTCTTGTTAAAAGGCTTGCGTTCATTATATTTCGCTAATAAATCAACACTTTTATCCTTTGTGCTGTTTATCCATAAATGGTAAATTGATTCCTGAATTTGCATTATAAAATCAACCTTCTTATGTAGTTTGATAAAAATTCAATGAAAAAAACAGCAATAACAATAACGACTACAACCAGGCTGGCTGCATGGTAGTTAAATGTTTTATAATACAGATCAAAAAGAAATCCTATCCCGGTGCCAGTTAAAATGCCCAATAAGGTTGCGCTTCGAATGTTGGTTTCTATCATATAAAGGATCCAGCTAATGATTTGAGATAGCGACATCGGAAGCACTGCTTGAAAAACAATGTGAAAATAATTCCCCCCTGATGCTTTAAGCGCTTCAACAGGCTCATGTCCCACTTCATCAATGGATTCGATAAAAGCTCGGGTAAGAAATCCAAAAGTTGCCACAAAAAGAGCAAGAAAGCCAGTCAAAGAGCTTTGCCCAAAAGAAAAAAGCAAAATCATTGCCCATGCTACCACCGGAATATTTCTTGAAAATGATGCAATTCCACGACTCACAATGCTTAGAAATGAGTTAACTTGTGTTACTTTTGAGCCAGAAAGAGCAAAAAATAATGCAAAAACTGAAGCAATAGTTGTGGAAGCAATAGCCATGAAAATGGTTTCTCTCAATTTAATTAAAATGGCTGGCAATCTTACCAATGAAGCTGAATCGGGATAAAAGCTTGAAATAGTCCAGTTGAAAGCTTTTACAAAGCTTCCAAGTCCCCTTGAAAGATCAAACCGGGTATAGGAAGCAACCCATATGCTCAACACGATGAAGACTGCAAGGAAAATAACTCCTGTCCATCGTTTTTTTGAAAAGTAATCAAGCTTCATTTTGATCCTTCAGCTCAAGAATAAGCTCTCCTGCTTCAGATTCGTAGATATCATAAATCTGATTTTTTGTAATAGATTTGGGGGGACCATCGTATACTTTGAGGCCATGCTTAATACCAATAATACGGTCAGAGTATTTTAGAGCGACATTCACCTGATGAAGATTAACCAGGCAAGTGATTCCCATTTGTGTGGTAATGTTTTTCAGGTGATCCATAATAATTTTGGAAGCATTGGGATCCAACGATGCGATAGGTTCATCACATAGCATCATTCTGGGTTCTTGAATCAAAGCTCTGGCAATTCCCACTCTTTGTTTCTGTCCTCCGCTCAACTGGTCACATCTTTTATAAGCTTGTTTTTCCAGGCCCAGGATTTCAATGATTTGGAAGGCTTGTTTCTTTTCCTGAGCAGTGAACAGACCCAGCGATCCATTGAAAGTGTTTTTATATCCCAATCGTCCATGAAGCACATTTTCAATAACACTCAGACGATTCACCAGATTATAATGTTGAAAAATCATTCCTATTTTGGTCCTGAGCTTTCTAAGTTGTCCCTTGTTTTGATTTCCAACATTCAAGCCATCAAAAAGAATTTCTCCTTCTGTTGCATCGATGATACGGTTGATGCATCGGAGCAAGGTGGACTTTCCAGCACCTGAAGGACCAATAATGGATACAAATTCACCTTCATGAACTGAAAAGCTTACACCATTCAGAGCCACAGTTTCTTCGTCGTATTGTTTTTTTAAGCTATTGATGGTCAATAAAGGATTCATAGGATTATCTCAATTATTGGGATAGTCTGCGAATGGGATCAAACCAATCATCAGTTACGGGGAGAAATCGTTCTCCTTTTTTGTAGAAACTGAAGTGAGCAGCATCTTTTCCAGGGGATATTTTTTCATTATCCATGGTTTCTTCAGCAATAAAAGCTGCCAACATTTTTTGTTGCTCTTCTTTGGTCAAAACTTCTGTGTTAATAACAAAAGGAGCATTTAAAACCGGTGTGCTGGAGATGATGACAAATTCTTCACCTCTGACGCGATCAAAGGGCTCTTCCGCATCAGCTTTAATGCGATATACGGCACCAGGAGTATTATGTACCCCTTCGACCAATTCAATATAATGAGAAACACACACATCACATACTGATGCTACATCGCAACTACCATTGAGGAGGTTAAAAAGAGCTCCCTGGTGTGAACCGCCAAACAATACTTCGCTAAAAAAGCGATTACTGCCACCTTCAATCAAATCTTCAGCAACCAGACTGCTCCATTGGGATTGACTTGAAAAATAGCTGACAATGGAGGAGGAGGGAACCCTGAAACCAGAGGTGGAAGAGGCAGATACAAAGCTGAATCTTTTTCCCTGAATGTTGTCGATAACATAGGATCCAGCTTTTTGGTGTTCTGTTTTATTTTCTTTGTTAACAGTGAGCCAGGAATAATATACTGCTTCATCCAGAGAGTTGGAGTTTGAATTAACAAAAAGAGGCAATACTTTTGGATTTCTTCGGTTGGCCTGAATATATCCTTCAGCACCCATCAAGGCAAAATGAGCATTGCCCTGAGAAATAGCTTCAATAGAAATGACATAATCGGTAGTCAGAATATGCTCGGTAGGTCTGCCAGTGGCTTGCTCGATGATTTCAGCAAATCCTTCGCGAGTGGTTCGAAAATCATCACCAGATTCATTGGGATACCAAACAAGAATGATCGGGCTCCTTGAAGATCCATTTGATGAGCTTTTTGTTTGAGTGCAACCTGTTATTGCAAAGACAATAAGCAAAATTGCCAAGAATGAAGTCCAGTTTTTTTTCATTTTTTTCTCCTTTTATCAAATTTCATATCCAATTTACTAAAAAGAGAAACAAAAAAAGTTAAGGGAGGGTTAAAATCATATTAAGACTTGATTAATTATTTTAAAAAAGAATAGATTGAGGACCAGAGATTGAGGACAATTTTTCCAGAAAAAGTTCAGGGCAGGGAGCCAGACAACAGCCCATAAATGGGGGATTGCCATATCTCCCATGAAAGTCGCTTCCACCTGTTAAAATTAAGTTGTACCGATCAGCCAATTGACGGATCATTTGTTGCTCTGATTCATTATGATCGGGATGGTTGATCTCAAGACCATCCAAACCTGTTTTTACCAAATCTTCAATAACAGGCAAACAAGATGACTTTGAAGGATGAGCTGCAACAGCCATACAACCATCCATTTTCACTGCTTTCACGACATCATGCACATCAATATAGTCCATGTCTTTACTACAGATTCCATTATTTTTAAAAAAATAATCATACAGAGGAGAAAGCACTTTTTGAGTATAGCCATTGCGTAGGAGTGCTTCCATAATATGCTGTTTGTAAATAGCAGCACTGTGTTGTGCAATTTTTTTTACCTCGTCCAAATCAAGCTTATAGCCCTGTTTTCTTATCATTTCTATTTGCATGATGGAGTGTCTTGTTCTTCTTTCCAGGAGAATATTGCATAGTTTTTCAGTATGGGGCATAGCTTTATGGTAGCCATAAGCCAGGATATGAACTTTTTTATTAAGGGAAAAGCTGTAGGCAGAAATTTCTATGGCAGGGATGGCTTTTAAATCATAATTTTTTACAGCTTTTTTGATATCATTGATACCTTTAATGGTGTCATGGTCAGCAATTGCAATGTATGAAAGCCCTTGCATTGTTGCAATTTTAAAGAGTTGATCAATCGAAAAAGGGCTGTCTGAATAGTGAGAATGGATATGTAAATCCATGCTAATTTTTACTTTTTCATCAAGCTCTTTCATGCAACCTTCCATCAACAACTTTATACTCTTTATGACATAAATTTCTCATAAATTCAATATCGTGAAATATGCCCAACATTGTAGTGCCCTCCTGGATTAATTGCTGCATCAGCTCTCTTACTTTTAATTTTGAAGTAGCGTCAAGGCTTGCAGTTGGCTCATCCAAAAGCAATAATCTTGGGTGTTTTACCATGGCGCGAGCAATATTTAATCTCAGTCTTTCGCCACCAGAGAAGGTAACAGGGTAGTTGTCCCACAAAGCAGGGTCAAGCTCAAAGTGAGACAATATTTTTTTTGTCTCTTCCTGTGCAAATTGAAGTTCACAGCCCATTTCAAGCATTGAGTTTTCAACTATTTCACGAGCGCTGGTTCTTGGGATTGCATGAAGGAATTGAGATACATATCCAATTTCATATTTTCTAAGATAGCACATTTTCCGTTCAGAAATGGCGCATAAATCAATCCATCCAAAACTTGATGAATGATACCAAATTTCACCTTGCTGGGGGGCATAAGTGCGATAAATGCATTTCAGAATAGTTGATTTTCCGCTTCCACTTTTTCCAGTAATTCCAGTAAAATCTCCTTCAGCCAGTTCCATGTTGATATCACGAACAGCTTCAATAGTAGTCCCCAAATGATGAAGCTTGAAGCATTTTGATAGTTTTTTTAACTGGAGGATGGTATTCATCTTTAATCCCTGTTTTTGTATTTTGCGATAAAGCTATTGATATCTAAAGAAAAATCATCCAATCGCTGTTTAATGGTTTCATATTCCCAGCTCCACCATGCTATCGATTTTAACTCTAAAATGGTAAAATCATCAAACCTCATTCTAATTTTTTTTGCAGGAACTCCCGCAACAATGGCATAATCTTCCACATTTTTGGTGACCACAGAGCCACTTCCTATCACTGCCCCGGTTCCAATGCGTACTCCAGGCATAATGATGCATCCATGGCCCAGCCAGGTATCGTGTCCGATATGAGCAACTTTTTCAGTGCGTTGCTTAAAAAACTCTTCATCATCAGAATCTCTTAAACCATACATCACTCTTCGATAGGTAAAATGGTGCATGGTGGCCCGATCCATTGGGTGATGGGTGGGTCCGATTCTAACGGTAGCTGCAATGTTGGAGAA
>PXBT01000116.1 GCA_003566815.1 Caldisericota bacterium
CAGGTTATGCATCTTGCACTGCATGATTTTTCAAAAATCTTCAATACTTCGCTTTCCAGCCATGGCAATGCTTATTTTATAGACAATACTTTGATGGACATCACCTATTCGAGGCAGTCTCAATCATTGGTCTATGTTTTTCATTTTTCTCTTCCGGTGCGATGTGCTCCTCAAATCAAAGATAATCAAGTTATTCTGACTTTTAACAATGCGCATCTTGCCACTTTGCTCAAAGTTCCAGACAATCCTGACTTGGATCGCATCAGCTCTCAACAGCGAACAGATGCATCTCCTTCTCAAACCACGGTGCTTTTCAATCTGGATCAATACTCATCTTTTGAAACTGCAATGCTGGAAGATGGTCATCAGTTTGTGTTTACCTTGAGACCCAAAACCGGACGAGGCATCAAAGGGAAGACTATCATAATAGACCCTGGTCATGGAGCCTTCAATGAAGAAGGGTTTTATGATGTTGGAGCTATTGGTCCCACAGGTTTGCTGGAAAGTGTAGTCAATCTCAAAATTGCTTTAAAGTTGAAAGATCTCCTCGAATCAGCAGGAGCTATAGTGATTTTAACTCGCGATCAGGAGCAAAATAGCGATACGCTCAGGCTGAAGGAAAGAATTGAAATGGCCAATAAATCTGGAGCAGATTTTTTCCTCAGTATTCACAACAATGCATCCATCAACCCCGATGTAAAAGGCAGTGAAATCTACTACTATCGATCTGAAGATAAAGTAGCTGCGGATATGATACTGGGGTCTCTAATCAGCAGTACAGGATTGCGCAATCGAGGCTCCAAGCGCATGGGGTTTGCAACCACCAAGCTTATCACCACCATGCCGTCCCTGCTGGTTGAATGCGCTTTTTTATCCAACCCCGAGGAAGAAAGAATGCTTCAATCAACATCCTTTCAAATGTTAATTGCCGAGGGCTTGTTTAATGGCTTGAGAGATTATTTCAACAGCATATAGATGAAGCGCTGGCAACTGTCCATTGGGATTGCTTTATGCCTTATACTGTTTGTGTTGATTTCATTCCCCAACAAAGAAAGCCAGACAAGCTTGCCTTTGGTGGTGGAACAAGTTGAAACTCCATTGGACCATTTCCACAAACTTCGATTTTCCTCTGATTTTCTTTTGCCCTATCAGATCAATTATGATGAAAATACTGTTACCATAAGTTTTCAAAATATTCATCATATACAGATGCAGGATATCGAGCTGTTGGATGATACTTTTTTTGTATCCAATTATTTTGATCCACAAAGCAGGGAATCAAGCTTTACTTTTCATCTTGAAAATTATCCTTATATGTATCTTTCATCTGACCCTACCTATAGAAAACATGATATTTTTTTTCAAAAATATCCCTACCGGATATTGTTTGGAAAGATCATTGTGATAGATCCAGGTCATGGAGCTTTTGATGAAAAAACATTGAGCATCTATGATCCGGGGTCTATTGTTGGCGACTTGGTCGAAAGTGAAATCAATCTGGAAGTTTCCCTACTGCTTAAAATGATGCTTGAAGATCGTGGGGCAAAGGTATATCTAACTCGAGAAAGAGAGCATTGCACAGAAAACCCCAGATTATTACAGCGATTTGAGATGGTTAATTTCATTAATCCCGACATTTTTTTGTCGATCCACCAAAATGAATCAGAATATGACTATCCCAATGGAATTTTTGTCTATCATGAACATAAAGAAGCTTTTTTGCTGGGACAGGAAATCATGCATCAAACTGCAAAAATAGCCGACTTAAAGCCCAATCATGTGCTCAATGATCCCCTGCTTACCTTGAAATCCATATCAACAAAAAAAGCTTTGCTGATAGAATGCGCTTTTTTATCCAATCCCATGGACAGAGAACGATACCGACAAAACGACTTTACATGGCTTCTGGCAAAAGGGATAACTCAGGGATTGGTGAAGTATTTTGAAAATCAGTATTTTTATGTAGAATAAATATGGTTGTTTGCGCCTATAGCTCAATTGGATAGAGCATCGGTCTACGGAACCGAAGGTTGCAGGTTCGAATCCGGCTAGGCGCATTTTTTTATGCACATTAACGATGATTGGGCAGTGCAGTAAGGTGATGCAAATATATGGCAATGAAGTATTTTCTTGGAATTGAAATAAGCACTCCTGGTGTCAAAGCGATCCTTATTGACGATCAATTTAACATTATTGCCAATGAATGGACTGAACATACCACTCAAACACCCCGCCCACTCTGGGTAGAGCAAAATCCTGAAGATTGGTGGACAGGCACGGTAGCCTCCATACGAAAAATCTTTGAAGCGAAAAATATTCTCCCCACTCAAATCGAAGGCATCAGCTTGACTGGACAAATGCATGGTCTGGTGCTTTTGGATGGGTATGGCAATGTAATACGACCCTGTATCTTGTGGAATGATCAGCGAAGTATCAAAGAATGCGAAAATATGTACCACGAGATAGGCGAAAAAGAAATCATGGATTTCACCGGCAACAGAGTTTATCCTGGTTTTACTGCGCCAAAAGTAGTATGGGTGCAAAACAATGAGCCTGCTTTATACAAAAAAGTAGCCAAAATTTTACTACCCAAGGATTATATTCGTTATCGACTTACCGGGACCTATATGAGTGAAGTTACTGATGCCTCAGGTACCTCCCTATTTAATGTGCAACGAAGAAAATGGTCCAAAGATATGTTGATTGCTCTGCATATATCGCCAGCTCTTTTACCTGATACCACCGAATCCCTGGTGCATAGCTCCAACCTTAGCCCCGAAGCAGCAAGAATAACAGGCCTTTTTCCTGGGACTCCCGTGATAGCTGGGGCATCGAGTCATGCATCCCAGTCTATTGCTTCAGGTATTTGCAATCAGGGAGACCTGAGCATATCCATCAGTTCCTCGGGAGTTGTTTTTGCCCCTATAGATCATTATATTGCCGACGAAAAAGGTCAAATCCATTGCTTTTGTCATGCCTTGCCAGGAAAATGGCATCAAATGGGAGTCATGCTTTCTGCAGGTTCTGCTTTTCGATGGTTTCGCGACCAGTTATTGGAGAATATGACTTATACCCGGATGACCAATATCGCAAAAGATGCTCCTCCCGGATCTGAAGGTTTGATGTTTCTCCCTTATCTTAATGGCGAGCGTACTCCTTATGATGATCCTTATGCCAAAGGAGTTTTTTTTGGTTTTACTTTTCGTCACAAAAAACAACATTTTATTCGATCCGTCATGGAAGGGATCAGCTTTGGCATTCGAGATGCTGTAGATTTGATGAAGAGCACAGGCATAGATGTCAAGCAAATCAAAGTTTTTGGCGGTGCAGGAAAAAGTGAGCTTTGGATGCAGATGATGAGCGATATCCTCAACTTCAAACTCAGCAAAAACAATGAAATCGAAGAGCCTGCTTTTGGTGCGGCGCTCATCGCCGGCATGGGAACAGGTTGCTTTTCTGTCGATGATATTCTTGGCAGAGAGCGTCGGAGTGATGATTATTTTTTTCCTGGCAAAGAAGTATCGTGTTATGAAAAAATCTATCCGTTTTATCATTCCTTGTATAATGTATTTTCTCCAGCTTTTCATGAGGTGCACCACATCATAGATCATATGAATTCACCCAATAATGAAACCACTGAACGCTGATCTTCTAAGCAGTATCAAAAACATCACCTCCTGGGTCAATCAAAATCATTGGGCCGAAATGAGCGCAGGCAACTTCTCCGTATGGAGAGGGCAAAAAAAGCAACCTTATCGAATAGCCACAAAAAAAGCTCTTACGCTGGATTTTCACAAACCTCTTGAAAGTCTGGCCAATGGACTTATTTTAATATCAAAATCGGGATCGCGTTTCAGAGATATTGCGCATCAACCCCAGGCGCATCTCGGATTTATAGCAATTAATGCATCTGGAACATGTGGGACAGCTTTTTCCCCCTATGGCAAGGATTTTTATCCCAGCAGTGAGTGGTGGATTCATCTATTGAGTCACCATACCCTCCAGCGCAATCATCCGGAAAAAATTGCTCTTCTTCATGCTCATACTCTATATTCCACCGCTTTGGCAAAACACTATCCCAAGGTTTCCGCTGAAAAGATCAATGCTTTCCTGAGTCAATCGCATCATGAAATGAAACTTGTTTTTCCAAAGGGCATTGGCTTCACTTACCCTCATGAGCCCGGCTCCAATGAATTAGCTCATGAAACGGCGCAATGCTTTGCTGATTTTGATGTGATTTGGTGGCCCAGGCATGGATCCATCAGCACAGGGAAATCATTGGAAGAAGCCTTTGATAGGATGGATACATCAGAAAAAAATGCTCAATTAGCAATGCTTGGCATCAATGAAAATTTTCTTGAATAAATATTGTTTGACGTATTGAGGAGAGGAAGTGCAAATGCAAGTAGCTTATTCTTCGTTTCTTTCAGCGACCAAGCCTTTATTAATCAAAATGCTGGACGTTTTGTCTCAGGATTATCCTTATGTTTCCATTCTGGGCACTGATGTAGCAGGAAATACCTATGCTGTTCGTTCTCAGAGCGTTCAAATCAATGATGCTCACTGGGTGGAGCGTGGATGGGTAGTGCGAGTGCATAACGGGGAACATTACGCTGAATATTCTTTCAATAACTTGAGCGAACATTCATTTTTATCGACAATTCAATTGATTCGTTATGATCTCAATCATACCCTCGAGTTGCTAAAAAATTCCAACATCCCTATTCATCCCTATTCACCTTTTGAAGAATCATCCATGCGAAGCCGGTGGGAAGGGGAAATAGCCATAGATCCTTTTTCGATTGATTCCAGTGAAAAGATTGAGCGATTAAATACAATCAAGCAGAAAGCACACGAGCTCAGCCAGAGTTTAATAAGCTTTGGAGCAATTTTTCAAGAGATTAAAACTTCCAAATGCTATCTTTCTAATCAAAAAGATTTGGAGCAAGCCTGGATCCACACTGAGGGCTATTTGATTCCTATTGTAAAAAGAAATGGGGTTTCTCGCAGTATTTTTAAAGGTTTCTCGGGCAGAAAAGGTTATGAAATCATGGATGAGATGGAAAAAGCTCTTGGCTCAACCCTTGATGAAGCTGAGCTTTTACTCGATGCAGAACCACTAAAGCAAGGAGAATATGATATCATCTGCTCCCCTGACGTAACGGGTCTGATTGCGCATGAAGCTTTTGGTCATGGCGTTGAGATGGACATGTTTGTAAAAAATAGAGCCAAAGCACAGGATTATATGGACAAAACGATAGCCTCGCCTTTGGTGGAAATGCATGACGGCGCCAGAGCTGCTGAGCATGTATCCTCTTACTGGTTTGACGATGAAGGCATACCTGGACAGGATACTGTGATTATCCAAAAAGGAAAACTGACTGGCGGCATCACCGACTTGCTGTCTTCGATCAGATTGAAAATCTCCCCTACCGGAAATGGAAAGCGACAATCCTATGCCCACAAAGCCTATGCTCGGATGACCAACACTTTTTTTTCACCAGGACACCATAGCCTCGAAGAAATGATCTCAAGCATTGACTATGGCATATTGCTCGAAAGCAGTCAAAGCGGCATGGAAGATCCAAAAAACTGGGGCATCCAATGCGTGGTTACCTATGGCAAAGAAATATCCAAAGGGCAACTCACGGGCAAAATATTTTCCCCTGTTATTATGACAGGATATGTACCCGATCTGCTCCAATCGATATCCATGGTTTCTCGAGACTTTGAACTTTATGGCACTGGAGCTTGCGGCAAAGGCTACAAAGAGTTGGTCAAGGTGTCCACGGGTGGGCCCTATATCAAAGCAAAAGCAAAGTTGGTGTAAGATGATAGAAAAAATTACAAAATATTTGCAACAATTTAAGGATCAGCTTTCAGATTGGAAAATTAACATAAGCAAAACAGAAGGCAGAGAAATTTACCTGATAGGAAATACTGTGGACATGGCGCGAGTCAAAAATATTGAAAATGTTCGATTAACAGTGTACAAAGATTTTAAGCATCAGGCAAAAACCTGTAGAGGGTCAGCTTCCACCATTATTCATCCTACTATGAATGACAGCGAGATGGAAGAAACCATTCAAAAAGCAATATATGCGGCTGGATTTGTCAAAAATGAGCACTTTCCTATCGTCAATCATGTCGTTTGCATCAACTATCCCGGAGGATCTTCCACTCCATTACAGGAATTGACAGAAATCATGCCACGGTGGATACAGGAAATCCTTGAGCCCTCTCAGGAAATGAATGGAGTCAGCATCAACTCTGCAGAACTATTTCTCAACCTGAAAGAGGAAACCATTCTCAACTCCAAAGGGCTGTCAGTCAACTTTATTCAACCCAGCATTTCTATTGAATGCATTACGCAAGCCCAGGGCCTTCAGGAGGAAATAGAATTAAATGATGATATTCGGCTTGCCGATTTGAAGGAAGGCATCTTAAAAAGCAAAATTATGCAATTACTGCGATACACCCATGATCGATCCAAGGCTGTGCTTTTGCCAAAAGTGGATGAAGTACCCGTAATTCTTTCAGGAGACTGTGTCGGAGATCTCTTGCAATACTATTTGCATCGATTGTCAGCCAGATTTATTCATGAAAATATATCCGACACGGATATCGGAGAAAATATCCAGGGAGACCAGGTCGAAGGCGACTTGATCACCCTTTATCTGGATCCTCAACTCCCGGGATCCTACTATTCAAGACCTTTTGATACTGACGGATTTCCACTGCACAGGTTTCGATTGATTCACCAGGGTGCGGTTGAACGATATTGGGGAGACATCCAATATAGTCACTATATTCACACAGCCCCTACAGGACAATGGTGCAATATTTCAGTGGAAAGTGGTTCTTCAACTCTTCAGCAAATGAAGGCAGAGCCTTTTCTGGAGATCACCCATTTCTCCGACTTTCAAACCGACTACATTACAGGAGATTTTGGTGGCGAAATTCGATTGGGCTATTATTTTGACGGCTCCAGATTGCAACCTGTATATGGGGGATCGATTGCGGGAAATCTTAAAAAAATACACCACCAAATGACACTTTCCAAAGAAAAGCGTTTGCTGAAAAAGTACTATGGGCCCTGCTCCATCAAGCTAAAAGGCGTCAATGTTGCAGGCAATATCTAAAGCTGACAATTGAAAAATACAAGCGTTTTTATAAGATAAAGAAGAAGGAAAAAAAGAAGGTGGTTGAGCTTAATGGAAAAACAGGAAAGAAAAATTAATTTTCTAGATGGGAACCGTTTTTGCCGAGCAATGATCGCTGGCAGCAAGTGGCTGATAGAAAGAGAAAAGCATCTGGATGACATCAATGTTTTTCCTGTTCCAGACAGCGATACCGGCACCAACATGGCGGGCACGCTTCGATCCATTGTCCTTGACCCTCAGGCTATAGCTGCATCTTCCATTGCCGAAGCAAGCAAACTTATTGCAGATCAACTGCTGATGAGCGCCAAGGGAAATTCCGGCAGTATAATGGCTCAATTTTTCCAGGGGCTTGCTGATGGCTTTGAAACCTGCCACAAAGTTTCTACCAAAGATTTTGCTCAAGCTTCGTGTATTGCCTCAAAGAAAGCTGTCGAAGCGGTCTCGGATCCCAAAGAAGGCACTATCCTGACCGTCATGCGAGAATGGTCGGATGAAATCATTAAAATTGCTGACCAGGAGCAAGATTTTTCCGATTTGATGCATCGATCGCTCACCATTGCTCGCGCCAGCATGGAGCGCACCAAAGATCAGCTTGAAGTCCTTCGCAAAGCCAATGTGGTGGATGCAGGGGCTCTGGGCTTCATGTATTTAATTGAAGGTATAGTGGACTACCTCGAGCATGGAAGAAACCAAAGAGATCTCTGGGACAAAATCAAAGAAGAATTCAAAAAAACCAATGCACCTGAAATGCCTGAATCTGACTCAAAGTATCGCTACTGCACCGAATGCCTCTTATTTGGCGAAAATCTCGACAATAAAACAATCCAAAAAATATTGTCTGCTTTTGCTGATTCTATCGTGGTGGTGGGATCAAAAAATAAAATGAAAATTCATGCTCATGTGGATCAGCCTGGCAAGCTATTTCAAGTCTTGCATCAATATGGATCGACCGACATGGAAAAAATTGAAGATATACGTCAGCAGGAAAAAGATGTTTATGGTAATGTGAATCGTGAAATTGCGTTGGTTACCGATACTTCATGCGATTTGCCCGAGCATTGGTTGGAGCGATACAATGTGCATCGCATTCCCTTCAGGATTGCCATGGGAAATGAAAACCTGATTGACCGCATCACTATCAACGATAAAGAGTTTTATCATCGCATGGAAAACACCAACCATGTAGCCAAGACTGCACAACTGAGCAACATGGACCTAAAAACTATGTACGAGTGGACCTCCAAAAATTTTACCCACACCATCGGGCTGCATATTGCCAGACCTCTTAGTGCATCCATAGATTCAGCCAAAAAAATTGTCTCTTTTATCAGTGATGATGTTGTTTGCCTTGACAGCAAAAGCATATGCGTGGGCCTGGGGCTTATTGTTGCCGAAACAGGTCGAGCCATAGAGGCCAAACTTCCCTTTGAAGAAGTATGCAAAAGAGCGCAGTGGGCTTGCGACAATATTCAGCAATTGTTCACCGTGGAAGACTTGAAGTATTTGATCCGGGGAGGAAGACTCAAGGCCACAAAAGGAAAAATTGCCACCCTTTTAAATATTAAACCCCTCATGCACACCGACCCAACAGGAGCACTCCAGCCCTTTTCCAAGGCTTTTGGAAGTTTGAAGTTACGAGATAAAATGCTTGAAGAGCTCAAAAAGAGAACCAAGGGCAAACAAAACCTTCACTTTGCAATCGGGCATTGCAACAATGAGCCTACTGCTCTATGGTATAGAGAAAAAATCCAGTCCCTATTTTCTCCCAAAAGTATCTATGTCACCACGATTTCACCCACGATAGGATCTCATTCAGGCCCAGGCACTATCTCCATAGCTTTTTTGCCAGCCTTTCCCAGCGCCCAATAACCTATGGAAAATCATAAAAAGCAATATCATGGTATGGTGGTCGAACTTGGAGGGACCATCACTGTTTGCGATGATGACGGTAAAGAATACAAAGCCTGGCTAAAAAAGAGCCATAAGACTTCTCATGCCGACAAGACCAATGCTTTAGCTCTCGGAGACAAGGTCGATTTTTATCTCCAGGATGATCTTGCAGTGATTACTCATGTGCTAACTCCCAAGACCATGCTCATCCGGCAATCCACTCACCAAAGCAGAAAAAATCAAGCCATTGCCTCCAATTTGGACCAAGCCATGGTCATCATTGCCAAAAATTATCCCCAAACCCCTATCGGCATGATCGACCGAATGTTGGTTGCAACCATATCGGGAGGGATCCAACCTTTACTGATTGTCAACAAAATTGATGAACCTGAAGATTTGCATCCCCAGATTCCAGAATTATACGAATCCCTTGGCATCACCGTGCATCGAGTCAGTGCCAAACAATCGGAAGGGTTGGAAGAGTTGAAGCAGTCCCTGAAAGGAAAGAAAACTATTTTTCTGGGAGTCTCGGGAGTCGGCAAAACCTCCCTGGTAAGGGCTTTGACAGGCATTGATCTGCGCATCAACCAGCTCAATGAGTCAGCTCAAAGCGGTCGACATACCACCACGCATTCCAGGCTATATGCGCTTTCCTCAGACACCTGGGTGGCTGATATTCCCGGTATCAAGCAATTGGGTTTTCTTGATCTGGAATCGGTAACTTCCTTTTATCCAGAGATTTTTAAATATGCTCAACATTGCAAATTTTCCAACTGTTCGCATACCGCAGAGCCAGGCTGTAAAGTTAAAGAAGCCATAGAAAAGGGGTGCATTCATCCCAAACGTTTCGCAAGCTATCAAAAATTGATCAACGAACAAATTCCTCATTGGGAGTGGTAATGAAAAATCAAAGCAAAGAAAAAGAAAAGCATGTATCCATCAAATATTGGGCTAAAGACGAACGCCCCCGAGAAATGTTGGCAGCTCTTGGCGCAGAAAATATGCCATCCACCAAACTGCTTGCCATTCTGCTACGCACAGGAACCATGGGAAAGAGCGCAGAAGACATCGCCCGCAGGATTATGAACAAATTTCAATCCATACGCGCGCTTGATCAGGCCACTATTGACGAGCTATGCACCATTGATGGGATAGGTCAGGCCAAAGCCATACAAATCAAAGCAGCACTGGAACTGGGCAAGCGACTCACCATGGAACGAGCCAATAGTGTAAGCAAGATTCAAAGCCCTGATGAAGTGGTTAGTTATGTGGCGGATAAGATCGGTATATATCATCGCGACATCAAAAAAGAAATCTTCTCCATGATTTTATTGAATATCAAAAACAAGCCCATCAAGACGGTTCATCTCACTTCAGGCACTATTGACACCAGCCTGGTGGACCCCAGAGATATCATCAAAATTGCGACCCAACATTCCGCCTCAGCTGTCATTTTGGTGCACAACCATCCCAGTGGAGACACTTCGCCTTCCAAAGATGACATGTACACTACCCATACAATCATCAAAGCTTGCAGTTTGGTCAATCTGAGGGTGCTGGATCACATTATTATTGGCTCAGAAACTGCAGACTATTATAGTTTTGCAAAAAACGGTCTCATGCAGACCCGCCAACCATAGCCCATATGCTCCCCTATATGGAACGATTCATGGCCCATGCGGTGGATGAAGGCATCAAAGCGGGTGAGCAAGACGAAGTTCCCATAGGCTGTGTCATTGTGCTGAATGAAGAGATTATTGCTCGAGCTCACAACCAAACCATCCAGCAAAACAGCCCTGTGGCTCATGCTGAAATGATTGCCCTGGAGCAGGCGGCTAAACATACGGGGGACTGGAGATTGAACCATTGCGACCTTTTTGTCACGGTGGAGCCCTGCTTGATGTGTTTTGGCGCTATCCAACTGGCTCGCATACGATCCCTTTACTATGGCGTCAACAATACCCAAACGGGTGCATGGTCTGGTCCAAACCCTATCGAGGAAAAAAAACTTAAAACTCATATATTTCGTGGTATATTAGAAGATCAGATAGAAAAAATCATGAAAGATTTTTTTGAGCGTAAACGGAGAGGTGGCTGAGCGGTTGAAAGCGTCTGCCTCGAAAGCAGATAAACACATGCGTGTTTCGGGGGTTCGAATCCCCCCTTCTCCGCCAAACTATCCGTACACTTTTGAAACGGG
>PXBT01000025.1 GCA_003566815.1 Caldisericota bacterium
CAAGATTCGCCAATTGTTTGCTCAGCATCATATTCAATGGCAGACTGCAGAGCTGGGCAAAGTGGATGTAGGCGGCGGAGGGACGGTTGCCAAGTTTTTCGGAGAACGAGGAATGGAAGTGGTGGATTGTGGTCCATCCCTCCTGTCGATGCATGCACCCTTTGAAATCAGTTCCAAGGCAGATGTCTATGAGACCTATCTGGCATATAGCGCTTTTTTAAGAAATTTTCAGTAAAAAATTACTCTGAGGCCGACCAGGAGGGGTTTATACCCCTCCTGCAACAACAGGAGTCTACGATGAACTATATCCATAAAGAAATGGCAGAGGGCCGATGGAAGACTTTCAGCTTTTTGGAGCAGATGGCCAATGTGGGAAGCGAAGTGGAAAGAACGATGGCGAGAAAAAAGGAAGGCAAACTTTCAATGGCGGAAAAAGCTTTTGAAAGGGCCCTGGAACTGCTGGACCTTACGATCCAGGACCCCAAAAATCAATCTCGCTTAAGCGAATTGTGCCGCATCAGAGAAGTTATGATCGACTATTTTATGTTTTCCAATCAATATAAGTCCTCTGATAAGTTGTGGCATAACTATTTCTATGCTTTTGCTTATGCTGCACGAATGAAGCGACATGAGCAGGATCAGACCCTTTTGCGTTGAATAATTTGTCCTGCAAGCAGTCCCAGCAATATTCCGAGTATCATCCCAATAATCAGATAATTAAATGATTGCTGAGCCAGAGGAATCAGGTTTTCTTCCAATTTTGCTCCTCGAGATAATATGTCCATTAGCTTTAATCTTAATGCAGGATCAGTGCTGCTGAAGGGTCTCAGTAGAAAAGCAATTGTGCCACCAAAGAAAAAACCGATAATGCTGGTGCTGATTAAATAGCTGTAGGAAGCTCTTTTGATGGGCGTCAATACTCCAATTTTTTTTATCCAATCATTCCAAATGGGCTGAAGATAGCCAAATAGCCCAAGAAAGAGCAAAGCATTAACTCCACCATGAATCAAATTGAAAGGAATAATGACGGGGATCAACATTCCCTTTACCACTGAAACAGGAATATTGGCATAAATCGGAGTGACTACAAGGTTGGCTGGAATCATGACCAATGCTCTTGCAAGGGTGGCTGCTATCAGAGCTACCACCATCATGGGATAGGTTTTTTTTGCTCTTACGATCAGACAAAATACTACCACATAAGCAGATGAAGCTATAAAATGCATGAGCGTGCCCCACATGCCTCCCTGACCCCGGATAAGGCTATACAAGACTGCTTTCATGCCTACTGATACCACTCCCCAAACAGGGCCAAAAGCATATCCCACCAGCAACAAAGGGATATCGCCTGGCGCATACAAAAGATAGGGAGCAACTGCCATGATGGGAAAAGCCAGCAACTCCAAGGTTAATCCAAAGGCGGTCAAGAGACCGATAAAAGTAATTAAACGAGTCCTGATCATCTTGCAACATACCTCCTCGAAGCAAAATTTTGCTCCAAGGGCTGGGGGCGTATAACTTTGTATACGTCTTCTTCCATCCAGACTTTACTGTCGGTACCGGAATTGCACCGGTTCAGCTTTCGCTCGCGGACTATCACCGCCGGTCGGGAAATTCACCCTGCCCTGAAGACCATAGTTTAATATAATTAAATCCATGTAAAATTCAACCTGTTAACTTTACGGGTTTTTAATGTGAAGATTTTGTTAATCAGTATAATGGATAAGTATAATTAGATAAGAAAGGAATGATAATAGATTGCAAATAGTTGATTACCATGTGCATTCAGCCTGGTCGCCTGATAGCAGAATGAGCGTTAGAAAAGCATTAAATTACTGCAGGGAAAACCATGTTAAAGAAATCGTTTTTACTGAACATTTGGATATGGGGGATCCAGGACAGATTCCCTATTTGGATTTATCATCTTATTTAGTGGATATTGAAGCTTCAAAGCTTGAATATCCTGATATTATCATAGGTTGCGGTCTTGAGCTGGGCATGCATCCAGGAAACATCAAAGCAACTGAAACTTATATTCATCCCTATGAATGGGATTTTTTGATCATGTCGGTGCATCAGTATGAAAATATAGGTTTCTGCGATCCCATGCTTTTGCAGAGGTTTGAGAAGCAGGAGATTCTTGATAAATATTGGAATGCATGGTTTTATAATGTAGAGCATTTCAAGGATTTTCATGTATTGGGCCATTTGGATTATCTACTACGGTATCAGCCTATCAGCATCGAGGAGTTTGAGGTCTGGACCGAGCCAAAGGATGCTATGCTGAAAAGATTAATTGAGCGAGGACAAGGAATAGAAATTAATGCCAAAGGGATTAAAAGCCTGGGCAGACCTCACCCTTCTTTAAATATTTTAAGACGATATAAGGCTTTGGGTGGCGAAATCGTGACTCTGGGCAGTGACGCTCATTCAGTTTCAAATATTGCCAGGCATTTTGATACTATATCGCAATACTTAAAAGAAGCAGGATTTAATTATTTTGCCCGTAGGGATTTTGAGAAAAAAGAGTTTTATTTTGAAAAACTATGCATAGAGAATTATGCAGGGGTTAATAGTGTTAATAAATCTTTTTTGATGGAGTAGTGAGCTGGAAGGTTTGTTTTGTAGTCACCGTCTGCAAATACTTCGCCTACTCCTTCAATGTTTATGTAGGGTAGCTGATAATAAGCAATGGAAGGGTGATCAATGTGTCGTCCTGAAAATACTTTGGGGAAAATAGTCAATAGTTTCCATTTGCTGATTTTTTTTACCATGCATAGATCCAGAAGTTCATCATCTCGAAGAGCTTGCGAGGTGATCTTCATGCCTCCTCCATAGCTGGTGCCCTGCCCTACAGCCAGGAGCATCACCTTTTCTTTGAGGGTGGCGTAAGGGGTGTGAACTATGATATCCATAGCTTTGAATCGAACCAGGGTGATTAGTAATGCAAGGGTGTATAGCAAAGGACCCTTGATGAGTCGAGGCATTCGATTGGCAGTTCGATTAACTTCAGTGTCCAGACCACAGGATGCTACTCCAAGAAAAGGCTGTTCATTGACCAGAGCTACCTCCAGCTTTTTTGGAACACCTGTTAACAGAGTAGACAGTGCATTTTGGGGAGTAATGCCCAAAGTGGTGGCAACATCATTGCCTGATCCGCAAGGGACCATAGCCATCAAAGAGGGAGATCGCAAGACCCCCCTCATTACTTCATTCATGGTGCCGTCGCCTCCAAGGGCAACGATCAAAGTATCTTTTTCAGCATGCTCTCTTGCCAGGCTTTCAAGATGCCCGGGCGATGTGCTTTGAAACACTCGATAAGTCCTTTGGTTTTTGTCCAGGAAGTGCATGGTTTTGACCAGCCAATTTTTGGACAAGCCTCCTCCAGCAATAGGGTTGACCAATAGGATTATCGAGGGGGGCATGCAGTATTATCTTTGGACGACAGCAGCACTTCGTATCATGATATTGGATACGGGTCGATCTGCTTGATCGGTACCTACATCAGCTATTGCGAGGGCTATATCCATTCCTTCTACAACTCTGCCAAAACCAGTGTGAGCACCATTAAGCCAATCGGTGCCTTCTTCTCTGGTTATGATAAAAACCTGAGAGCCATTGGTATTGGGGCCTGCATTGGCCATAGCCAGCACACCATATTCCAAAGGAATGGAAGGTAGAGAGTAGTCAAATTGATATCCTCTTTGTTCTAATCCACGAATAGTATTTTGGTCAAGACCCAGTGCTTCCGGGTTAATTTCATCCTGGAATTTGTAAGGTACATTTTTGGGGGTTTGAGCTGTAAATCCTCCCATTTGAATCATAAAGTCTTTTATGACACGATGAAAGATAATGCCATTATAAAATCCATCTTCCACCAGGTTTCTAAAATTGAAGCTGGTCATGGGAGCAGCTTCTGGGAATAATTCAAGCTTAATCATTCCTTTGTCGGTGTCCAGCACAATGTATTCATTTTTCATTTGTTCAATTTCTTCTGCACTTGGCATACTCGGACCTTTGGGTTGCATAGGCGTCTCCCTTTCTTTTTCTTCTTCTATCACCGGTGGTGGTGTTTCTCGTTGGGGTGTTTCCTGTCTTGTCTCTTGCTGAGGTGGTGTTTCCGCTGTTTTGGGAGCAGTTCCACAAGAGCTCAGCATTACAATAGTCATCAAGGCACATCCCATCATCAAAATTTTCATCATAAAACCTCCTGAAAAAATCAATTTACATCATTTAAACATTAAAAAAAATAACCTTACGATTCATCATTGTCAATGGAATCATCTTTTTCTTCCTCTAAATTCTTATCCAGATTTATCCATTTAAAGCTCGTTTTGATTTCCATGGAAGAAAAACCAAGTAGTTCATTTCTAATCTCTTCGTCCACTTTTGCGTTTTTGATCATTTTGTTGAGTTTGGAGGAGTGTAAGATGGAAGCCTCCATCCATAGTCCATTTTTTTGTATCAGCTCTTCAAGCGCTGGTCGAGCGGGGTCTTTGGAATCTGGGAATCGATAGGAAATCTTATCTTTAACCTGAATGCCTCCGTATTTACCTTCCATAACTTTGTATTCATTAGCTTTGGCATACTCATGCAGGGTGTTTTCCATTTGTTCTTTTTCTGATTTGATTGACTCAAGCTCTGATCTGGCTTTTTTGTATTTACTGCAAATGTAGCCATATTTTGAAACCAGACGATATCCTTCATTTTCTTCGCGATCATCCTCTTGATCCAATTTTCTCTCATGTGTTTTTGCTGGGCAGATATCCTGAAAAGTACACCAGTTGCAAAGTCCTGATGGTTGGGGTTCAAAGATCAAGTCGTGTTCAAGATCAAATACTTTTTGAGCAATCATGGTTTCTTTTAAGGCAAGCTGTTCGGCATCAAGCTCAACTTCCCATGATTGATCAAAAAGCAAATAGTGCCAGATGGATCGAACTCTTTTTACATCGGGATAATGCTTTTGAACAGAAATTTGATACATGGCCAGCTGTAGATCTTTTTCAGCTTCAGGAAAACTTGGCATACTGCCTGAGGTCTTATAGTCATGGATTTCGTAGGTATCAGCTTTATCCCTGCTTAGACGATCAATGTATCCTTTAAAAGAATAAGGCCCTATTTTAAAAGTTAGCATTTTTTCGAGTCCAATAGTTTGCGCTTGATCAAAAGGGGGATAACGCTCGTAATAATTGGATAGAGCTTTTTCACCTGTGCTTTTATAATGATTTGGATCCAAAGGGGTCTTCATGATCACGATATCATCAGTCCATTTTTCTTTCCAGTAGGTTTCGTAGCATGCGATCAAATCCTTTTTATCGGGGATGCGTTGGTAGATTAACTGTTGGTAAAAATCATTCAAAGCTGAATGTATGCAGCTACCCATAAAGGCTTCAATAGTTTTTAACTCAAAAGGAGGCTTGATGCGATCAATGTATTTGAATTTGTATTGCCTGGGGCAATTATCATAAGTATTAATTCGGCTGTAAGAATAAACTGGCATTATACAATATTACCTCATAAGTCCAAGCTTCCCAGTTGCATGGTTTCTTTGCATAGTCGATAGTCAATGCCTATGGTTCTATCTGAAACTTTGCATATTGTTGGCTTTTTTTGTTTATACAAT
Source organism: Caldisericota bacterium (assembly GCA_003566815.1). Classification (GTDB taxonomy): domain Bacteria; phylum Caldisericota; class Caldisericia; order UBA6126; family UBA6126; genus T3SED10-260. The sequence goes on from PXBT01000025.1 coordinate 5,624, forward strand.
GCTTTGCGAGTTATTTTGACCACTTTTTCCACCGCCTCAAGATCAAAACCCATTTGAACAAGTTGCTGGGGACTGTGTCGTTGATCCAGCCAATAGAATAAAATGGCATCCAGCTTTTCGTAGGGCAGGCCAATTTCATCCTCATCGGTTTGACCTTCCCATAATTCAGCAGAAGGTGGTTTGCTGATAATGTTTTCAGGTAAATGACAATGCTGAGCCAGACCTTTAACTTGTGTTTTGTATAAATCTCCCAGGGGCATGATACCTGCAGCGCTATCCCCATACCATGTGGAATAACCTATCATCAGTTCTGTTTTGTTGCTGCCCCCTATAACCATTAATTGGTCTCGCGCGCTTTGGTCAAAAAGAATATTCATGCGCAGTCTTGCCATAATGTTGCCTTTTCGTTTGGGGTCGCGTATGCTTCTTTCCGTGCAGATTTGGTCTGTGATGGCTTGAATATCAAAGACTTCCAGAGGAGTGTCTATCATCTCTGCAAGAGTTGATACATCTTTGAAGGCAGAAGGATTTTTTCCATAAGGCATATATAATAAAGCAATATTTCCATTCAATGCTGTATGCGCCAACACTGAAGCCAAACTTGAATCCAGGCCTCCCGATAGAGAAATCAAGCCTCCCTTGAATCCATTGTACTGCACTTCATGTCGGATAAAGGTTTGAATGACTTTTTCAGTAAAAGTAAAGTCCATGGAAGGGATATTTAGTGGATGTTTCATAAGGTTTCCTCCTCATCAAAGGCTGACAATAGAAGGGAAGGGTCTTCTTCATGTTTGAGCGATATAGCTGCAATTCTACGATGAATAGTATCAAGACTTATGTCAGCAGTAATGAGCTCTTCTTCCAGATAGCCAGCCTGAGCCACTACTTTTCCAAAAGGATCTGCAATCATGCTCCCCCCATAAAAGCAAATACCATCTTCAAAACCTACACGATTGGAAAAAGCAAAATAGATGGTATGACGCTCTGCATAGGATCGGGAAGATCTCATAATAAAATCATGAATATTGGGGCCTTTTTCTCCTATGCTCCGAAGAGGCACAGCTGAAGCTGCTATGACAAGTTGAGCTTTCTGTATAACCAAGGCCTGCACGGCATCTGCATGCCAGAGATCCCGACAAATCAGCATACCAAGAGTCCATTCATTGACATGAAAGGCCTGGATGGTTTTTCCTCTGCGAAAATCCTTTAAATCGTCAAACATCCCATTGATTGGCAAGTACACTTTCCTATGAACATGCAGAATGAAACCTTGATGGAAATATGCTGAAGAAATGGCAAAACCCTGCCCAGGAATGAGCTCAGGAAATCCTGCCACAATATCTATGTCATTTGACCACTGAGCGATTTGATTCAATCGGTCATCCTGCAAGGTTACAGCAAGATCAGGGGTTAGCTCTTTCAAGCTGTACCCTGAGAGGGACATTTCAGGAAAAATTACCAAATCTACTCCATTATGCTTTGCCAACTCAACATATCGCTCATGTTTTTGGATATTTGCACTCCATTGGCCAAAATGGGGATGAATTTGCGCCAGAGCTATTTTCATAACCATTTCTCCTTGTATTTTTGAATAAAATGAATCAACATCGAACCTCCGCCTCCCACTGCTATAGCCTGACCTGCTCCTATGGAAAGGGCTACTCCGGCATAGGTTAGCCAGTGAAAGGATGGGGGCTCATTGATCAAAATTGAAACATACAGACCCACTCCCAGGGCGTTGATGATAATGGGAGGCAAAATACCCCAATAAGGATTGCCTGTTCTCCTAAGGTAATAGGTCAATCCTCCTGCGCATAGGGTACAGAGGGATCCAAAAATGTAATCTATCCATCCAAATGGAGAAGCAAGATTGGCCACAAAACATCCCAAAGTCAGTCCCCAAATAGCTTCAGGAAAAAAGAAAGGCAATACTGTTAATATTTCAGAAAATCGTACCTGTACTGGGCCGTAGCTGATAGGTGCAAGCAAAACTGCAAGGCTGGCATATAGAGCAGCGATAATAGCACCTCGAATTAAAAAACGCAGATGCGGGGGTTGTTTTTTTTTAATCTCCATTTTTCATCACGGTAACAAAAATGACGGGTTTTCGACGCATTTCTGAGGATACTGCACCAGATATACAGCCTTTGAGCATAATTTCCAAATCTTTTTCATTGCCTCGCTGTGTTGACCATTTATTGACTACTTCATTGATCTGGGCTGCTATTTTTTTATAAATATCACTGGATATCCTTGAAGACAATAAGCCCTTGGTTTCGATGATGGGCTGAGCACTCATTTTTCGAGTTTTGGCATCAATGAGAACTACAGCATTGACCACTCCTTCTCGGGATAATCTTCTGCGCTCATCAATTACGGAAGGCTCTATGTCGCCAATGGTTTTCCCATCAATCATCACTGGAGCAGCTGGTACCCTACCTGATCGAAAAAGACGGTTGGGCTGTACGGTAATGACATCGCCATTTTCTACAATGCGAGTATTTTTTTCCAGCACTCCAGTTTCATGAGCTACTTTGCAATGAGCATGCATCATGCGGTATTCTCCATGAACAGGGATAAAGAAAGTAGGTTTGATGAGGGAAAGCATGGTGCGCAAATCTTCTTTTGCTCCATGGCCCGAAACATGCACATGATCCTGACGATAAATCACATTGGCCCCCATTTTTAACAGACTATCGATCACTTTATTGACATAGGCCTCATTGCCAGGTATGGGATCAGCAGAGATAATGACCGTATCCCCCTTTTTTATCTTCAGGTTTTCATGCTTGTTGCTGGCTAATCTTGTAAGCCCTGAAAATGGCTCGCCTTGAGTTCCAGTGGCAAGAATCAATTGCTCGTGATCTTTTAGCTTTTCTAAATCTCCGTAGCTTATCATCTGATCTTTGGGGATTTTAGCGTAGCCCAGGCGATTGGCAACTTGAATCACATTCATAATGGATTTGCCATCAACCAAAATTTTTCTTTTTACACGAAGAGCAATATCAAAAACTTGCAAAACTCTGTGGAGATTGGTAGAGAAAGTGGCTAAAATTACTCTTCCTGCAGATAATCGTATCAATTCTTCCAGTCGTTTTCCCACCAGTCTTTCAGAGCCGGTGTAACCATCTTCATCTGCATTGGTGCTATCTCCAAGATAAAGCAGGACTCCTCTTTTTCCAATTTCACCAAATCGAGGCAAATCAATGGGCTTGTTGTCAATGGGAGTAAGGTCTATTTTGAAATCACCTGAATGGACAATGCTTCCAATGCTGGTACGAAAAACAGTAGCGCACCCATCGGGGATAGAATGGTTGACGCGAATAAATTGTACTTCTGTTTTTCCAATTTTATGCGTCGAGGGCAATTCAATCGTTTTAAAGTTTACATTTTTACTCAAATAAGAAGGCATTTCTTCTTTTAAAATACCGATAGTTAGTGCAGTGGCATAGACAGGGACATTGACCTGGTCTATGAAATAACGGAGGGCCCCAATATGGTCTGCATGACCGTGGGAAAGAATGATGCCTTTCAGTTTGTGTTTGTTTTCCAATAGGAAGGAAAAATCAGGGATGACTTTGTCGATACCCAACATTTCCACTCTGGGAAACATAAATCCTGCATCCACTAAAATCATTTCGTTGTCAATCTCAAAAACGGTCATGTTTTTGCCTATTTCTCCGACACCGCCGAGAAATATAACGCGAATATTAGTGGGTTTGTTAAAGGGTTTGTTTACATTTTTTTTAATCATAGTTTTGTCTTTCATTTTCTTTCATAAGTTTGTTTAAAGTTAAAAAATCTTTTTTCATTTGTTCGTAGGTTTCTCTTCTATAAAGAGAGGCTGCTGGGTGAAAAACAGGAAAAAATTTCATGCCCTGATGGTCAATAAGTGAACCTCTGACCTGGGAAATGGATCTTGTATTGCCCAGCAAGGCTGTTAATGCTGCATTACCAAGGAGAACAATAATCTGAGGCTCAATCATGGCAATCTGTGCCAGTAGAAAATCTTCGCAGGCTTTAATTTCCTCCAGATGAGGAGTTCGATTGCCTGGAGGCCTGCATTTGACTGCATTTCCTATAAACACATCATTTCTATGCAATCCTATGGATTCAAGTAATTGATCCAATACTTTACCTGCCTGACCTACAAAAGGTCTTCCCATTTTGTCCTCAGTAACTCCTGGGCCTTCACCTACCAGCATAAGTTCTGCATCCAAAGATCCTTCTCCTGGTACCGGATGGAGTCGTTTTTCGTGCAGGGTGCATTTGGTGCATTTTGCAATCTCAGAACATAGTGCCTCAAATAAATCTTTTTTGGCAGCTTGCTGAGTACTGCTTTTCATAAGTCAACAGCTAAATATCTTTCATTGATAGGCTGATCCTTCCTTGCTCATCAATGCCAATCACTTTTACCATGACTTCCTGACCCATTTGAAGCACATCTTCAACTTTGTTGATTCGCTGATGTGATATTTGTGATATGTGTAACAGCCCATCCTTGCCTCGTTGAATTTCAACAAAAGCACCAAATTCACGAATATTAACCACTTTTCCTTTGTATAGTTTGCCTACTTCAATGTCATCAATAACAGCATGAATGGCATCCAGCGCCAGGATCATTCTTTGTTCATCGGGTGATGTGACATATACTTTTCCATCGGGCTCGATATCAATTTTTGCCTCTGTTTCTTCAATGATTTTTTTGATAACTTTGCCTTGAGGACCAATGAGATCACCAATTTTATCCGTTTTAATTTGTAGTACTTTGAGTCTTGGGGCGTATCTGGATAGATTTTCACGGGGTTTTTGTATGGCCTGCTCCATCTGATCCAGAATATGAAGCCGAGCTTTTTTTGCTTGCTCCAAGCCTTCTTCGATAATCTCAAGCGATATCATATCTTTTTTTACATCCATTTGGAGTGCAGTGATGCCCTTTCGAGTGCCCGCCACTTTGAAGTCCATGTCCCCTGTGGCATCTTCGACACCCTGGATATCAGTCAGGATACGGTATTCGTCTCCTTCGGAAATAAGTCCCATGGCAATTCCTGCCACCCCGCTGCTAACGGGAACTCCGGCATCCATTAAAGCCAGGGTGCTGCCACAAACAGAAGCCATTGAGCTTGACCCATTGGACTCAAGGACTTCAGAAACCACATGGATGGTGTAGGCAAAGTCTTCTTCAGGTGGAATAACAGGAATTAGAGCTCGCTCCGCCAATGCTCCGTGTCCTACTTCTCTTCTTCCTGGACCTCGATTGGGTCGAGTTTCTCCTACGCTAAAGGCAGGAAAGTTGTAATAGTGCATATAGTGTTTGATTTCTTCATCATACAGGCCTTCTATGAGTTGACCCTCCCCTTTGGAACCAAGAGTAACCAAAGAAAGCACTTGAGTTTGCCCTCTTCTGAACAAGCCTGATCCATGCACTCGGGGCAGTAGTCCCACTTCCATGGTTAATGGGCGAACCTCATCCACTTTTCTTCCATCAGGGCGCATATTTTCTTTAACAATCTTTCGCCGGACATAAGCTTCAATGTAATCATCAAAAGCCAGCTCCAAGTCGCTCTTTCTTTCTTCGAAAGTTGATTCGAGCTCCATTAACAAATCTTTTTTTAATTGACTTACTGCATTTTCTCGTTGAAGTTTGTTGGGGTTAAATAAAGTATCTTCAATTTTACTTGAGAGATATTTATCGACAGCTTCTTTTGCATCTGCTGGGGTCTCTGGAGCATGAATAACAATTTTTTCTTTTGGATGGGCTGCTTTAATAAATTCTTCCTGGAATTGAAGAAAATCTTTGTTGGCACGATGAGCTTCTTGAAAGGCTTGTGCAATTTTTTCTTCTGCCAATTCTTTGGCTCCGCATTCTACCATTAATATGGATTGATGGTTTTGAGCTACTACCATATCAAGTGTATCATCATTTTCACTGGAGGGTAATTCGTTAATAACCCATTGATCATTTTTTAGTCCTACTCGGACAGCAGAGACAGGACCATTGAAAGGTATTTCAGATATGGAAAGCGCTATGGAAGCTCCCTGAATGGCTAATATATCACCAGAGTGAATACCATCAGAAGACAATACATAACACATGATCTGAACTTCATTGCGAAGATAATCTGGAAATAAAGGTCGAAGAGGTCGATCTACCAGGCGAGATTTTAAAATTTCATAGTCTGTTGGGCGACCACCGCGTTTAAAAAAACCTCCTGGAATTTTTCCGGCAGCATACATTTTTTCCATATAGTCAACGGTTAAAGGAAAGAAGCTGATTTCTTCTCTGGGTTCTTTTGCCATGGTTACACAGCTCAGCACAAGAGTATCGCCAGCTCGAATGAGCACGGAAGCACTGGCCTGGTTGGCCATTTTTCCCACATTGACAGCATAATTTACGCCATGAAGGGTTTTTTGGAAGTTCAGTTCATTAATATCTTGCATTTACATATTCCTTTTTTATTTAATCGGTCGAATACCCAAGCGTTTAATAACTTCAAGATAGCGTTCATGCTCATTTTTCTTTAGGTATTTTAGCAATCTTCTACGATGTCCAACAATCTTCAACAGACCTCTTCTGGAACTATGGTCATGTTTGTGGTCTTTAAGGTGCTCAGACAGCGTCTGGATTCTTCGACTCAGCAATGCGATTTGCACTTCTGGGGAGCCAGTGTCTTCTTCGTTGATCTTAAAATCTTGAATAATTCTTTCTTTTTCCTCTTTTGGTAACATTGATATCATCCTCCATTAAAATTTAATTCACCTTAAACATAGGTGGTCGCTGAGGAAACAAACCCCCATGTGAAAGGCAAGCATATATAATTATATATGCTTTTTTTTGGAATATAAGGGGGGGGGAATAAAATAGGTTAAATCTATATGTATTTTATTTTCTTAAAATACCCATGGCATAGATGAAGCAGAAGAATTAGCTTCTGGATCTCTTGCGTTTGCCTGGATAAGCTTTTTTAGTCTTTCAACAGAGGCATTTAATTCTTCAAAAGGGGCAGCTGGGGGCTCCATAATTAATGGCAAGTCTTTGTCAAAAAGAGATAACAATGCGCCCAATGCTCCAAGACCAATGCATCCTTTTCCAATATGCTCATGCCTATCCTTGAAACTCCCAAAAGGCTCTTTTGAATCGTTTAAATGAAGGAGAGCGATATGTTTAAAAAAATCAGGATATTGTTTTTTTAATTGAGTAGCGGATTCCCTGTTTTCAAAGCGATAAGCTGAAGCAAACAAATGTGCTGAATCCAGGCATATATTGGTTGGAGTCCATTGTTCAATAGTTTCTGCAAGGTTGCCCAACAGGGATAGATCGCATCCATATGAATCTTTGGGGTAAGCTGTATTTTCCAGGATCAATGGTGTTTGGATCATAGAATCAAAAAAAATGGTTGACAATTCATCATTCAGCGATTTTATGGTCAGAGTCTTTCGAAGGTTAACATGCACAATAAGTCCATCGATGCCCATGTTTTCACAGGATTCAAGCAGGCGACGAAGAATTCTGAAACTCCGAAGCCTCTGATACCTTGTCATTCCTTGAATGCTGATATGATCAGGAGCATGGATAAATATTTTTTGCAATTGATGATTTTTCTTTAGTTGTTCAAACAAGCTTTGAAAATGAAATCTTGTTTTGGGAACCCCAAAAGCAGAGGGATGAACTACGATCTGGCAAGCTTGAATCTGCAATATATCAATAATTTTTGCCCAACGGTCAAGAGCCTGTTTTCCTGATATTTGAATCCCAATCATTTCATAATACTATAATAAGGTTGAAGTTATAGTGCAAAATTCTTTTTTTTAAAATGTGACTTGAGCAAGGAGGAAGCAATGAAAGTAGTGGTTATTGGTGGAGGCCCGGGAGGATATGTTGCAGCATTGCATGCAGTACAGTCAGGAGCAGAAGTCCACTTGATTGAAAAAGGTCATTTGGGGGGAACTTGTGTTAATAGAGGATGTATTCCCACCAAAGCCCTGCTTAAGGCTGTTCACCCTATTGTTGAGACTAAAAGGTATAAGGCTATGGGGATTGATATGAGCAGCATAGAGATGGATGTAGCTAAAATCCGTTCTCATGCGCAAAAATCTGCTCAATTGTCGCGAAAAGGAATTGAATATTTGTTAAATAAACGCTCGGTCGCCATCATACAAGGAGAAGCTATAGGGGCTTCAAATTCTTTCATTGAAGTAAAAGCATCGGATGGAGAAAAAAAACAGATTGAATTTGATAAGCTCATCATTGCTACAGGTTCAGAGCCTGCCCTTATCCCAGGCATGGAAATGGATGGAGAGCGTGTTATTACAAGCAATGAAGCCTTACTGATGAAAAAAATTCCATCCACCCTGTTGATTGTGGGAGGAGGAGTGATTGGGATTGAAATGGCCACTATCTATCAAGCTCTGGGTTCCAGGGTAAGTATTGTGGAAATGATGCCACAGTTGCTTCCAGGAGAAGACAGAGAATGTGCGGATATTTTAGCTCAAATGCTAATGAAAATGGGCATTCAGGTATGGACTCAACAGAAAATTGAGAAAATTGAAAACAGAACCGATAGTTGTAATGTATGTCTCAATAAAAATAATACCATTATTGAGGAAGATTTTGAACAGATATTGCTTGCCACTGGAAGAAAAGCTCTAATGCCTCAACCTTTGCTGAAAGATTTGGGTGTCCAATCAAATGCTAAAGGGGTACAGGTGAATGAATGGATGGAAACCAGCCAGCCAGGTGTGTATGCGATCGGTGATGTGAATGGAGTTTCTTTGCTGGCTCATACAGCCTTCAAAGAAGCAAAAATAGCTTGCAGGCACTTATTGGGTGAAACTACGGAGCCTATGAATTATCATTCAGTGCCCAGGGTGGTCTATTCCATCCCCGAATTTGCTGCAACTGGATCCATCGAAGAGGGGAAAATATATACTTTTCCTTATGCCGCCAATGGAAGAGCCAGAGCTTGCAACATAAGAGAGGGTCTGATAAAAATTGCCATTCAGGATAATTGCATCACCGGATGCACTATATTGGGAGAAAATGCATCTGATATGATTACTTTTGCAAGCCTTGCCATTGAAGAAAAGATGGATCTACATCGTTTGGGAGAAATAGTGTTTCCACATCCTACTTTTTCAGAAGTCATAGCAGATGTAATTGAGGTAGCTTTGGGCAAACCTATTCATTTAGCCTGATTCAGAAAAAAGAGCGAATCAGTTATGTTTTGTCAGATTCATTTTTATTGGAATCCGGGTCTTCTTCTGGTGCAGAGTCGCAGGAGTCAAGGTCTTCGGCAAATAAATCCTCTTCTTTGAGAGGAGTCATGAGTCCAACTATAAATACTATTATTCCTGCAAGCACAATCATGGGACCCAGCAACCCCTTGATCATATCAATAAATTCTTCGAGCCAGAAAACAATAAGCAATATTCCAAGAGCAACCACCACAATTCCAAAGAATAAGTACAAAACTTTTTTCACTTAAATCCTCCTGATCATAAAAATTGCTTATATCATTATTCCTGGGGCAAAAGAGTAGCTTCAACTTCCCAGGGTGTATCTTTATCCAGGGTTATATCCTGCATAAAAGATTCATAGCCTTCTTTTCGAATTTCAAAGGCATACACCCCCGTTGGCAGGATAATACCTATTTCCTGGTTGAAAAAACAATCAAATTCTCCATCAATATAAAGCTCACAATCATCCAAATTTGTGATGAAGGTGATACTTATTAGTTCTGCTTTCAGTACAATGCGTTGACGAAGCTCATCCCTGTCTCCGCTTATAACAACAATATCACTTTGAAGCTCGTTGCCTTCGTAGTCTTTTAATACAATGGTGCGAACCCCCGGCTTGATTTCAAATATTGTTCCAGGATCAGTGATATCCTTATCTCCAATAAAAGCTCTGACAGGCTGATCTGCAACAATATCCAAGTAAGCTGTCATAGTAACGGGTTCTTCGCTGAAAACTGGAGTGGGTGGAGTGTCAGGTTCAACAGGATCGACGGGCTCAACAGGCGCAAGGGCGATTCTAAATCCTCTGATAGCAATCACAGCAATTATAAACAAACATACTATCCAAATGACGATTCTAACTCTATTTTTCATTTTTGTTTTTCATCTCCTATTCTTCTATAATTTAACTGAATTTTATGTGGTGTAAAGATAAAGAGGGATAAAATGAAAAAAGATTATTTTAATTTTAAAGAGATTGATCAAAAATGGCAGAACTACTGGGAAGAGCATAAAATCTTTCAGCGAAATACGGATAATTCGAAGAAAAAGTATTATATATTGGATATGTTTCCCTATCCTTCAGCTGAAGGGTTGCATGTGGGCCACCCTGAAGGATATACAGCCAGCGATATAGTTTCAAGGTTTTACATGATGAAGGGATATAATGTTTTACATCCCATGGGGTGGGATGCTTTTGGCCTTCCAACGGAAAACTATGCTATAAAAATGAAAATTCATCCCCGTGAAGCAACAAAAAACAATATTGATAATTTTCGAAGACAGATTAAACGATTTGGTTTTAGTTATGACTGGAGTCGTGAAATTAACACTTCTGATCCATTTTATTATCGATGGACGCAGTGGATTTTTTTAAAACTCTATCGAAAAGGCTTGGCATATGTTGATGAAGCTCCCATTAATTTTTGCCCTGAATGTAAAACAGGTTTGGCTAATGAAGAGGTGACCTCGGGAAAATGTGAGCGATGTGGAGGGGCAATCGAACGCAGAAAGATGAAGCAGTGGATGCTGAGGATTACAGCTTATGCAGACCGTCTCCTCGAAGACCTGGATATGCTGGATTGGCCTGAAAAAATCAAAGCTATGCAAAAACATTGGATTGGAAGATCAGAGGGAGCAGATATTCAATTTTCCATTAAAAACACAGAAGAAAAGATTACGGTTTTTACTACTCGTCCAGATACTTTGATGGGAGCTACCTATATGGTGTTAGCTCCAGAACATCCTTTGCTTTCAACCTATGTGGAAGGCGATTTTCGTGTAGCTTTGGACAAGTATTTGCATGAAATTGCTTCAAAAAGTGATCTGGAGCGAACTGAATTATCCAAAGAGAAAACAGGTCTTTATACAGGATTGAAGGCTTTGCACCCTGTCACAGGCAATGAAATTCCTATCTATGTTTCAGACTATGTGCTGATGAGTTATGGCACGGGGAGCATTATGGCTGTTCCAGCACATGATCAAAGGGATTTTGATTTTGCGCAGAAATTTGATTTACCTATTTTGCCTGTTATCAAGCCTTTAAACAATGCTTTGCCAAATGATCGGGCCTATGAAGAAGAAGGAGTCATGTTTAATTCAGGCATCTTTGACGGAATGCCCTCAGAGGAAGGAAAAAAAGTTGTTGTTGAATGGCTTGAGAGCAAGGGCAAAGGAAAAAGCACTATACAATATCGTTTGAGAGATTGGGTTTTTTCAAGACAACGATTTTGGGGGGAACCCATTCCTGTTATTCATTGTAAAACATGTGGCATTGTTCCCTTGTCAGAAAAAGATTTGCCTTTAACCCTTCCTGAGGTTGATTATTATGAATCGAGTGGTACAGGAGAGTCTCCTTTGGCGGTATTGAAAGATTGGGTAAATGTGCAATGTCCCAAATGCGGTGAGCCTGCTCAAAGAGAAACCAACACGATGCCACAATGGGCGGGGTCATGCTGGTATTATTTGCGCTACATTGACCCGCGCAATAAAGATGCCATTGCATCCAAAGAAAATATTGAATATTGGTTGCCTGTTGACCTATATATAGGAGGAGCGGAGCATGCTGTTCTCCATTTGCTCTATGCCAGATTCTGGCACAAATTTCTTTATGATGAAGGAGTGGTAAATACTCCTGAACCCTTTTTAAAACTCCGGAACCAGGGCATGGTTTTGGCAGAAGATGGAAGAAAGATGTCAAAATCTCTGGGCAATGTTATTAATCCAGATGAAGTTCTGGACAAATATGGGGCAGATGTGGTCAGATGCTATGAAATGTTCATGGGTCCTTTTGATCAGGAATCTTTGTGGAGCACCCAGGGCATTGAAGGCATCAATCGATTTATCAAAAAGGTCTGGTCGCTCTTTGATTCAAAGGAATATTCCTCAGCCGAGCCCAACAAAGACACTTTGCGCATCATGCATAAAACTATACGAAAAGTTACCGAAGATATCACTCATTTTTCTTTTAATACTGCTATTTCTGCTTTGATGATCTATGTCAATCATTTGAGTAAAATGGAAAGACGAAGCAAAGAAGCTCTTGAAACGCTATTGCTTTTACTATCGCCATTTGCTCCCCATGTTGTAGAAGAGCTTTGGAATGATCTGGGGCATCCAAAATCTATTCTATGTCAACCTTGGCCAGCATTTGATCCTCATCTTGCCAAGGATGATATGATTGAAATTCCTATTCAAATCAATGGAAAACTTAGAGAACGATTAATTGTACCTGCTGATATTGGAGAAGAAGAGTTAAAAACTCTGGTGCTGCAAAGTGAAAAAATTCAGTCTTTTTTAGGAGAGCAGGGTATAAAAAAATGGATCATTGTTCCCAGGCGATTGGTTAATATGGTGGCATGAAAAAAAAATCATCAAACAGCCTGAAAAAAATATTAACAGGTTTTTTGCTCATAAATTTTTTTATGATTGCATCTGCCTTGACGGCTTCATTTGATGAAAAAGAATATCTTGACTATCTTGGTTATCCTGACCCTTTGGCGAATGTAATTCTCAGACAAAACCATTCTGCTCGTTTGTTTTTTCTTGACCATGCTTTCAATTCTTATCTTGAAGAGTTATATTATGGTGTTTTGGTGGATGGAATCTTAAAAGAGGAAGAAATCAAGCTTATTGGTCATGTTAAAAAGACATATCCCAATCAACGCATAAAATTTCATGAAGTGATTGCTTTTGATAATTTACTTCAGGTTAACGATTGGGAGTTGTTTTTCAGCTTCAACATTCCCCTTGATTTGATTAGTCTAATTGATTTTGATGAAAAAATGATGGAACAAGTGGAAGAAGTGGTTTATCCTGCGGAAGTGCCTTTTATTCCCGTTATAACTTATCATATGGTGGATGATAGCAGATATTGGATTAATCAAATTTCATTTCAATGGCAATTGGAGCAGTTGGCCAATGCTGGGTTTAGCACCATTAGAGCGGATGCTTTTTTTAGGGGTGACTTTTCTGGCATTCCTGAAGGACGAAAACCAGTTTTACTCACTTTCGACGATGGCTGGGAAAGTCAGTTTCGGCTATTGGATGCTCATACTCCAGATCCTATCTCAGGGGTGGGCATGATCCAGTCTATAGCAGAAAAATATCCTGAATTTGGCAATCATGCAGTATTTTATATCTATTTTTCTATCATTCCTTTTGGAGAGACTCAGCATCCTGGAAGGTGGAGAGAAAAGTTGATTTATTTGCAAGAGCATGGATTTGAGATTGGTAACCACACTTACGACCATCAAATTATGACCAGGTTTAGTCCAGAACAAATCAAGGATAATCTGGACAAATTTTACCAAAGGCTTGAAAAAATTCCGGAAATTGACATCAGCAAGGCTATGACTCTGGCTTATCCAGGAGGATACATTCCTCTTCATAGAGAGTCAATTGAAAATTATGAGTACAAAGGTCAACCTCTATTAGGTGCTTTCAAAGCATGGGGAGAAAAGGCTTTGATCCCCCTGCATCCAGATGCGGATATTTATAATTTGCCCAGATATGAAGGCAACAATGAAAATATTCGAAAGATACTGCAGGATGATTTTTTCATTAAAAGATCTTTATATATGACATTGCCTGAATTGTTTACTCAATCAAAACAGTTGATGATTTTTTATCTTTCCGAATTTACTGGTACTCTTGAATTTGATCTTATCTGGAGAGGAAAGTGGATGGAAAGCAACAGATTAATGGAGGATCTATGATAGGACCATTGGATTTTCAGCATATCGGATTTATCATTGGAGGCCTGGCAATTTTTCTATACGGACTCATGACATTTAGTGAATATTTGAAGGAAGTTGCTGGAGTCAAACTTAGAAATGTTCTTGAGTCTGCCACAAAATCTCCCTGGGCTGGTATGCTTTCAGGTGCCTTGATTTCAATGCTGGTCCAATCTTCAACTATTGTTTCCATTATTGCTGTTGCTTTCGTAAACTCAGGTCTGCTTACCTTTGGGCAAGCTCTTGGATTAATATTTGGAGCCAACATAGGTACCACTGTCACAGCCCAAATTATTGCTTTTAAAATTACTGAATGGGGGTTTTTTATTGTACCCATTGGGTTAATAGTCTATTTGCTGGGCAAGAAAAAAAAGGTTCGCTATCTTGGGCACTCCATTCTTTCTTTTGGTACCCTCTTAATAGGACTTTTTTTAATGGAAAAAGGACTGTATCCATTAAGAGCATATGAGCCTTTTACCAATCTGATGATATCTATGGGAGACCATCCCATGAAGGGTATTGCAGTTTCCAGTTTTTTTACTGGAGTAGTGCAGTCATCTTCAGCTACCACTGCCCTGGCAGTAACTATGTCGAGTCAAAACTTAATCAATATCAGCTCAGCTATTCCCCTGGTGCTTGGAGCCAATATAGGTACTACTGTTACTGCGTTATTGGCTTCCATAGGCACGCGTTTGAGCGCAAGAAGGATTGCTCTATCTCACTTTCTATTTAATGCTGCAGGGGTGGTAATCATCTATCCTTTCATAGCTAATGGCTGGTATGAACAGGCTGTATATGCTTTTTCGAGGATCACAGGTGATACTTCCATAGAGCGATTGGTAGCTAATAGTCACTCTTTGTTTAATGTCTTATGGAGTTTGTTCTGGGTTTGGCAAACTCCATTGTTTTCGAGAATAGTCAAAGGTTTGTTTAAAGGAGAAGAAAAGCCTTGCTTGCAGAGAGCTACACATCTTGACGATCGATTGCTTCAAACTCCAGTGCTGGCTGTGGATGCCGTAAGAAAAGATTTGATCCATATGGCAAAAGTAGCCTATGAAATGATTGAATCGCAAATTAAGAATATTTCAAGAGAACTCCCTTATTCAGAAGCTAAAAGAGTATGGGAACTTGAAAGCATTGTTAATGAGATTCAGCACGAGACCCTAATCTACCTTAGAGATATCAGAGGAGAACATGTTACGGAGGAAGTAAGTCAGATGGTATCTATTTTAATTCAAACTGTTGATGATATTGAACGATGGGGAGATCATGCCACCAATCTTTTTGAGGTTGCAGAGTTTATTTATGAAAATAACATAAAAATTAATCAGGGAACTATTAATATCATTAAAGAGCTTTTTGGTCTTGTAAGTCAAAACATGTTATTGGCTGTTGAAGCATTAAACCAAACTCCTTGTTCAGAAGATATTTTAAAGAAAGCAATTGCAATAGAACAACAAATCGATGAGAGCGTCAAAAGCTATCGATCTCACCGCTCCGAAACTTATATCAGCCAGGAAACAGAAGTAGAATCCACCGTTGTTTTTACGGACATCTTGTCAAACCTTGAACGAGTTGCTGATCATGCATTTAATATGATTCAATTCTTTTGTGAACCGAATGGAATAAAATTATATTAATAAATATGTTCAATAATATTTTCAAATGCATTAAACTATATTAAAATTTAAAATCGAATAAGGAGGCAGTGGATGAAGGTATTGATTGATATCGCTATAATCGTTTTATCAATAACCAACATCCTTCTTATCATAATTCTTCTTATTCGAAAAGCTCTCATGATTTTATCCGAGCGAAGATATCGAGAATATGAAAAAAGAATGCTGGATGAGATTGAATACAGCATGATGAATGACCCTCCTCAGCTTTTTCTTTCCAAGTATTTGGATCGCAGAAAACGATCTTTTATTTACCGATTACTTTTAACATTAGCTTCCGAGAAAGGAGCTGATTATCACATTATTTTTGATAAAGCTGGCTTCACAAGAGAAAAAATAAAAAAACTTAAGAGAAAACAAGATTTGCAAATTATAAAAGAGATATCTATAATTCGTTCGCCAATGGCCTATGATCATCTTTTTGAATTACTGGACTCTCCCTCTTCGGAAGTTACCTATCGGGCAGCCTATGCTTTGGCAAATATTGAGCTTGATTCAACTCAGCAGAAAGAAGTCATAGAGACTTTGATTCATACCAATATTGTTATGGACAGAGTCATTGAAATCATTGAAATTATTAATCCGCCTGCAGAAGATTATTTTAATTTGCTAAAACAACAACGAAATGCCAGAGGAAAAATTATTTTACTGCATTTTCTAAAAAATAAAATTAAAAACAAAGATACCACATATCGCTATTTGCAAAAGAAAATTCGCATTGAAACAAAAAAAATAATTGATCAGGTGATGCCCTTTGTTTATGATGAAGATGTAGTTTCCAACGCAGCTATTTTAGTCCTTGCAGAAACCAGAGAAATGGAAGCTCTCGAAACCATTTTGGAAAAATATCGCATCAGTTCTTCTGACAATATAAAAATTACCATAGCAAAATCATTACATCACTTTCTACCCCAAAAAGTTATCCCATATCTGAGAAAAATGATTGATCAAGATACCTGGTGGGTCAAATTTCATGCTTTTGAAAGTTTGTTGAAGCTTGGCAATGAAGGGTATAATGAAATTTTATCTATTTCCATGAATGCAGAAAATCCTGTTCAGGCTGATTTGGCCTATCAAATGATTAGCGGTGCTCATACTTTTCGTATGGTTAAAAGACCTGATGCACCTGATGAGGAAAATTTGACATGATGTATGAGATTTATTACTGGTACAGTCTCTTTATCTTTATTTATTTTTTTGTGATTAATGGTCAATATATTATCCTTATCCTTGTTTCTTCCAGAAGACTCAGAGAATACCTGCGATTGTCAAAAACAGATTTTTATGTAGCCACAGAATATACCCCATCCATATCCATTATTGTGCCTGCAAGAAATGAAGAGCATACGATAGTCGATACCATTACCTCACTTTTTCGATTGGACTACCCGGATTTTGAAATTGTGGTGGTGAATGATGGATCAACCGACCAGACCCTTGAAAAATTAATTCAACATTTTGATCTCAAGCCAGTGGAAGCTTCGTATGAAAAAAGCGCAGACTGGATACCTTGCGAAACTGTGCATGGTTTTTATTCTTCTTTTGTGTATTCCAAACTGCTGGTAGTTGATAAAACGAATGGAGGCAAGTCTGATGCATTGAATGCTGGCATTAATTATGCCAAACACGCCCTATTCTGTTCTATTGATGCTGATAGTATTTTGGAAAAACAGACTTTATTAAAATTGGTTCAACCTTTTCTTAACTCGGAAGATACAGTAGCTGTGGGAGGTATTGTTCGGGTTGCCAATGGATGCACTATTCGAGATGGTGTTTTAAAGGATGTGACCCTTCCCTTTTCGCCTTTGATTATCACCCAGATTATTGAATACTTGAGAGCTTTTTTGACCAATAGAATTGGATGGGAGAAAATCAATAGTTTGCTTATTGTATCCGGAGCCATTGGTCTTTTTAAGCGTTCTGTCGTAATGGAGCTCCAGGGGTACAAAAATACGATTGGCGAAGATATGGAAATGACCTTGAGAATGCATAAATTTTTAAGGAAAAAGCGTCGAAAGTATCGTATCGATTTTGCTCCCGATGCAGTTTGTTGGACTCAGGTGCCTACCAATCTAAATAGTCTCTCGAATCAGCGCATACGATGGCAAAGAGGAATGATAGACTCCCTCTGGCTTCATCGAGATATGCTTTTCAATCCTCGATATGGAACAGTAGGCTTTTTGGCTCTTCCTTATTTTTGGATATTTGAGATGATGGGCCCCCTTATTGAGGCTTCGGGATATGTAGTTTTGATACTCTCTATTTTGAGTGGTATTATTTCAGAATTTTTTATCTTTGTTTTTTTGATGGCTTATTTATTTGGCTTTTTCTTTTCTTTGGTGGCAATATTTATCAATGAAATATCTTATAATTACTATAAAAAATACAAAGAAATACTTAAGCTGATTTTTTATGCATTGCTGGATCCAGTATGGTATAGACCTTTTACTGTTTATTGGAGAATAAAGGCGTTTGTGGGCTATAAAAAAAGTAAAAGGCAATGGGGCACCATAAAGAGGGAGACTTTTATGATGGATCATTCTTCAGCACAAAATGAGGCAGCTCAGCAATAAGCGAGGTGACAGGAATCTATGAAAAAAAAGGGATTGCGTCAAAAATTCAAGTCTTCATCAGTTCTGCTAATTTTTATTGCAATCGGGTTGATGCTATTGCTTCCTGTGATTCTTTGGCACTCACAGCCTTCATATACTTTAAATATTTGGATTCTGGATAATACTGTTCCTGATATGACCTACAGAGAACATAGAGGTTTGATGTGG
This sequence comes from Caldisericota bacterium, assembly GCA_003566815.1. GTDB lineage: Bacteria > Caldisericota > Caldisericia > UBA6126 > UBA6126 > T3SED10-260. The sequence continues at coordinate 24,053 of PXBT01000025.1, forward strand.
GCGTTGAATCATTTTAGAGTTCAGCCTCCAGGGAAGTCTCATTTCAAGTATGAGCGCGATTATTTTGGATTTTTTCCTCATGAAGACAAAACATATACTATAAAAGATTTAACTTATGCGCCCGATCATCCTGATTTGATCTATATAGCTGACACTTATGGCGTATATGAGCAGGAATTTATGGAAGAAAAACCGAGAGGAGATCGTTCTCCTCTTATATATGGAGGATTCAGTGCTATTGATATGTTCAGGGTGAGGAAATTCTTGCGCAACGGGACCACCGTTATAGGAGAATTTAATACTTTTGCTACTCCCACATCAAAAGACATGCGTCATCAACTGGAAAATATTTTGGGAGCAAGCTGGAAAGAATGGATGGGAAGATACTTCCAGGATTTAGCTCGTGACAAGGAAGTTACCCGATGGATGGTTCAAAATTATGAAGCTCAGCATAGGAGACCATGGGTTTACGAAGGCCCAGGATATGTTCTTGCGTCCAACTGGGATGAAATCGTTGTGCTTAAATCAGGTGTGGATGTGGGCTCCAAAGAATGCCTGATCAAAGTTAGATCAGAACATGAGGAGGAGTTTGATTTAAAAAAAGAAATCCCATATTATTATTGGTTTGAATTTGTTCAAGCGAATGATGAGACTGAAATTATAGCTGATTTTCATCTGGATGTTACACAAAAAGGCAAGGAAAAATTGGAAGCTATTGGGCTTCATGAAATATTTCCTGCCATCACACGATATCGCAATGAAGACTATACTGCCTATTATTTTGCAGGAGATTTTGCAGATCATACTGCTGTGCCTCGTTTTTGGCAATTCGCTGGTCTAAGTTGGATTAGAAAGCATACGACTATGCACATCAAGGGTGAAGCGAATGCCTTTTTTTGGAGAGGTTATGTGCCTTTGATGAAAAAGATACTCGAAGATATCAAGAATGATCCCATGGTCGAACAAAGAAGAATAAAGGCTAAAACTGATGATTATTTTGAAGATGAAGGTATTCGCATGATAAGCAAGACTGACGATCAAAATTTTTATATCTACAAGGACAATGAATGGGAGCCTCTTTTTATTCAAGGGGTTAACATGGGTCTTGCCAAACCTGGTAAATGGTCGACTGATTTTCCTTCCAACGAGGCTACTTATGAGCGGTGGTTTAAAATGATTGCTGAGATGAATGCTAACGCTATCCGCACCTATACGCTCATGGATCCTTCTTTTTATCGAGCTTTATATTTATATAATATTCATCATCCCGAAAAACCTCTTTATTTACTGCAGGGAATATGGCCCGAAGAGCACCCTCCTGATGACAACTATATAAAGGAAGATTATATGGAAGAATTCTTGCAGGAAATTCGATACGGAATTGATGCTCTTCATGGAAATATTGATATTCCCAAGAGGAGCGGAAGAGCATGGGGGAGATATGTGGCAGACTGCTCTCCTTTTACTATAGCATGGCTGGTGGGAAGAGAATTTGAACCTCAGGAAGTGGATGCTACCAACCAGCTTAATCCTGGTTTTATTTATGAAGGAAAGTACCTGCAATGCACACAGGGTTCACCAACAGAAGCTTGGCTGGCATGGTCATGCGATCAAACAGTAAAATATGAAGTTGAAAATTATGGATGGGAGCGCCCGGTTTCTTTTGTGAGTTGGCCTACTCTCGATCCTATTGAATGGGACTCTGAATGGAATGAAGAAGGCGATAAAACCAAAGAATGGAATGATTGGATGTCGGTGGATATTAATATGATTGATCGCATGCCAGCAATGAAGGGTGGTTTTTTTGGTTCTTATCATATTTATCCCAACTTTCCTGATTTTATGAACAATGAGTTGGATTTTTTTAATTATTATGACGATGAAGGTCGTTTTCTTTACAGAGGATATCTGCAAACTTTTATCGATCAGCATACTCGATACCCTGCTCTGGTAGCTGAATTCGGACTGGCCACAGGAATGGGTAATGCTCATTCCAATCCAGATGGCTACCATCATGGGGCTCAAACTGAAGAAGAAATGGGCCATGGTGTAGTGCGAATGTTTAAAAATATATATGAAACAGGCTATATTGGAGGGGTTATTTTTGCATGGATGGATGAATGGGCAAAGAAGACCTGGACCACGGAGCCCTTTATGGTGCCTTTTGAGCGACAAGTGTTTTGGCATAATGCTATTTGCCCTGAACAAAACTATGGAATTTTGGCGAATGAGTCTGTAGAGCCTGATGAACCTGAATGGACAATAGAACAAAACGAGTGGATTCAGCGAATGTCTATAAAATCTGATGTAGCTTTTTTATACATTGATCTTGACTTCAAAGACCCCCTCAATCTTATGGAGCAGGAGCTAATCATAGGGATTGATACCCATGATCGCATTAGAGGTGAATTTCGCTATAGAGAAGATTTGAGTATGCGAGCTCCTTCAGGACTGGAGTATAAGGTTTCTTTTCAAAATGGAAGAGCTGATTTGTTGGTCATACCCTCCTACAACATAGGAAATATGAAGTTTCAATCTCAATCAAGTGAAAAGGGTTATTTTGAGAAAATGGAACCTCTGATTAATAAAGAACGCATTCGAAAAGATGGGAGCATTATTCCTGAAATTAGAGAAGATGCCAGTCTTTTGCTGGAAGGAAATTTCATCGAAAGTCGCTTTCATTATCACTGGTTGAATGGCGGAAGAACCTTGAGATTGCGTCTTCCCTGGGGAAGATTGAATGTTACCGATCCATCCAGTTACAGAGTTTTGGATGATCCTCGAACAATGTATTGGTACTTACTGAGGGATGAATATCAAACAGTTACAACGAATGGTTTTGTTATCACAGCGCTACTTGCTGATCAAAACAACGATTTTGTACATAGCTTCATGCCTCGCAATCCTAATGATCAAAAGCCCTATCTTTGGAACCGTTGGGAAGAGCCTCTTTATCAGGAACGACTCAAAAAAAGCTACCCCATTATTCAGGAATTTTTAGGTTCCTTTTGGTGGAAAAATTAATTTTTCCCAGGAAGATTCCACCAAGAACTAATATTAAACCCATCCAGGAATAAATACTTACCTCTTCTCCAAGGAAAACTCCTATCCAAACCATCGACAATACAGGAGAAAGATAAATCCAATGGATTATTCGAGGGTCCGAGGAAGATTGCTGTAATGCTAAAAGCCACCAAAAGAATGGAAGACTCATTTCAAAAAAACCCAAATAAATGCTACCCAGGATGCCATGAGTTAAAAAAAGATCGGGGATTGGCGAAAAGAAAATCGAAAATAGGAGTATGGCAAGGGTGCCTGTAGCAAATTGAATAAAAAGAGCAGATAAAGGTTTTTTTTCTTCTTTCATGTTGCATATCCAATATAAAGCCCAAACAAAAGCACTAAAGAAGGCTAAAAAATTTCCCCACGAAATATTGGGAAGTAATAAATCTCCCCCTGAAATCAGTGCCCAAACACCTGCAAAGCTTATTAACATGCCACTAATGGTATTAATTTTCAAAGGTTTTTTAAATACAATGGAAGACAGTAAAGCAAGCAGGATGCCCCAAGTATAATTTATAACCAATGCTTCTTGAGCTGGTGTTGTTCGATAGGCTTCAAAAAGTAGCAGATAATAAAAAAAAGGATTGATTAATCCAAGAAATACCCATTTCCATTTGATGTTATTGTTAATGTTGTAGGATGGGTGGACTGCCTGCATTATCCATAATACGATGGAGGCAGTTAGTGAAGAAAAAAAAAGCATCCAGAAAGGGTGAATATAATCAAGTGTCCATTTTGATGCAGAGGCAACGGTTGACCATGATAAAACCGATAATGTCACCCATAGCCATGGGTAATGCATTTTTTTGGAGTGATTCATTGTTTTAGAGTGCTTTCAACAAAAGAAGATCGTGGTTTTTGGTTCACTAAGAAAAGCGAGCTTATGATTAATAAGCCGCCTATAGCCTGGATAGGAAGCAAGGGTTCTTTTAATATAAGAAATCCTCCCAGGACTCCTACTACAGGAATAAGGTTAACATAAACTGAAACAATGGTAATGCCAAGATGTTTGAGTGCAATATTATACAGGTAATAAGCAAATATGGAACATAGCAACGCAAGATATAATAAATGCAACCAAACCATTCCTGATACAGGGATCCATGCGGTTGACTCAATCAGCGCAAATGGAATAAAAAGTAGTGTCCCATAAAAGCTTTGAATGGCAGTTATGTGGAAGCTATTATACGTTTTTAGCAAATTTTTACTAAGTACTGAGTAGCCTACCCAGCAAAAACAGGCGCCCAACATTAGTAAATTGCCCAACATAGGGTTGGAAGCAGTTTCAAGGGGCGACAAAGTAGATTGAAAAATCAACCATACCCCTACAATTGAAACACCTATTCCCATAAGCTGAAACCAGCCAGGTCGTTTTTTAAAAAAAAACCAATCAGCAAAAAGAGAAAAAACTGGAACCATGGCAATAATAATTGAAGCGCTGGAAGCTGTAGTTAGCTCAATACCTTTGGCCTCAAAAAGAAAGTAAGCTGTAATTCCAATGGCGCCACTCCAAAAAAAAAGAGCTTGATCTTTAAGTAATGTTTTCCAATTCAATTTGTTTTTGAGCATTAGAAACCCAATAATCATAACAGCTGAAACAATCAAGTATCTTAGAGTAATCATTGTGAAGGGAGGCAGACCTGCAGTGATTACAATTTTCATACTCACAAAGGACATCCCCCATAAAAAAACTGCCAGAACTATAGCCAGACTGGCCCATAAAGTTTTATGCTTCAATATGTGTTTCATAGCCTGCTTCTGCAAGGATTTTTCTCAATGATTCGATATCATTGGTTGTTGCGATCACCTGCTTCTTTTCAAGGGAAATCTCAAAATCATTAATACCTTCTTCTTTTAAAATATTGCTGATTGCACGGTAACAATGCATACAACTCATCCCTGGGACAGACAAAACATATTTATTACTCATTTTGATTTCCTCCTGAACATTTTTTGAAGTCTTAAAGAATTTAATATTACAGTCATTGAGCTTAAAGCCATGGCAGCTTCTGCGATAACGGGGTGTAGCCAGCCTGCCATGGCAGCAGGTATGGCCATGAGGTTGTATAAAAATGCTCCAAATAGGTTTTGTCGAATAAGATGAAAGGTTAAGCCTGAGATAGTCATTAAATCCTTTATTCCAGCTATACCCTCTCTTAATAGAATCATATCAGCATTGTCTATGGCAAGATCGGTTCCCGTGCCTATAGCTACACCTATATCTGCTCCTTTGAGAGCAGCAGCATCGTTAATGCCATCACCCACCATCATCACTTTGTATCCTTTGGCCTGGTATTTTCGAGCTATATTTAACTTTTCTTCGGGCAATACTTCAGCATAAACTTTTTCAATGCCTGTTTTTAGTGCAATACGTTCTGCTGATAGCTTGTGGTCGCCTGTAACCATGATAGGCACAATTCCTCTTTTTTTTACCCATTGTATAATATTTCCGGATTCTTCTCTTAATGGATCTTCAAGAGCAATGAAACCTATTCGTTGTTGGTTTTTGAAGCATTCGACAATAGACTGCCCCTCATCAAATCGAGTTTCATACAATGAAGGATCATTTGCTTTTCCAATAAAATAATGGTCTTGTCCAATCTTTGCTTCAATTCCTTTGCCAGCTATTTCTTTAATATGATCAATAGGAATTTTTTTGTCATGAGTTTGGCTGATTGCTTTGGCAAGAGGGTGATGAGACATGCTTTCTATACTTGCAATGATAGGAAGATCTTCGGAAGGAATATCAATATGATTTACACTGGGTTTACCCAAAGTTAATGTTCCTGTTTTGTCCAGCAAAATTACCCTGATTTGAGTGGATGTTTGAATAGACTCTCCATTGCGTATCATAATGCCTTTTTTTGCAGCTAGTCCTGTACCATTAATCAAAGCCATCGGAGTAGCCAGACCCAAAGCACATGGGCAAGCAATCACCAAAGTGGCTACAAACGCAAAGAGAGCAAAAGAAAAAGATTCTGAAGTGGCTAATATCCATGGAAAAATATTGCGGGAAGCCAAATAAAAAGGTTGCAAGCGATCAAAATTAAAAAACCAGAACAATCCGCTGATAAAAGCTAAAAGAAGGACTAAAGGAACAAACCAGGAGGTTATTTTATCCGCTACAGCTTGAATGGGTACTTTGGTGCCCTGGGCTTCCTGAACCAATCTAATCATTTGGGACAAAAAGGTTTCATCCCCTGTTTTTGATACTTGATAGCTCAGCACCCCGGTTAAATTGATGGATCCTCCAGTAAGTTCATTGCCTGCCTTTTTTTCAATGGGCAAGGGTTCCCCGGTTAGCATGGATTCATCAACTGCGCTTTGACCTTCCAAAACGATCCCGTCAAGCGCAATGCGTTCTCCTGGATATGCTTTCAGGGTCCAATCTTTTTGAATAGCTTCTATTGGTAGCAGAGTTTCTCCTTTTTCTGAGACCCATCGAGCCATGGTTGCTTTCATTTGCATCAGGGCTTTGATTTCTCGTGCTGCCCTGTCTCTCAGCCAGGATTCAATTGCTCTTCCTGTGAGATGGAGAGCCATAATCATTGCCCCTATAGCTCCAAAGGAAAGAATATCAATGGAAAGCCATTCCATAAGATTTGCAAAATGTAGGACTGCTGTAAGCCATGAGGTTATAGCCCCCAATGATATCAAAGTATCCATATTGGCATGATAGTGCCTGAGTCCAATCCATGCACCTTTCAGGGTATGGCGACCGTTATAGAATACTACGACAGTGGATGCAATTAATTCAAAAATCCAATAAGACATGGCAGATTCATGGTGAAGGTGAGAGCTGCTCATGTGAAAAATCATCCATATGGTTAGAGGTACTGTAAAAATTAGTGATATGAACAGGTTATTGCGGTGAAGCATCCAACGTTGTTTTTCACTTTTTTGATCAAGATTCTGACTGATATCATAGCCAGCTTTTTTAACAGCTTGCCTGAGGTCTTCCCAGTGCACTTTCTCATTGCTCAGGGCGAAGCCGGTTTCGGTGGCAAGATTGATGGTGGCAAAGGTTACGCCTGATACGCTTTTCAATGCTTTTTCTGTTCGATGGACACATGAGATGCAAGTTAATCCTATTACCTTAAAGGTCCATTTTTTTTCACTCATCTTTTATCCTTCCTTCCTGAGTAAAAAAAATTATGGTTTCCATCGATATTGCAAATCCAATGAGGGGATGTCTCGCAAGATATTCCACCAGGCGATATCTCCAAAAGGAATTCTTGCTTCCAGCCAGGACCACCAGCTTGTTCTTGTGGCATGCTTAATCCAACGGATATCTTTTTCCCAGCCCATGTCAGCTTTAATCATTTCTTCCAATGCATACCAGCCTTTAACTTCATCCACCAGGCCATTTTTTTGAGCCTGGATTCCAATGAAAATTTGACCTTGAGTAAGCGAACGAAGCTTATCTTCAGGGATGTTTCGATGTTTTTTTACTGTTTGAAAAAATTGTTCAAACATTTCATCAATTAATGTTTGTAGCATTTCTTTTTCGTCTGTTTCCATGGGTTTTCCAGGTGATCCCATGTCTTTATATTGACCACTTTTGATAACTTTTTCTTCAATGCCAATCTTTTGCAGAAGTTCTTCGTAGTTGATCAATTGCATAATAACCCCTATACTGCCAGTGATAGTGCTTGGATTTGCAATGATTTTATCAGCAGGGCAAGCAATATAATAGCCTCCAGATGCAGCTACATCTTTCATCCAAACATAAACTTTTTTTTCAGTTTGTTCTTTGAAATGCAAGAGATGATCATAGATTTCCTGAGTGGGTTGAACAGAACCCCCAGGACTACTAATGCTTATTACCAATAAAGGAGAATCTATTTTTTCAGCTTGATTCAATAATTCTTTTACTCTGGAAGGCGTTATGGTAGGGCTTGCTCCGAATCCACCAATAGGATGGGAAGTGATAATGCCATTTAGCTCGATCAGCGATACTTCATGCAGTGATTTTTGTTCTCGAGTGGGAGATAAGACAGGAGAAGAAGTTCGATGCCAAAAAATAAAAATAAAAATAATGAATGTAAGCCCGATTATAAACCAACCCAATCGTTGAGATCTATTCATTGATCTATGTCCCTCCTATCAATAAAAAGCTTCAAAGCTTTAAAAAAAGCAAGCTTTCCTAACTGGGATAAATGATTTCATAAGGTGGATTGTTTTTTGGATTTTTGGGATAGAAAACTTTTATCACAATCCATCCAATGGCAAAACCACCAATATGTGCCAACCAACCTACGCCAGGCACACCCGCAGAAGCTTGAATAAGTTGAGTGAAAAACCAAAAAATAAGAAAAAAAGACGCAGGAACAGAAACAACTATGGGGAAAATAAGGAAAAGAGGAATCATTAAATCGACTTTAGCTTTTGGAAACAACACTAAATAGGCTCCCATCACGCAAGATATGGCACCTGAAGCTCCAACCATGGGGACGGTAGCTTCAGGTGCGGATGGGTGGGTAAGATAGATCTGCACTAATGAGGCTAAAACACCTCCACCTATATAGAACAAAGGAAAAAGTATTTTACCCAACTTATCCTCCACATTGTCAGCAAAAATCCATAAAAAAAGCATATTGCCGGCAAGGTGCCAGAATCCTCCATGAATGAAAAGTGATGTAAGTAATTTCCACCCCGGTTGAATGGATATTGGAGTATCCATGATCACTTGTTGTGTTATTTCCAATGGAATCACGCCAAAACTTTTAATGATGACAAGCTGGTCAATGCCCACCAAAAAAGCACCAAAGAAGAGAGCAACATTAACAATAATCAAAGCTTTGGTAATAATAGGAGGATGAATGCGTTTCGGGGAATCTCCAATTGGAATCATGGGAGAGACCTATCCAGTAAATTTCATCGAAGCACAACGCAATGCTGGAGCGAGTGTTCTATCATAAAGCCTGGGCTGGTCACCCACAGAAAGAACCTTTGACATTACATTTACCAAACTGTCAGTGTACCTCAGGTTTTTGATAGCATGTTGGATTTTACCGTTTTTGATATAAAAGGTGCCATCCCTGGTCAGACCAGTAGCTATCCCTTTTTTGGGGTGAGCTGGGTTGGCATACCAAAAACGAGTTATCAATATGCCTTCATTGCAATCCTTTATCATGTGCTCCAAAGATTGTTGCTTTTCTCCTTCCAAAACCAGGTGAAGAGGTATAGGGCCATAAGCATTGGGCGCAGGCAGAGCATGCCCTGTGTTGGACATATTGAGCTTTGCTGCATATTTTGCATCTGTTACCATTTTTTTGAAAATACCTTTTTCAATCAAGGGAACTGTTTTTTTTGGAGCTCCTTCAAAGTCAAAAGGCATAGGGGCTTGCATGGGATTTCTGGCATCATCCCTGATGCTTATACAGGGATCAAAAATAAGCTCACCTTCTTTACCTGATAGAAAGGATCTATTTTCTACAATGGATTGTGTAAAAAAGCCCATATAATTCAGCATTTTTAAAATATCTTCCACTGCTTCAGGTTTTAAAATAACTTCATAAGCTTTTGATTCCACAGGTTTTGCATCTGCACTGTTAAGGCAGGCCCATAAAGCATCTTCAACAACTCTTTCTGTTTCAATATTCTTTATCGCAAATGAAGAGCTCTGAGCAAAACCCGAAGCCTGATCTTTCATGATTTGAGCTGATAGGGAGGCTTCAGTGTTTTGATGATGATTTTTTACTCCATAACTGTTGCCAACAAATAATGAATTTTTTTCACAAGACATGCTTCCATAGGCATCAGTTTTATGTTTTCTTGCTTCTTCACATACTTTTTGTACTATGGAAGCTCTTGCCTCGGGATCAAAAAAATCCGGGGTTTCGTCCATATGTTCAAAAGTTATGGGATCAATAGGCTCTGGACGAGGGAGTTGATAGATCTCATCATCTTCCTCATTGTTTAGAAGCACTTCATTGGCTTTTTTTATCAAGCTTTCCACCCCAGTACTGCTTAAATCATTGGTAGTGGCAAAACCAGCTTTCTTTCCTCTAATGAGACGAAGGTGAAGATTAGCTGACGATGATTTAACATTTTGATGAATAGTGGAGACAGCAAAACGAGTCAAACATTCATTCTGATAATCTATCATACATTCAAAAGCATCAGCTGTTATTTTAGATTTTAGCAGATCGAAAATTTCAAGACAACTTGATTTGTTCATGATTGCACCACTCCTACTCTGATATTTCTAAATCTTGCAGGACTGGCTCCATGAGAAACCCTCATAGTTTGCATAGGCTCTCCTTTTCCGCAATTGGGCACTCCCCAGATATGCCAGTGGTCCTTGTTGGCTATACCATCACAGGAACTCCAGAATGCAGGAGATATTCCTGTATAGCTCGGGTTCTTAATTACTTTTTCAATTTTACCATTCTTGATGAGCCATCCAATTTCAGAGCTAAATTGAAAATTAAGTCGTTTATCATCGATAGACCAGCTTTTTATTCCTGAAACGAAAATACCATACTCAATACCTTCGATAAGCTTATCCAGGGTTTGATTACCAGGAAGCAAATTGATGGAAGTCATTCGAATAATGGGAATGCGAGACCATCCATCAGCTCTCATGGAACCCATGGGGTGCTGTTTGAAGTGATGAGCAGTTTCTCTTGAATTAAGATATCCTGTAAAAATGCCATCTTTTATTAGATTGATGCATTGTCCCTGGACTCCCTCATCATCGTAAGCAAATCCTCCCAATGATCCTGGAATAGTGGCATCTGCTGTAATATTAACGATAGGCGACCCTACCTGGAAGGAGTTTAGTTTTTCTGGAGTCATGTAGGAGGTTCCCGCAAAAGCTGCTTCATAACCAAGGACTCTGTCCAATTCCGCAGGGTGGCCTATGGATTCATGAATTTGAAGAGCAAGCTGCTGACTGTCGATCAGTAAGTCCATTTCGCCCTGTGGGCAGGAATCAGCATAAAGTAGCGATCTGGCTTCCTCAGCAATTTGTTCAGCATGTTCAGAAAGCATCATGTCGCGAATAAATTCAAACCCAAAGGTGGAATAGTCGCCCCCGAAAGCATTGGGGTATGAACGGATTTGAGCATCCTGATTGCCTACAGCTGTAGCGCTAATGCCGGCTCCTGTTTCAATTCGCTCCTGCTCAATCCATGAGCCTTCGGTGGATGCAAATAGTTTTTCTATCTTTCTTGCCTGGTAGTTTGCTGTTCGAATTGCAATGTCAGGATGAACCTTCATTTTACAACAAGCTTCTTTTAGCAGCCCAATGATCTCACTTAATGGGATTTCAAAAGGGTTTTCTTTTGCTTGACTTTTAATGTTGGCGCGCACTGGCTTGGTTTCTGCCAATTGGATGGGTTCTTCTGCGGCAAATGCTGAAGCCTTTGCTATGTCGCATGCTTCCTGAGCTGTTTTTTCAAAAGAAGCCTCATTCATTTCACTCGAAGCTGAAAAGCCCCATCTGCCATTTAATAACACTCTAATTCCAAAGCCATGGCTGGAGTTATTTTTCAAAGCTTCATTTTGATCATTTTTAATTAATACGGATGTGGAATCTGTATGCTCAAAGCGAATGTCTGCATATTCAGCTCCATTTTGCTTTGCTTTTTGCAAAGCTTTTTCGATCCATGTTTTGTGCATATGCGCCACCTACCTTTCGATAAGCAAAATATACTTTAAAAATAGCTTAAATGCAAAGACTGATATTGCCTCTTTGTTTGAAAACTTTTTTGTTTATAAGGCGGTATGATTTAAAATGATTTATAACTATGATATATAAATAAAGGAGTTGCAATGATGAAAAAAATTTGGCAGTCCTGCGAAATAAAAGGAAAAACCATTCCCAATCGTATCGTTTATCCTCCAATTGCTACTGAAAAGTGTCAGGAAGATGGTGGCGTCACCTCTTCGTTGCTTGATAATTACCAGCAACTATCACTTTCAGGTGTTGGGACGCTGATCGTGGAGCATGCTTTTATTCATGAAGATGGAAAGTTCAGTCCTTTGCAGCTATCTATCTCCACTGATGAAGCTATTGAGGGTCATAAAAAAATATCAACAATTATAAAA
>PXBT01000003.1 GCA_003566815.1 Caldisericota bacterium
GCATTTTTTGGATAAATTTTTTTGGAAAAGGTGTCAAAGCAATCATTGAAAAAAGAATGCTTTCAATAAAAATAAGCCCTAGTGCGATACTCCAATCAAAATCCAGATTGCTGACTATGGTGGTGGCAAGCAAAGTATTTATACCCAGTGAGAGTGAAAATACCATGGGAACTTTAGTGTAAAATGAAGCAATAATAGTAACTACACCCGAGACTAATAGAGACAAGGCGGCCAATAGCATAAACAAAGTTTGACTCCCTCCCATCATTTCTGAAATGATGGAAGCTCCGCCAAATACTAAAAACATTGTCAAAATTGCTGTGCTGATTCCTGCAGTAATTTCAGCAGTGATAGAATTTTTCTTTCTTACTTGTGAAAAAAAAGTGGAAAGCAAAGACTTTTGCAAATGAGAAGAATCCATTGAAAGGTCATTTTTTTTCATAACCAACTCCTTTTATTTATTCTTCGTTATTTTCAATCTCTCTTGCTACTGCTATCACTTTATCATCACCGTCCACTCGAATCAATCGAGCACCTTTGGATATCCTGCTTAAATGAGGAATATTATTGGTTTGAATTTGTATTACCTTGCCATTGGAAGTAGTGATAATAAGCTTCATTTTTTTATCAAGCGTCCTGCAGGCTGCTATTGGACCAGTATTGATATCAATTTTCATGGCTTTTACACCTTTGGCTCCTCTTTTTGTTTGCCTGAATTTATCAAAGGGTGTAACTTTCCCGTATCCTTTTTCAGTAACACAAAGCAATGCTTTTTTGGGCTCTTCAATTTCCATGCCTATGACTTCATCACCCTCAACAAGTCTTATTCCTCTAATTCCTATGCTATTTCTTCCCATGGATCTAAAAGACAATGAAAATCGAACTGCGCTTCCCAGTTTGGTTACAATAAGCACAATCGCATCTTCATCCACCAGTCGTACTTTCTTCAGGCTATCTCCTTCTCGCAATTTAATTGCCACAATGCCTGTTTTTCGTATATGAGAGAAAGCATCAGACCGTACTCGCTTTACAATACCATTTTTGGTTACCATCATAAAGCTCTGACTTTCAACAAATTTAGGGAAAGAAATAGAGGTGCAAATAAACTCTTCTGCATCGAGGGGAAGCAAATAGGACAAGGGGGTTCCTTTTTGCATACGATCTGCTTCGGGTATCATATGAATTTTTTGTGAATAAACTTTTCCAAGATTGCTAAAGAACAATATATGCTGATGATTGGAAGAACAAAAAATATCCTGTATTTCATCATCAGGTTTTTTCATAGAAATTTTGTTGCCTTTTCCTCCTCTGGATTGAGTTTTATAGGTTTCAGCCTTCATTCGTTTGATATAACCATCTTTAGTAAGAATGACTACGACATGATCATCATGAATAAGATCCTCAATTTCCATGGAAGAAGCTCCATTATCATAAACGATTTCTGTTCTTCGTTCATCATTGTAGCGATCTTTTATTTCTTCAAGCTCTTTTCGGATTTCAGCTCTCAAGTTTTCAGGGCTGGCAATAATAAATTCCAATGATTCAATGTATTTGATCATTTTATCAATTTCAGTGTCAATTCTCTTTTTTTCCAAGTTGGTCAATCTTCCGAGTGACATATCCAATATAGCTGAAGCTTGCTGTTCAGTAAGTTCAAAAGCATTCATTAATGATTGTCGAGCTTCACTTGAGTCTTCAGCCTTTTTGATCATCTCAATAACTTGATCAATATGTGTAATGCCTATCTTTAAACCTTCAAGGATGTGCTTTCGTGCTTTTGATTTATTTAGCTCATACTGGGTTCTTTTAGTGATAATATCTTCGCGATGTATTATAAAATGATTCAATAAACCCAGCATACCCATTTCTTTAGGGATTTGATTGATTAAGCTCAACATTATGACGCCAAAATTCGTTTGATATTGGGTCATTTTAAATAACTGATTTTCAAAAATATAAGGATTGATGTTCTTTTTCAGCTCAATAACAACTCTTATTCCATTTCGATCACTTTCATCTCTTAAGTCTGTAATCCCCTGGATACGCTTATTTTTTGCAAGTTCTGCGATTTTCTTAATAAGCTCAGCTTTATTAACTTGATAAGGAAGCTCATCAATAATATAAAGATTATGTCTATTTTCCTCTTCAACATGACCCTTTCCCTGCAGTCTGATGCTTCCTCTTCCTGTTTCAAAATAATTACGAATACCTTCATTTCCTACAATCCTTCCTCCTGTAGGAAAATCAGGTCCTTTAACAACTTTCATCAAATCATCAATAGTGGACTCAGGCTCATCTATAAGAAGGATCAACCCATCGATAATTTCTCCCAGATGATGAGGCGGTATATTCGTTGCCATTCCAACAGCAATACCACTGGATCCATTTAATAACAAGTTAGGAATCTTGGAGGGTAAATAAACCGGCTCTTTGGTGCTGGCATCAAAATTATCCATGAAAGGAACAGTGTCTTGATTTATTTCATCCAGGAGTTCCAGACTGATTTTTTGCAGTCTAACTTCAGTATAACGCATTGCCGCGGGTGAATCGCCATCAATTGAACCAAAGTTTCCATGGCCATCGACTATTAAATAACGCATCGAAAAATCCTGGGCCATTCGAACAAGGGAATCATAAATAGATGATTCACCATGAGGATGATAATTACCAAGAACCTGTCCAACAACTTTGGCAGACTTTTTGTAGGGTTTGTTAGGCAGGTTGCTCAATTCGAGCATAGCATATAAAATCCTTCTATGAACAGGCTTCAATCCATCGCGAATATCAGGAAGAGCTCTCCCTATGATAACGCTCATGGCGTATTCGAGATAGGATTTTTTCATCTCAGATTCGAGGGCAATATCCAGAATTTTTTCTCCCGGATGATTAAATAAATTTTCGTTATTTCCCATCATCTTGCTCCTTGCATCTTATACTGTTTCTATATATCAATATTTGCAACTTCATGGGCATGCTTTTGAATAAATTCTTTTCGAGGTTGAACTTTTTCACCCATAAGAATTGTGAAAATTTCATTCGAAGCCACCAATTCGTCTGCCCTTACTTTTAATATTACTCGATTTTCTGGATTCATCGTAGTTCTGGAAAGTTGATCTGCGCTCATTTCGCCAAGACCTTTGTACCGCTGAAGTTCATATTTTCCATCGATCGTTTTAAGTTTTCTTTGAAGCTCCCTGTCATTGTACACATATGATTCCTTGCGATTATGAGTAACCATATACAGGGGAGGTTGCGCAATATACACAAATCCCTGATCGATCAAAGGAAACATATATCTAAAAAAGAGGGTAAGCAATAAGGTGCGAATATGAGATCCGTCCACATCAGCATCAGTCATGATAATTATCTTATGATATCTTAATTTTTTTACATCAAAATCCTTGTCAATTCCAGATCCCAAAGCTGCTATCAATGCTTTGATCTCTTCATTTCCAAGAATTTTATCAAGATTTGATTTCTCAACATTTAAAATTTTTCCTCTTAAGGGCAATATAGCCTGAGTCCTTCTGTCTCTCCCCTGTTTTGCGCTGCCTCCAGCAGAATCACCTTCAACAATAAACAGTTCAGAGTTTTCAGGGTTACGCTCTGAGCAATCTGCCAATTTTCCTGGAAGCACTGTGCTACTTAAGAAACTTTTTCTTCTAATGAGATCCTTTGCTTTTGCAGCAGCTTCTCTTGCTTCCTTTGCAACAAGGCATCGCTCTATGATCTTTTTGGCTATATCAGGGTTCTTGTCAAGTAAAAAAGAAAACTCCTGAGAAACAATTTCATCAACGCGTTTTTTTACAAAACTATTGCCCAGTCTGCCCTTGGTCTGACCTTCAAACTGAGGATCATGAAGTCTTACATTGACAATAGCAGATAATCCTTCTTTGATATCATCACTGGAAAATAGGTCTTTTTTATTAGTTTCTTTGTTATATTTCAGAAGAATGGCTTTTTCATTAATAACATTAATAAGTGCAGCCCTGAATCCATAAACATGTGTTCCGCCATCTCTGGTGTGGATGCTGTTTACATAAGAATAAACTGATTCGCCGAAAGAAGAATTATAACAAAATGCTATTTCAGCAAAAAAATCATCATCCTGGCGCATAATATATACAGGCTGCTCAGGAATAATTTTTTTATCCTTATTAATATGAAGGATATATTCTTGTATCCCACCCTCATAGAAAAAATGCGTGACAGTATCATTAACTTTATTAATAAACTCAATCTCAAGTTTTTTATTTAAAAAAGCCAACTCTTTAAAGCGATTCATTAAAAATGCTACATCAAAAGAAGTAGTTTCGAATATTTCAGCATCGGGCTTAAATTTTATAGTGGTCCCATTGTGGTCGGATTCACCTTTTATTTCTAATGGCGAAGTAGGTTCTCCTCTGCAAAATGATTGAAAATAAACCTTACCATCCCTGCAAACTTCTACTTCAAGCCATTCAGCAAGGGCATTCACAACAGAAATTCCTACGCCATGAAGACCTCCGGAAACTTTGTAGCTTTTTGCGTCAAACTTTCCACCTGCATGAAGCTTTGTCAAAGCAACTTCGACCCCTGATATTCCTAATTGAGGATGGATATCAACGGGAATACCTCTGCCATTATCCTCAATAGAAAGCTGATCATCGTCCCAAAGCACTACTCTTACCTTGTCACAATGACCTGCCATAGCTTCATCAATGCTGTTGTCTATCACTTCAAGAGCCAAATGATTCAAGCCGCGACTGTCTGTAGATCCGATATACATGGCTGGTCGTTTTCGTACGGCTTCAAGTCCTTCCAGGACTTTGATGCTCGACGCCATATAATCTTTTGTATTTACCTTTTCATTGCTCATTTATACCCACTCCATATTAAAAAATACAACCTATAAAGTTTAACATAATGCAGTATTAATTCAATTTATGAGTTAGATTATCTTTATTAAATATCATTTGCTTTTTATGCTACTTTTAACATAGAATATCATTGTATTATTACAATTAAATAGGAGGCTTAAATTGCAGGATAAAATTAAGGAGATAAGGGAGAATTATGAGTTTCTTGACCTACAGCTTGTTGACTTCTTTGGGAAACTAAAAACCATATCTCTACCTGTTGGTTTTGTTAGTGAAGAAAATCTTTCTCAGGGTATTGGATTTGACGCATCCAATCTCCACTATGCTGATGTCACGAAATCTGATTTAGTTATTATTCCAGATCTCTCCACTGCTCACTCTGATCCTTTTAAAGAAATACCAACTTGCTCAGTTATGGGCAATATTGGCTTTTTCCCCGACCATTCCCAGGAGCCTAAAATTTTTCCTTATGATCCTCGTGATATTCTGAGTAATGCTTTAAAAACACTAAGAAATAAAGGCATAGCTCATCAATTAATGGTTTTGCCTGAACTTGAATTTTACCTTTTTGATGCACTGGATTGCTCAACTGAATCTCTTAACAATTATGTTGAAATAGACTGCGAAGAACCTATGGTGAATAGATCAAAAGGCTATCATTCGCCAATACCCTTTGATGCATTTGCTGAAGTAAGAATGGAAATAGTAAAGGAGCTTCAAAATATTGGCATTCCAGTAAAATATCATCATCATGAAGTAGGTTTGCCAGGACAATGTGAAATTGAGCTTGATTTTCTTCCCCTTGAAATAGCAGGAGATGCGATCATTCAATCAAAATATATTGTACGAAATGTTGCGCATCAATGGAATCTTCATGCAAATTTTATGCCCAAACCCATATTTGGTCTTCCTGGTTCAGGCATGCATCTGCATATGTATCTTGCCAATGAAAAGGGTGATTCTATTTTTTATGATCAAAGCACAACCTACAAGCTCAGCAACAAAGCCATGAGCTTTATGGGCGGAATCCTTCTGCATCTGGGATCATTAATGGCTTTTAGCAACCCTTCAACTAATTCATACAAGAGACTGGTTTCAGGATATGAAGCCCCACAAGACAAATCATTTGCAAAATCAAACAGAAATGCAGCCATAAGAATACCTGCCTATACTCGATTGGAAGAAACACGATTTGAATATCGCACAGGTGATGCCATATGCAATCCATACTATACTTTGGCTGCATTACTAATGGCAGGGATTGATGGGATTGAAAAAAATATAGATCCTGAAGATGCTTCTCAAGTAAAAAGAGAGGAAGCCATACCAAGAAATCTTTATGAGGCAATGGATGCATTAAAGAAAGATCACGCCTTCTTGGATCCAGTGATAAAAAAAGACATGATTGACGAGTGGATACATCAAAAAGTAAAAGAGGCAGATTTCCCCAATAACTATCCAAACCCAGCTGAATTTGATACCTACATTAATTATTAGCTGTAAGATATTCGTAAAATAAAAAAACGGCAGACTGGTTAAGGTCTGCCGTTTTTAATATTAAATAATTATTCCATATAAACTTCATTGCTTTCTTCGGTAAATTGACTTTGATCCACCATGGACCCCGTAGATATATCTCGTTTTCCTTCAATAGCAACAAATTGTTGAGTTTTGGAAAAATAAATTAACAAAAGAATACCCAATGGGATTAACAATAGAGATAAATATTGACTCAAGGTAAGATTCCATGGAGGGAAGAGTTCCATATCTCTATAGTTATCGACAATGAGGGTTAAAGTGCCATAAAAAATAAAAAAACTTGCAAAAGTAGCGCCATAAAATGACTTTGCTTTATCAATCCAACGCATTAAGAAGAATGAAATAAAAGCACCAAAGGACACAAAAAGTTGACTGGGATATCTTGCATAATCATGGTGACGGAATACTACTGCAAAAATACTGGAGAAAAGATGAGGATTAACCGGGACGCCAAAACAACAACCATTTAAAAAGCATCCAATTCTACCAATAGCATATCCAATCATTACGCTTAGTGAAAGAATATCTACCAAAGCCCAATAGTTTATTTTCTTTTTTCTTGCAAAAAACCAACTAATGGGTATACCTGCAAGTACAACACCAAAAAAAGAAAAACCTTCGCCCCCAGTGCGGAAAATTTCTATAGGGTTTTGAACATAATAGAAAAATTCATTGGTCAAAATAAATAATAATTTTGCTCCAACAATTCCTCCTATAAGGAGAAAAAGCAAAAGATCCAGCAAATCATCGGTGGTTAAATTTAATTTTTTAAATCGATGATTAGCAACTATAAAACCAACAACTATAGCTATGGAAATCATAAGGCCATAGCTATATATAACAATAGGACCTATGGTAAAATTAAATATTGATATAAAGCCAAAATTTGCCAATTCTGGTAACAAAACGCACCCCCTAAATCAAATATTAAAAATTTTCTTGGCTTCAACTAGCGATTGTATAACAAAATCCAAATGTTCTTTTTCCATGGAAGCACTGACATTCATTCGAAGTCTTGCGGTGTTGGGAGGAACAGCTGGAGGTAAAACAGGTAACACAAAAATATCTTTATTTTGAAGATATTGAGTAGTTTTCATGGTTTTCTCTTCTTCACCTATAATGAGAGGTATGATGGCTGTTTGTGATTGCAGCGTATTGAAGCCTTCTTCGTTTAATCGTCGAATAAAGTAGTGAATATTATCGTTGAGTTTTTTTATGCGCCATTTTTCTTTTTCCAATACTTCAAAAAAAGCAATAGCAGCTGCTGTAACAGGAGGGGGCAATGCAGCAGAAAAAACAAAGGCCCTTGAGGGGTGTTTCAAGAAATTAATTAACTCTTTGTCGCCTGCAACATACCCGCCTATTGCTGGAAGCACTTTACTCATAGTTCCCATCAGAATATCTACTGCACCTTCCATGTTGAAATATTCTTCAATACCTGTGCCATTTTCTCCCAAAACACCCATGGAATGTGCTTCATCAACATATAACATAGCCTTGTATTTTTTTGCTAAATCAACAATTTCAGGTAATGGAGCAATATCTCCATCCATGCTGTAAACTGAATCAATAATAATGCAACGGTGGCGATAAGCCTCAGATTTTTTTAAAATTCTTTCCAAATCAATCAAGCTATTGTGGTTAAATCTTAGAAAATCAGCTCCTGAAAGCAAACAACCATCTACTATGCTTGCATGATCATATTTATCACAGATAACAGCATCGCCTTTATGAAAAAGCGAAGAAATAGTCGTTAAGTTTGCTACATAGCCACTGGAAAAAACAACACTTGCGTCTCTTTTTTTAAATCGTGCTATAGTATGCTCCAGCTCATTGTGTAAAGGTTCTGTCCCTGCAAGAATTCTAACTCCATGAGTTCCTGTTCCAAATTTATCAATAGCTTCTTTAGCTTTTTTATTTATCTCAGGATGTTGAAGCAAGCTTAAATAGCTATAACTGGCTAACATGAGCATTTTTTTTCCATTTACATGAACAAAAGGATCCTCAAGTTGATCAATTTGCTGTAAATAAAAATAAAGATTATCATTAATAGCTCTGTCTACTCTTTCTTTAACTTCATAAACAGCTTTTGGATAGACTCTTCCCATTATTATTCTTCTCCCATCATCGGAATCTGCACCCCTTTATCCTTTGCAGTCTTTATAGCAATGTCATAACCTGCGTCCACATGACGCATGACGCCTGTGCCAGGGTCTGCTGTTAAAACTCTCTCGAGATGTTGATGCTGACTTAAGGTGCCATCCGCTACAATAACCATGCCAGCATGAAGAGAGTAACTTATGCCTACCCCTCCCCCATGATGAACTGAAACCCAGGATGCGCCGCAAGCAGTATTTATTAAAGCATTGAGTATGGGCCAGTCAGCTATGGCATCAGAGCCATCTTTCATTCCTTCGGTTTCCCTGTAAGGCGATGCAACAGAGCCTGTATCAAGGTGATCTCTTCCAATAACAATAGGGCAGGATATTTCACCTTTTTTAACTAAATCATTAATTCTCAAGCCAAGTTCAGCTCTTTCACCATATCCAAGCCAACAAATCCGAGAGGGCAAGCCTTGAAACTTGA
This sequence comes from Caldisericota bacterium, assembly GCA_003566815.1. Lineage (GTDB taxonomy): Bacteria > Caldisericota > Caldisericia > UBA6126 > UBA6126 > T3SED10-260. The sequence continues at coordinate 8,985 of PXBT01000003.1, forward strand.
TTTGCTGTTGAGCTTTTGTGATCCACCGACGAAGGGGCTCATTTTGAGGAAAAGCTTCCAGTATTGCCTTGTCAGTGCGTTCAATATCTTTGGGATCTCCTGAAAGCGCGACCCACCGAAAAGGACCTTTGCCTTCGCAAAATAAAGGTCGGATATATTCAGGCACAAAGCCAGGAATTACAAAGGCCTCGTCAACTCCTCGCAAACTTGCCTGGGTTCTGATGTTGTTTCCATAATCAAATACCGTGGACCCCATTTTTTTAAAGTCTATCATTGCCTGAACATGCAAAGCTATGGCATCCAAAGAAAGTTCGATATATTTTTCAGGATTATTTTTTCTAAGCATCAGGGCTTCTTCATAAGACATTCCGTTGGGAACATATCCATTCAAAGTATCGTGAGCAGAAGTTTGGTCTGTCACTATATCAGGCTTGATTCCACGCTTGACAAGCTCAGGAAAAATATCTGCCGCATTAGCAATCAATGCAATCGAAAAAGGTTCTTGCTTTTTCACAGCATCCTCAACCTTTTGAAGAGCCTCTTCAAGATCTTCGGTGATAAATTGGAGATACCCTGTATCCATTCTTTTCTGTGCTCTTTCTCTATCAACCTCAATAGCAAGGCAAACTCCTTCATTCATGGTTACTGAGAGAGGTTGCGCTCCACCCATTCCACCCAAACCAGCTGTTAAAACCCAGAGTCCCCTCAAATCAGGCTTACCCATACGATGAGCTACAACTGAAAATGTTTCATAAGTGCCTTGCAGGATTCCCTGAGCTCCAATATAAATCCAGCTTCCAGCTGTCATTTGTCCATACATGGTCAACCCAAGTTGCTCAAGCTTTCTAAATTCATCCCAATTGGCCCATGCCGGAACTAATAAAGAATTAGCCAGCAAAACTCTGGGAGCTTCTATGGATGTTTTAAAAATTCCAACAGGTTTTCCTGATTGTACTAATAGGGTTTCATCATTTTCAAGCTCTTGAAGCGATCGGATGATTGCATGATAGCAGGAAAGATTTCGAGCCGCTTTTCCAGTTCCGCCATATACAATAAGATCTTCAGGCTTTTCTGCTACTTCTCGATCAAGATTATTCATGAGCATTCTTAATGCAGCTTCCTGAATCCATCCTTTACAGCTTATTTGTGATCCACGGGGAGCGCTAAAGTTTAAATTCATACTCTACACCCTTTCATCAATCATCATTAACTCAAAAAATTATAACATAAAGTTCCAAAACGTTTTTACTCAAGTTTGTATTTTAATGCGAAAAAAGATATTATAAAGAAAAAAAACAAGCAGGTGGCTAATATGAACTCTACAACAAATTTCCAACAACATACCATAGATTTTATCAGCGAAGAAGAGTTTAACCAGCGAATACAGAAAAAATCAAAACTACGCATCAAGCTTGGAGCTGATCCGACTGCTCCTGATCTTCATTTGGGTCATGCTGTAGTGCTTCATAAATTAAGACAATTTCAAGAAATGGGTCATCATATCATTTTTGTAATTGGTGATTTTACTGCCATGATTGGGGATCCATCAGGAAGAAGCAAAGTAAGAAAACCCATGACATCCAAAGAAATTGCCGATAATGCAAAAACCTATTTTCAGCAAGTTGAAAAAATATTGGATATGACCAAAACAGAAGTGCGCTATAATAGTGAATGGTTGTCAAAAATCGATATATCTGAGCTTATTGGAATCATGGCAAATTTTACCTTATCGCAAATATTGGCGCGAGATGACTTTTCCAATCGATTTAAAGCTAATCAGCCTATCTTTTTCCATGAATTTCTTTATCCTTTTATGCAGGCTTATGATTCAGTAGCAATTCA
>PXBT01000153.1 GCA_003566815.1 Caldisericota bacterium
CTGAAATTGTTCGAAAAAATAGCAAATAATTTATCTATCATCGTATGTTATTCAAAAAAAATAAACAGACTATGAAGCAAAAAATATACAAAAACCCTATCAAATAATTATATTATGAATTTATCAAAATTCAATTTTGAAAAAGAATTAGATGTTCTTTTCCTGCCTCTTCTCCAGGCTCATTTTTCGGTATTTTTGGGTAGCATTTTTTCTTGCAAAGCGGTGAGATTCATCGCGAATATATTGCAAGAGCCTGAGCACAGGGTCTTCTTTGTTCATTTTTAAGGGAGGCAGAGAAGGATCGAAATAGACGAGCTCTTCTCTTTTTGCTATTGAAAGCACCGAAATGGGCAATTGGTTTTCACTCACAATACGATAAGCTGTGTTAAACTGGGCAATGCCACCGTCAATCAGCCAACAATCCGGGATAAGACCAAATTTTTCATCGTTGTGCTGGATTCTGCGGGTTAAAGCTTCTTTCAGGCTGGCTGGATCGTCAGGCTTGTCGATGCTTTTGATGCGAAACATTCGATAGGATTTCTTTTGGGGTCTGGCATTTTCAAAGCATACCATTGAAGCAGTGGTGGCTTTGCCTGCAATGTGGGATATATCGTAGCCTTCAATGCGTCTTGGCACGAAGGGCATGGAAAACCGTTTCTGCATTTCCAGTAGCACAGGCTGTATTTGAGCGATATCAGTTTCTATGGGTTTGAGCTTTATGGACAAGTGTTGTTGAGCATTGCTGGCGCAAATATCGAGCGTGTCTTTTTTGCTGCCTCTTTGAGGTTTTATGATCAAAAGCGATGAGACTTGAAAGTGCTCTTTCAAGGCAGATACAAGCTCTTCTGTATCTTGCATGACATGAGACACAAGAATTTCTTTGGGTGGAGCTCCTGCGCTGAATTGAAAATAGTACTGGGCAATAAAGGAGCGGAGAATCTCTCCCTCCTGCTCGTCAAGGCCTATCTCAATGAAAAAGTGGTCTTCGAATATCAGTTTGCCTTCTCTTATTCTCATCATGTCGACGCAAGCCTGGTTGCCCAAAGTATGTAGCGCAAAAACATCCTGTTCCAGTTTTTTGGGATAGATTACTCGTTGCTTGTGAAGCAAAGTATCCAGGCTGAAAAGTCTATCTCTGAGCAAGGCTGCATATTCAAAATTTTCTGATTTTGCTGCCTCCATCATTTGGCTTTGAAGTGTTTTTTTTAAAGTATGATAGTCTTGCCTGAGAAAAAGCAAAACCTGTCTGACCTTTTCGAGATATTCCTCCTTGCTGATATGACTATCACAAGGGCCTGAACATTTGCCTATAAAATAGTTGAGACAACTGCGTTTTTGTCCAATTTTCAGCTTTTTTTGCTTGCAGGTGCGTAGCTGAAATGTTTTGGCCATCAGGCTGAAGAGAGCCACAATATCTTTTCCTGAGGTGTAGGGTCCAAAGTAGTGAGCCTTGTCCCTGCTTTGAAGCTGCCTGACTCTTTTCAGCGCAGGAAATTCATCCTTGCTAATGCAAAGGTACTGATAGCTTTTGGCATCTTTGAGTCGAATATTGTAGCGAGGCAGATAGCGTTTGATAAAGTTGCTTTCCAGGAGTAGGGCTTCATAGGGGGAGCTGGTAAGCACAATGTCAATCTTTTCGGTTTCAGCAATCAGCTGTGCTATTTTTGGATCTTTGCGCGCCTGACCAAAATAGCTCGAAACTCTTTTTTGAAGGGAGCTGGCTTTGCCAACATAGAGCGCATCCATTGCAGGGGATAGCCAAATATATACCCCAGGCGCATCTGGAAAATGACGAACCTGTGCTTTTAATTTTTCTTTCTTGTCCTTATCCATTTTTTCCATTGTTATCTTTTTACCCGATTTTAGGGAAAAAACTACTCAAAAAGGGGAAAATGAATTTATACAAATCAATAACTCAAGATCTTGCGATTCAATTCTTAATTTTTGTTTTTTAGGGCTTTGATTTATAATGACATAGTAAATTTTGGTTCGAAAGGTAATGTTTGGGTATGATAAACAATGGTCGATGGATTAAAGGTCTAATTTCCTATCTTGTAGCAGGTTTGCTTTTGTTCCCTTCCTTTGGGATGAGCAGGGAAGAGCAAAAAGAAGGGTTCAAGGTAAGCGTGGATCCTGGAATTGAGTTGCTTTACATTATTGATGCGGTCTCGGATGCTGAGAGGTATCATAATTGCCAACTGATGAACACAATCTATCGCCAGCAGGCTATGCGTCATTTCGATGCCCATCGCAACCATTCTGCTATCAAAATGTATCGCGAAGTAATTAAAAAAAACTATTGTTTGCTTGATCTGGAAAAGTCTTTTCTATCTCTTCCCCACTGCATGAATATTGAAGAGTGGCAAGAGGATGCTATCGAAGACGAGGTGCTGCTTGCTTTTATTATCGAGGCAATGCAATTTTACCGTCAGGCCTTTGTGCAATGGTTTTTAGAAGATATGGAAATGGTGATTGGCGAAGTTGAACGGATTTTTAACTCCATGCTTCGAAGACAGACCTGGAAGGATGATTTTTTATCATTGTTCTGTGGCACGGTGGATGAAGTACACATTATGCTTTCGCCATTAAAATATGCTCAACATCAAGGTCATTGGCTCAAAGATGAAGATTCCTCAGTCTATTATCTGGTATTGGGGTTGAGCGAGATTAGCAATGGATTTTTGATTTTTGCCAGTGCTCAAGACTTTCAACAACTCTTGATACAGGATGCAGGTTCGCAGTGGATAAAGCATGAGCTTATGCAGATCGAGGATTTTTATGAAGACTTTGCAATTCATCTTACCGACAAAGAAGATGATTGGCAATCTCTCGGGTTTGAGGATCTTGCTTCTTTTGTTGGCTATCAGACAGGGTTAGTGCTTTATTGGGAAATGATGAACGAACTTAAAGATGATTATCAAGTCCAGAAAAAAATGGAAGAAGCCTTTGAGAGTGGGTATTTTTTAATTTACCCTATTGCAGAGGAAATGGAACGATGGCTCCATGTTGCAGAAGATAAGCCAAAGCTTTGGGCTGAGTTTGCTCCAGAATTTATTGCCAACCTTATAGAAAATATTGAAAGCCAGAAGAAGGGATAAAATGAAAATTGGTCTCCTGACTTCCGGAGGCGATGCCCCTGGAATGAATGCCGCTATTCGATCGGTCGTACGAACTGCCATATACCATGATCATCAAGTATATGGATTCAAGCGGGGATACCTGGGGCTGATGAATGGAGAATATCTGCGCATGGATTCCAGAAGAGTGGGTGGGATATTGTCTCGGGGAGGCACCATATTGTTGACTTCCAGGGCTCCTGAGTTCAAACTGGAAGAAGGAGTGAGCAAAGGAGTCAGCGTTATCCGAGAAGCAGGGCTCGATGCCTTGATTGTCATTGGCGGCAATGGCTCTCAGACAGGAGCATATGAGATTTTTAAGCAGGGCATACCTGTGATAGGTATTGCCTCGACGATAGACAATGATCTTTGGGGCACTGACAAAACCATAGGATTTGATACTGCAGTAAATAATGCTATGGATGCTGTAGATAAAATCAGAGATACAGCCACTTCTCATGAGCGAGTTTTTGTGGTTGAGGTGATGGGCAGGGATGTAGGTTTTATTGCAATGCATTGCGGGGTTGCGGTGGGCGCAGATGAAATAATTATCCCTGAAATACCTTATGATTTATCTAAATTGTCCCTTAAGATTAAAGATGCCTTTATGCTTGGCAAAAAGCATTTTATTATCGTTTTGGCTGAGGGAGTGGACAAAGCTCCGCAGTTTTGCCAAAAATTATATGAAGTTTCAGGAATTGAGCCAAAAATTTCTACTTTGGGCTATCTTCAACGAGGAGGAGACCCAACTTACACTGATAGATTTCTGGCTACCACCTTTGGCAACTATGCTGTTAAAGCTTTAATGGAAGGCCAAAGTGGAAAAATAGTGGGTATTCGACACCACCAGCTAACACTTATTGACATGAAAGATTCTGTGGGCAAAGTTAAAAAAGTAAATACCTCGCTATATGATTTGACAGAAATTTTGTCGATTTAAGATTTGTTATTAAAACGACAATGCTCGTGTAAAAACTTTGGAAGTATCGGTGCCAAATGGCAGGGATTCCAATTTTTTTCCATCAAAGAAAAATCGAATGTGTTGCAACCTCGTGTTTTCAGTGATTGAGAGTACCATTTGACGCAAAAAATTTTGTTCCTGTTGAGCATTTAAGAATTTGCTGAGCTCAACTTCAAGATCAACAATCAGCTCGTTGTTTTCGTTGGGATAGCAAGCATTGATTTTGATTCCAGAAGGAATATCAGAGGAGATGCCTTGCTCTTTTTCTGTAGCAGTGGTGCCATCAATTAGAGCCTGAATGACATCTTCAGGTTGCATAGAAGCTACTTCTCTTTCGATAGGGACAAAGGATAGATGGTGTTGAAATTTTCTTAGGAAATAAATTCTTGCATTTTCATCACTTTTACCATACCATCGTTGCAAGGGTTTATCCACAGCCATATGTCCACCTAAAGTAAATACAGTTTGTCCTTCGACAAGAAATTGAACACGCTCTATGCCTTGCATTTCAGTTAAAGAAAGCACGAGAAGATTGACCAAAGCAAGTTCTTTGCTTGCGCCCAAAGAAAAGCGCCTTACTTCTTTTGAAAAATCGATATGACAGATTGCATTTTCGACCCATGCCTGGTTGATTCGAGTGCCTTGAGGAATCAATGAGTCCATATCATGCTGAGGCGAACCAATAATGAGCTGGTTTACTACATTGTAGGCAGTTTTATCCAGACTGTCATGCTGAGGTATTTCTCTGAGCTCTCCCATGATGCTTTCAGAAGGGTAGTGGTAAAAAAACAAGAGAGCATTGACGCCTCGCAATAGTTGTCCTGTCATACGAGTTAGAGGATGCTCTATGGAGACATATCGATGAAAATAGAGGTCTTGTTTGCCTTCAATGTTAAGCTGAACTTTATGAATACCTGGAAATTCGGTGATGGAATTGACAAGAGAATATACTGCCGCAGACTCTTTTACTACGGAATCAATCAATTCTGTTACGGAGAGATCTTGAAAAGTGACAATGCAGGTGTCTCTTTGAAAGCTCACAGATTGAACATGGGTGTAGGCAGGGATTAGGGATTGCAAATTTTCGGGAGGAAGAGAAAGCTGCTCTATGATGGTTTTGATTGCTTTTTCCTGCGTGCCGCTGATGTCAACATTGCGCTCAATGGGTATTAATTCTTGATTGACTGAATCATAAAAGAAGAGCCTTATATTTTGAATGTTAACTTGTTGCTGTTGCCTGAGCAATAAAAAAGCGGCAATAGCAATAAATATTACCAGCAAAATAACTAAAAAGGTGGATTGCTTCTTTTTGTGATAGTCTCTTGAATTCAATACCAATACTCTTGATTTGCGCATTTCTTAATTGCTCCGATAACCTAAATATTGCTTCAATAAAGCTAAATCCTTTTCATCTATTATACCATCTCTATTCAAATCACATACTGCCCACTCATTTGTTGGATGAGCCTGTTTTCCAAAAAATTGACTAAAGTATAATAAATCCTGAATATTTACCTTGCCATCATTATTGAAATCCGCTGCAAGCTCTGGTTGAATATTGGCATTTATAGTGTAGATCTTTTCATAAACGGTTTCATTGTTATCGGAAAGGGTTATGTGAATTAAATTTGTACCCTCTGCAAGGTAAAGCAGAAAAAAGAACCTTGCATGATCACCCTGGGTTACTCCAAACTCGTTGATATCGACTTTGAAAGCATAGTTTCCCAGTCCATAAAATCTTAAATAAGGCTTGTTGGTTTTATCCTGTTCCCAGCCACAGGTATCGATGACCATAAACAGAGGCTCAGAAAGTTTCATCAGGGCAAGAAAAATAACCCTGCCTGTTTCTTCAAGATTTTTTGCATCAATGCTGTCGATAGTGTCATCAGGAGTGTGATATCCTCCCAAGCCGGTAGGGTTGTTGCGTATAAAAAATACATTGGGGATACCATTTCGATGAAAAGGAAAATGGTCGGAACCTGAGTTTAGAAGACGATCCAAAAATCTAACCTGGATCGAGAGTTCGCTGGCGCTTGTCTCAATAGCTCGATACAATTGGGGGTATAGCTCAAGACATGTGCCTGCAACAAGCTCTCCTGTGCCTGTTCCTACCATGTCCATGTTAAAAACAGCTCGAATATTTTCCAATGGAAATAAAGGGTTTTCTACATAATAAAAAGAACCCAGCAATCCAATTTCTTCACCTGAAAATGCTATAAATACGATGTTGACATCAATGGTGAAACAATGATAAGTCATGGCTCTTGCAACTTCCATCAATGTTCCTGTTCCTGAGGCGTTATCGTTTGCTCCAGGAAAAAGATCCTGATTGATCAAATCTATCCCCAAATGATCATAATGAGCAACAATGAGTATTGAGTCGTCAGTAGCCTGCCTTGAAGGAAAATAGCCAATAACATTGGATGTTGTCTGCTCTGAGATACGAATAAGGGTTTCCATTTCAATGTAGCAGTCCATGATGAAGGAGAAGGGTTCATTGGTTTCTTCAATCTTTTCTATGATCTCCTGGACACAGACATCTGATGCATCAAAAATTGCATTTGCAGCTTTGGGAGAGATAAAGAAAACAGGTATTTCACTTTTTATTCCTCTTACAGGCTTCATATTAAGGGAGTAGGGGCGATCTTCACCTGGCAAATCCATTATCAATGCTCCAATGGCACCATTTTCATGAGCAAGATTTATTTTAGTGGAAAAAAATAGAGAGTCTTGAGAAAAATCCTGGTAGGAAGGTGATCTTCGAAGCATTAGCGCAATGTTGCCTTCCAAATCGATCCCAAAAAAATCATCGTGTCCATCTTCTTGTATTCCGTAGCCTGCAAATGCCAGTGGTCCGCTTGCAGATCCGCTTCCAGAAAACGGTATAACTGCAAAATCTTTGCTATATTCAAACATCATGGAGTCTTCTCCATGCTTCATTGAGAGAGAAGTTGGAGGTAGTACTTCATACAAGGGAACATCAAAAGGTTGAAAGTAAGAAGTATTTTCTTTATTGCCGCCAGGTAGGAGGCCGTAGGAACGAAATTGTTGAGCGATCCAGTTTGCTGCTTTGTCAGCACCTTCTGTGCCTGAAAGTCTTCCCTCATATTCATCTGAAACTAACTCTTCGACAAAACTGAATGCTTTTGTGCCATCTACCTGACTTGCCAAAGCAATATAGGGATCAGTTGATTTGTAGTCAATGTTTTCAGCAAGAGATTTGCTAAAACCTGCTGAATTTGTAAATACTATACAGAGTACCAATAAAATCGAAATTGTTTTTAATTTTTTTATAGTTTTCATCATCAAGCTCCACAGCTCCCGCAACTTTTTGAAGAACAGCTTCCACAAGCCTCGGAGGAATTCTTTTTAATTGAACTGGGCTGGCTGATTTTTTTTACCAGCTTTTTCGTTTCCCCGCAAATTGGACATACCTTTTGATCGGTATCGAAACTGGTAAAAAATTGTGAAAATTCATGGTTGCATTGCATGCATTGATATTCGTAAACAGGCATAAATCCTCCCTGGGGTTTATAATGTATCGATTTGTTGCTCTTTGATTTCCTGAAATTTTTCCAGGGCTTGTCGGTATGATTCTTCGATTTGTTGTTCTATTCGAGACATTTGATGCTGGTAGTTTTTGTTGATGGATATCAAGACTTCATTTACTTCTCTCATCAACTGAATGAGGTCTGATTTGACTTCTTTTTTCATTGTTTCAGCTTTTGAAAGTGCATGTTGGTAAATTTCTTGCTGAGAAACTAAATGCTCTCTTTCTTTTTTTGCTTCATCAATAATTTTATAGGCTTCTTTTTTTGCTTCATCGACGATCTCTTCTTTTTGATTCATGATAAGAGCGCTCATCTTCATTTCTTCGGGATAATTTTCTTTCAATTGATGCACTATTTCTTCTATCTTTTCTTCAGAAAGTAAAACAAAGGAGGTGAGTGGAATTTTTTTAGCATTAATGAGTAGCTCTTCAAGCTTTTCAAAGGTCTGCAAATAATTCATAAAAACTCCTTTTGATGTTTCATTAAAAATTTTTTTACTGAATTAGGAATAAAAGGATCAATGTTGCCTTTGAATCGAATAATGTCTTTTATTAACGACGAACTTAAATTGGTGTGAGTTATTTCACTAAGCAAAAAAACTGTTTCAATATCAGAAAAAAGTTGCTTGTTGGTGAGCGCCATTTGAAATTCGTATTCAAAGTCTGAAAAAACACGGATACCCCTGACGACGGTTTTGATTCCATTGTTTTTCATAAAATCGACCAATAATCCCTTAAAAGGCAACACTTCAACCCCTTTATGATTATTGTATTCTTCTTTGATAAATTTGATTCTATCTTCCAGCTTGAATGTTGGAGTTTTTCTCGAATTATCCGTAACAGCGATTAATAGATGATCAAATAAATTTAACGATCGGTTGATAATATCAATATGACCCAGAGTCAGGGGGTCAAAACTACCAGGATATATAGCTTTATTCATTTTTTTGACTAATGATGCCCAGCTTGGTATTTCCATAGCGATTTTCTTTGAAATCAAAAAGATGGGCGGATGATAAAAAACTCATGTCATAGTTGGCTGTATATTCAAAAAAGAGCTTTCCTCCTCGTTTCATTTGCCTGAGTATGTGTTCAAACATATCGCAATATTGCTCAATGGTATAGAAATAGGGAGGGTCCATAAAAATGAAGTCAAAAATATCCAAATCATGATGTTTTAAAAAGGACTCAACCCTTGATTTGACAATAGTGGATTGACGCATCCTTCCTAATTTTTGAATGTTTTTCTGAATAAGTTGAATACAATGGGTCTTTTTTTCAACAAAAAAAACTCTGCCTGCGCCCTCGCTTAAAGCTTGGATACCAACTGCCCCGCATCCTGCAAAAAGATCAAGAAATGTGCTATCTTTAATATGACTTCGAATCATGTTAAAGAGGGCTGCCTTGACCATGCTTCGAGTTGGACGCACTGAAGAAAGAACAGGGGAGAATAATTTTTCTCCCCTGTTCTTTCCTGAAATAACACGCATTTAGTTAGTTGATTTCTTCCAGTAGCAAATCTATTGCTTCGCGAAGAGGTGGGATATCAATTTCTTCGGAAGTAAAGCCAGTGTGCTCGTATCGAATCTTGCCATCTGTATCCACCAGGAAAGATGCTGGTATAGCTCCAACACCCAAATAATTCTTTACTTCAGAATCATAGTCCCAGGGGATGGGATAGCTGACATTCAAATGTTCCAGATCATCCATCATTCTTCGATAAAAAGTATCATTGTTGACATCAACTGAAATAAAAAGCATAGCCAGGCCTTGATCTTTGTAGTCCTGGTAAACTTGATCCAAGTAAGGCATGGAAGCTTTGCATGGTTCGCACCAGGTAGCCCAGAAATCAATAAAGACGAGATTTACATCATCGTGAGCAAGAAGCTCTTGAATGTTGACTTCATCTTCAATGCCAAAATCTCCTGAATTTGCTATAACGTCAAGTGTCCAGTCCCCGATATCTCGGGCTCTATCTTTTGAAATGATGAGAGAGTGTTCTCCACCACCACAACCGATAATGCTTAAAGACAAGCAAAAGACCAAACTAAATGCAATAAAACTTAATAAACCTTTTTTCACAATACTACCCCCAATTGGTTTTTCTGATTGATATTTTATCCCAATTTCAATGTAGAATCAATTAATTAATGTTAACAAAAAACTTAAATTGCATGCAAGTCAAGATGATGCCATAATAGAAATAAAGAAAAAAATGAGTTTTTTGTAATAAATTGCCATAGTAAAGAGTATTAGGAGTAGAATTTGAGCATTGACAAAGAGATAATTGCAAGAGCTAAAGAGGGTGAAGAAGAGGCAATGAGCGAGATGTATATTTATTACAAGGACTATGTTTTTCGTAGCGCATGGTTTATTTTGGGCAAAAGAGAAGAAGCCGAAGATGTTATGGAAAATGTTTTTCTGAAAGTTTTTACCAAACTACATACCTTTAACATGGAAAAAGATTTTAAGCCCTGGCTTTCTCGAATTATTTTAAATGAATCGAGAAATTTATATAACAAGCGAAAGTCTACTTATGACAATACAGAGCTTTACCTTGACGGAGCTAAATCATCTGATTTTTCATTGGAAGAAAAAATGGATATCAGGAGACACTTGAATCGGATGGATCTTGGATCAAAGGAATTGATTTTAATGAGGTTTTTTCAAAATTTAACCATAGAAGAGATTGCAAGAATTAAAAAAATAACTCAGAATAATGTAAAAGTTCGAATTCATCGGGCAGTAAAAAAACTAAAGGAGTCAATGCAAGATAATGCATAATGATGATTTTGAAATAACCAATAATATTCATAAGACATTGAATGATCTTTATTCAGGCAATGGCCATTTCGATAGAATCATGCAAAAAATGGACCATCAAAAAAAGGTACATAAAAAAAAGAGCATGTTTTTCAGGGCTGTTGTTCCTTCATTTCTTTCCTTGTTTTTGATGATAGGAGTTATGTTTCCTGTTTTTGGCAATGAGTCAACTCTTGTGGATGTTTATCATAATTATCGCATAAATCGAAGTTTTCGCTCTCTTCATCGGATTAAAATTGTTCAGGCTCCTCCTCATACCCAGGCTGAAATGCAGCAATTTATTATCAATACATTGCTGGAAAGAGATTTTAATATGTCCCCGGCACAGATCCATCAGTTAATGGCTCAAAATGTTGA
>PXBT01000161.1 GCA_003566815.1 Caldisericota bacterium
ATTAATAAACTGGCTCCAAAACCTATTCATCAATAAATAAAACGCCTGTATCGCTCAAAGGGGACAGTCCCCTTTGAGCGATACAGGTGTTTTATTTATTGATGAATAGGTTTTGGAGCCAGTTTATTAATTGCTGTATCAGGCTTTGAGGCTTGGCTTTTGAGGGGGTATCCATTAACTGATGCGAGGGAAATACTGGAGAAGAAAGAAATTCGATTTTGATCATAATTGCAGTATTTTGGTGTTGTTTTGCGATGGATTGAAGGTGGGATAGTCGCTCTTCTTCATTTTGAACTTCATTGCTCAATAATTTTACTTGATGGCTCATAGGCTGGATACCTTCATATAGCAAACTGCGCAAACCTTCAATGAGCAATCCCGGAGCTTTTGGCAACAGAGAAATCCCTTTACCGATTTCCTGCAAGCCTTTTTCTAAAAGGCTTTTACCTTTCCCAAGCTCTTCCATGCCTTCCATTAGCAGATCTACTCCTTTTTTTCCCTCCTGTAAGCCTTCACTAAGCTTACCTGCTCCCGTGTCCAGCTCCTTTATTCCATTTAATAACTCCTCGTAAGCTTCCTGGGTGGTTTCAAGCAATGGTAAATAATTTTGAGTTATTCGTTGTTGCATTTCCTGAATAACGCTAAAAATTAAATCCATCCTTTGGGTTTGTGCTTTGAGTAATTCATTTATTTTTCTTTCATGATGAAGATGATCCAGTACCATTTCAGCCAATATCCATGGTTCTGCATCCTCATCGTACACTGATTGCACTTTTCGGGCAAGCGATCTTATATCATCAGCATCTTTGGACATAAGCTCCATAGTGTCCAGGATTTCTTCATGGTTGGTTCTGTACATCGCCATTTGTAGTTGGATTTGCTTCAAAGCTGTTTGAGCTTGTTCCATCTCTCTGGCTAACTGCTCAAAACCTTGCTCTGCTTCTTCCAGACCAGCAAGAATTAACTCAAAAGCTTCTTTCATCAAAGCCGTACCTTTTAAATAATCTTGAAAAGCTTTTCTGAGAGATGGCAAATGATACTGCAATTCATTGAAACCTTTGCTCCACAGCATAAAACCTTTCTGGTATTCAGCAAAACCATTCTCAAGTTCTTCAGCACCCTCCCCCATTTCTACCAGCCCATTTACCATTTTTATGATTCCTTTTTCCATTTCATCAAATGCATGCAATTGAAGACTCAAAGGCGATTGAATATCAGGTAAAGGAATATCCAGCATTTTTGGCAAGAGCGTAATTTGTACAGCTTCATGCGACCATGATTCACTATGGGCTTCCCAGGAAAAAAACAATTCAGTCTGCAAAAGATCTGTAAAAGTTATAATTTGCTCGCTTCCTATGGAAATAGTATCAGCTTTCGGAGCTACAATATCTTTAATCTTGAGTAGATCATAAGTAAATTGCGCCTGTGTCATATAAGGCACCATTTCTTTGGTTTCTTCATCCTGGTGGAGATTTGTGATCCTTAGCTCTGCCTTTAGCATTCCTTCCTGCCCCGTGATATCATTCCATTGCCTTTCTCCATCTGATTAAAAAGGTTATCCACTTCTTCATCTTATTTGCTGTCACCTTTCGCTGTAAACCTTTTGTTTTATTATAACATTGCCTGAGAGAAGTAAATTAAAAATCAAATCTCTATCATAAGATATTTTGTAAAAATTTTACTTATTTTAATTGCTTATTAATTCATGTTGTGAGTATAATATGATTAACTTGAAGCAAGTTAAAAATATATTGGAGTCAAAATGGAAATGAATGCAAATATCAACCACCAAATTAGAAATATTCTAAGGTCAACCAACAAAATTGTATTTTTTGGAGGAGCAGGGACTTCCACCGAATGCGGAATTCCTGATTTTCGTTCCAGTAAGGGACTTTACTCAAAGGTGCCTGAAGATACCCTTAGCAGTAAAAATCTGCATGATCATCCAGAGCAATTTTTTGCATTTTTCAGAAAACAACGCCTGTACCCTGAAGCCAACCCTCATAAAGGACATGAAATATTGGTCAAGTGGGAAAATGAAGGCAAATTGCTGGGCATCATCACCCAAAATATTGACGGAATGCACCAAAAAGCTGGCAACAAAAAAGTTGTTGAACTGCATGGTTCTGCTTCTCGATATTATTGCCAGCATTGTGGACAAAAATATACTCTGAATGCTTTTTTAGCCATGGAAACCGTGCCTTTATGTTCCTGCCATGGTATCATCAGGCCTGATGTAGTATTATTTGGCGAAATGCTGAACGAAAATTCTGTTCATTATGCAGTGAAACTGATACAGGAAGCTGAAGTCTTGATCATTGGAGGTACTTCATTGGTGGTATATCCTGCATCTGGACTGATAGATTATTTTAACGGAAAGCTCCTTGTTATGATCAATCAGTCATCCACCGACAGGGATAGAGGGGTGGATCTCTTGATGCGTAAAAGTTTTTCAGAAGCTATGACAGATTTGGATAGTGCAATGTGTTCGATTTTATAGTATTTTTTGCGAAAGGAGGTAAACTGTGAAAAAATTAATTGATCGATCGTTGAAGGCTGCAAGAAAATACAATGTGCTGGATTGGGCTGTATTTAAATTCTGTCTGATCTCTTTGGGAATTATTCTTGGGACCTATTTTGCAATCTTTTTTAGATCCATCCTGCCCATAGTATGGATTTTCTTTATCCTAACTTATGTTTGGATTATGCTCAAAACTTTTACCAAATACTGGAAGGAATAATAGAAAATTTTTTTGAAATAATTTTATTTATTATATCAATCATATGTTGTATATAAATGTTTTTGTTTTATTCTGTAAAATCAATTATAATTAATCATTATAAAATATAAAAAAAGTAATTTAGGGGGCAAAAAATGAAAAAATTATTGGCTCTTCTTGTTTCAGTTCTTTTGACATGCTCAATAGCTATTGCTGGATGCACAACTGAAACTGAAACGACTCGGGATCCTGTTGAAGTTGAAAAAGACACGAAGGTCACTGTTCGCTTGAATGTTGGGGTTGAAGATTTTGGCGAATTGGTTGATTGGGAAGCCTCGCTATACATGGGGGCAATAGCTGGAGAAGAAACCAGTGGAAGATTCACTGAATGGAAGCCTGTGGATGATGCAATGGAAATACTTTTTTTAATCCCTGAAGATGTTCGTGAAGGAAATAGTGCTCCCATGGGTAAATTGAATGATTGCTATGTCCGTGTAAGAGATTTGGGTGACATAAATTTTCCAAAAATGGATGTGGTAAGCAATCCATTTACGCTAACTAATGGAAAGCACCATCAAGTCCATATTTGGCTGGATTCAGAAGCTGTATTATTTGAGGATGAAGATCTATATGAAGACAACGCTAATGTTCTTATTGTGCTTTTCACTGGCATCAATGATTTTGGTGAAACAGGTGAATGGGAGGCCTCGCTATACATGGGGGCAATAGCTGGAGAAGAAACCAGTGGAAGATTCACTGAATGGAAGCCTGTGGATGTGTCAGGCGGCGTGGAATTTGATGTCCTGAGTGAGGCTTTGAATCAAGATGAAATCCCGTGGGATGTGCCTATGGACACTTATTTGCGCATCAGAACCATTGGTGACGATGCTTATCCCCAATATGATTTGGTAACTGCTCCTTTTACCCTTTCAAGAGGAGGTTTACATATGGTTCCTGCCAGGTTGAAAACAACTTTTGATTGATTTTACCTGGTATTTTATTTAACTTCAAGGGTAGGTCCAATGGGTCTGCCCTTTTTTTTATTTTAAAAAAAACTGTCGGAAATGTAACTTTTTTGGACAATTTTTTATACTAATACTATGATGATTGATACAAGGAGAGGAAAAATGAAAAAAATTGTAGTCTTTTTGATCATTGTAGCTCTCGGTTCTTTTAGTAGTCAGTTTGCGGGAAAGGGCAGAGCATCTCTACCTTTGCTTGATCCCACGCCAAGTCATAGTTATGTTTCCATTGCAAGAAGTCATTTTTTTGCCTTTAACAAAGCTATGCCAAAAGATCCTTTACCCCTTCAACGACGAGGGGTCGTAGCTATCGAACGAATCAATGCTGCAGTTGATGTTGCTGATAGTTTTTTGCTCCATTCAATCATTGAGCCCGTGATGACAGAAGATGAATATTATAACGATTCCCCGGAAATGAAAGTGAGCCAGAAAATTATCTTTGATGAGCTGGAAAAATATGCAAAAAATGTCTCATCCTGGGACACTCTCATTATTTATTCACATACTCACGGTCTGAAAAATGAATTTATACCCGAAGAACCATGGGGAGGACTCAGGCTTGATGCTCCGCCCAGAAACCGAAGACCTCTTCCCCACCGAGGTGTTACCATATGGCCCCAATATGCAGAACAACTCCTGGCTATCGAAGCAAAAACCGTCATCGTTATGATTATGTCTTGCTTTGCTGGAGGCTTTATTGATTATTTAATGGAAATCGAGGATCAATGGAACAATCGTGCAGATGAGGGTAAAAATTTTATAGTCATCACTTCGCAAAATAATGCTTTGCCTTCGGGACCCGTAATGATTGAAGGAGAGTTTATCAATCCTTTTACATATGCAGTTGAACAAGCATTACTGGGGCATCCGGATGGCGCCATAACTGGAGAAAAAGATGGCTTCGTAAGTCTGGAAGAATGGGCGCAATATATCATGGAAACCACATCTTTAAATGATCCCAGAGCTTTGCCCCAGATGATAGGTTCATATCATCCTGATCAGATCCTTTTTAAAGTTAAAAATACAGAACAACCCGACAAACCTTAAACAAGGGTAAAGATTATAATTTACATAGCATTCATTAATGAAAAAATCCAGATAACTGCAGCAAATATAACAAGCACTAGAAAAAAGAAAAGTATATTTTTAATAGTCTGCAAAGTATTAAGGGCTTCCATTTGTTTTTCAAAAGTTTTCATGGCTATAACTTCAAGAAATTTTTCATGATTTTGCTTTAATTCTGCTAAAAATGTTTTGCTGTAAGTAACTGTTTCCTGTTCCTGGGTGTCAACATCTTTGACGAAAACTTTCTTTTCCTCGTCAGGCAACTCTTGATATTCACTCTCAGTAATTATATTTCCAGATTGATGATCGCACTGAAAATATTTAATTAGAATTTTCTCTTTAAGCTCTTTTTCACAATTATCCATACTAAATCTACCTCCAAAACATCGAATCCCTAAGCAACTATTTAAAATACTTCAAATGGTAAAGAGGACGAAAAAATTCCTTTTGATATTTCTGTAGCAAGGCTCATCATCTCATCAGATAAAGATCGATCTTCAGAAGATGCTTTGGAATAGCATCTCACTTTATCATATACCTGGCGTCCCACAATGCCTGCCTTGGCCACATCTCGTTGATCCAATGCCTGTGAAGCTACAATCAATTCCATAGCCACAATACGGTTTAGGTTTTTAATCATTTTTTCAAGCTTCCAGCAAGCATTGGGAGCCTGGCTGACTAAATCTTCCTGGTTGCCCGATACAGGTATGGAAGTAGCTGAAGCTGGATACACCAGAGTCTTATTTTGAGAAACCAGTGCTGCGCAGGTATATTGCACTATCATCAGACCAGACTGAACTCCTGGATCTTGAGCTAAAAATGGAGTGAGTGATTCATTAAGATGGGGGTCAAGCAAGTGATTGATTCGTCTTTCGCTGATTTCACCCAGAACCTGTAGAGCAATGGCAAGAAAATCAGCAGGAAAAGCTATGGCTTGAGCATGAAAATTGCCACCTGAAAGCACTTGCTCCTGATCTTGAAAGATAAGAGGGTTGTCAGTCGCAGCATTGATTTCAATTTGATTGGCATTTTTACAATACTCGTAAATATCAAGCAATGGTCCTATAACTTGAGGATAACACCGAAAAGAATAGGGATCCTGTACTCGATCAGTAGAATCAATAAGCTTGGAATCTTCCAGTGAATCATAAATAATCTGAGCAATCATACGCTGTCCCGAATGTGGCTTAACAGTATGCAAAAGCCCTGAAAACGCTGATTTGCAACCTGCATAAGCTTCCATGGAAAGAACCATAGCAGAAAGCGCCGCATAGAGAAGATTTTTTGTCTGTATCAAAAGCACTGAAAGCCAGGCGCTGGAAAGACTTGTGCCATTAATCAAAGCCAGACCTTCTTTGGGCATCAGTTTGACAGACTCTAACTGCAATTGTCGAAGCTTTTCAGCTGAAGAGATGCGCTTTCCTTCACCATCCAGTACATATCCTTCACCCATCAGTACCAAAGCCAGATGAGCCAGAGGAGATAGGTCACCACTGGCGCCCAGAGATCCTGTCTCTGGAATCCATGGATAGACCTGTTGATTAAGTAAAGTTTGCATCAATTTGATGGTATCATGTCGAACGCCTGAATACCCTTTGATAAGAGTGTTCATGCGTATCAGCATCATCGCTCTCACAATGTCTTCGCTCAAGGGCTTTCCTACAGATACCGCATGGCTTCTCACAAGATTTTCCTGCAATGCTCTCAGCTTATCCATAGGGATGGCTGTGGTTGCTAATTTGCCAAATCCAGTATTGATGCCATATACTATTTTTTCCTGATGCAGGATAGTCTCAATATAGTCACTGGATTCCTTCATTTTGCTCCATGCTTGTTCAGCAATGGAGACACATTGATAATGAAGGGCTATATCTTCTATTTCTTTAAGTGTTAGTGAGTGCCCATCAATGGGTATCATATATCTTCTCTTTTACGAAGCTGGGGGAAAAGCAACACTTCTCGAATGGATTCTTCCCCAGTAAAGAGCATCACTATACGGTCAATACCCAAACCAAGACCTCCGGTGGGCGGCAATCCAAACTTCATAGCTTCGATATAGGCTTGGTCAAAAGTATGAGCCTCATCATCGCCTTTGCTTCTTGCTTCCTCCTGACCTGTAAAGCGTTCATACTGATCAACAGGATCATTGAGCTCAGTGAATGCATTGCCCACTTCAAGCCCGCCAACAACCAATTGAAACCTTTCCACCCATTGAGAATCTCTGCTTTTCTTTTTTGCCAAAGGAGACAGGGGTAGAGGATAATCATACAAAAAGGTAGGCTGAATTAAATGTGGCTCAACTTTTTTCTTGAGCACCTCATCAACAGCATTAGCCCAGGAAAAGGGTTTATCCATGCGCATCTCTTCTTTGCACAAATATTCTCGAGTATATTCCTGATGGCAAAGCTGGTGAATATCAACAGAAGCATAATGCTGAAAAGCCTCTTCGAGTGTCATTTTTTTAAAAGGGGGTCGACAGTTGATAGTATGCCCCTTAAATTGAACTTCATTTCCGTTGAGCGCATGAGTACAAATAGCATCAAAGATTTTTTCTGTAATGCTCATCATAGTTTTATAGTTTCCATAGGCTTCATAAAGCTCCATGATGGTAAATTCCGGATTGTGCTGAAGGGAGATGCCCTCATTTCTGAAAGCCTTCCCAATTTCAAATACTTTTTCCAGTCCACCTATGATGAGCCTTTTCAAGTAAAGCTCGGGGGCAATTCTTAAGAAAAGCTCCTGATCCAAAGCATTATGAAAAGTTACAAAAGGCTTGGCCAATGCCCCGCCATAAATATCCTGCAAGGTAGGTGTTTCAACTTCCATGTAGCCTTCAGCAATCAAAACATCCCGAATAGCTTTTATAATTTTAAATCGTTGATAAAAAACATTTCTAACATCTTCATGCATTAAAAGATCAAGGTACCGTTGGCGATATCTGACTTCAACATTTTCAATACCATGCCATTTTTCTGGCAGAGGTGAAAGTGCTTTGGATAAAAGGACAGCATCCTGAACTTCAACGGTGATTTCTTCAGTGCGAGTCTTAAAAACAGTGCCCTCCACGCCCAAAATATCTCCTACGCTAATCAATTTTTTGACCCGATGAAATGCTTCTTCACTCATTGCATCTTTTCGGTAATAAATCTGTAGCTTGACTCCGCCGCTCAGCATGGTTGCAAACCCTGCTTTGCCATGAAGTCTTTTAGTGATGAGGCGACCAGCAACTCGGACCTTTTTACCTTCAAATTGTTCAAAATTGCTTTTTATATCATCCGCAGAATCTCTATCGTTAAAATGAATCAAAGGGTAAGCTTCGGTCTTATGATCTTCCAATTCCTTAATCAATGAATCAATTTCGGGTCCAAATAATTCTTTTCTTTTTTCAGACATCAACTTAACCTTTTTTAATTTCCAATATTCTATATTTCACAAACCCTTCCGGTGTGGGCACTTTAACAACTTCTTTGTTTTGTCGACCCATCATTGCTCTTCCAAAAGGAGAAGAATTGGAGATCAAATTTTTCAAAGGATCAGCTTCAAGAGTGCCTACAATCTTTATGGTTTCCTTGGTTTTGGTGGTTAGATTTTCCACTCTTACCTTTGTTCCAACTTGTACACATGTTTCAATTCCTGACATCGCTTCATCGACAATAACAGCAGACTTAAGCAAATGCTCCAGCTCCTGAATTCTTGCTTCAATCATAGCTTGATCTCGCTTTGCTTCCTCATATTCAGAATTTTCTGATATATCTCCCAAAGCTCTTGCCTGACGAATGCGTTCAGCTACTTCAAGTCGCTTGTTTTGTTTCAAATCTTTCAGCTCTTTTTGGAGCATTTCCAACCCACGCTTTGTTAAAGTTGGCTTTTCTTCCTCGTCAATATTGTAGCTTCCTACATCTGCTACAGGGGGGCATTTATTATATTCATATGAAGTATCCATTTCTTCAGAATCATCATCAATAGGCCAATCTTCTTTGAGAGATTTTTTCTTTTTTGTTTTTGGTTCAGCTTGCTTTTTTGCTGGTTTTTTTGTTTTCTTGCTTGTTGCAGTTTTTTTTGATGCACTCGCTGTTTTACTGGTTGTAGCTTTTTTCTTTGTAGTAGCTGTTTTGCTACTGCTTTTTTTAGTTGTTTTTTCAGTTGTTTTTGTTTCTTTTTCTTCTTTGCTTGCCATATAATCTCTCCCTATTTTTTATAATATTACTTAAATCGCAGTACTGCGGGTTCAAATTTTAAGCGACTAAAAATATCCATAAACTCTTCTATGGTAATATTTTCAGTCTTTTTTTCAAGGATTGCGCAAACTAAAGCCTCTATCACATTGGTCGCAAATGATCTTCCTTGAAAATGAGGTGTTACCGTAGCTATAAGCTTAACTCCTCGTTTTTTAAGCTCGTCAATCTCATCTTGTGTAATAGAATTGGTAATGACAATTTTATCATTAGCTTCATGAGGAAAATGACGATAAATATAATGAAAATCTCCAGCATAAATATCTGCCTCTTGATATAGTCGGGGAAATTTGGGAACAATCTCGTCCTGATCTTTTCCAACAGGATAAAGCCACTTAAATGGCAATCTCACCATGAGAGGCAATAGGGTGTAAGCCAAAGCATCCATTCCTCTACTGCTGGAAAAAGCTTTCTTCCCCAGGCCAAGAGCAAAAGGAATATCTCCCCACTTCACTTGATAGCCAAGGTCTTTGAAGGTTTCATATAAATAATACCTGGAGACAGCAGATGGTATCAGCACCTTCATATCATTGTTGATAACCAATTGCTCATGTAGTGAACGGACTGCCATGCATTCAAGAGTTTTTTTGACACCAGATCCATCGGCCAGGGGAGTCTTTTTAATAACCCGGGTTACTTTCCAGGCATCTCGAAAAATATAGCGTTTATTTTTATAGTTCAAGTAAAGATCAAAACCACCCAAACCAAAAGCATCCACTTTGCCATCATGTTTTTTAAAAAGTTCTCTCATTTTGTCTGCATCGCCATCAGTGCCAATGCGCTCCAGTAAAATAGTCTCTCCCAGAATCTTTATTTCACTCTGATGATTCCTTTTGGAGGAACCAAGGCTTATGCTCATTACATGTTTCATTTTCTCACCTTAATCAAGGATAATACTTCAACATTATAATTAAAAAAAAGTGTTTTGATAGTTTCGAAGCAAGGTAAGCATTTCTTTTTTATTTTTCACTTTATTGACCTGATCGCGGATACGACAGGACTCAGGTTGACCATGAAAATAACCATGCAAGTGTTTTCGCATTTCTCTGACAGCCAGCAACTCGTCACCATAATATTCCAATTGTAGATCAAAATGATCGTAAATTGTTTGAAAGAGCACATCAGGGTTTACTTTTTCTCTGTCCAATAATTCAGGTTCCTCACCATCCAGAGCTCGATCAACCAATTTGAAAAACCAGGGCCTTCCTATGACAGCTCTGCCTATCATTACCGCATCTGCATTTGTATATTGCTGAATAGCAAAAAAATCTTTGATACTTTTTACGCCTCCGTTTGCAATGACAGGAATATCGACACACTGCTTGACAGCTTTTATGGCATCCCAATTTTTTTTTCCTTTGGATCCTTGCTCTACGGTGCTACCATGAACTGCAATAGCTTTGACGCCTGCTTCCTGGGCTATCTGGGCTACTTCTTCGCAATTAATATGATCTCGACTATAGCCAATCCTAATCTTTACTGTAACAGGGATAGCAACACTTTCCACCACTGCCTGCAAAATATCCTTTATTTTCATGGGATCTTTAAGAAGTGCTCCCCCGCAACCATTTTTTGTAATCTTGGGAGCTGGACAACCCATATTGATGTCCAACATTTCAAATCCTTTTTTCTCCACCACTTTGCTTGCTATGGCCATTTTCTCAGGTATAGCACCAAACAATTGCAAGTTGACAGGTCGCTCCTCGGGATCAAATTCAAGCATATGCATGGTTTTTTCATTGTTAAAACAAATCCCAAGGCTTGATATTAAATCGCTATAAACCAGACCTGCGCCAAACCTGCGGCATATTCTTCGGTAGGGAGAGTCTGTATAGCCTGCCATGGGGGCAAGCACTACAGGATTTTCCAATTCAATCGAAGCTATGTTCCACGTTTTTTTCATAAATCACTGAAAGACCTTTCAAGTTAAGATAGGGGTCCATATAGTCCACATATTTTAAGTTACTCGCTAATAAAGAGCATAGCCCCCCGGTCGCTATAACTTTTCCATTGGCCTCATTAAGTTCTTTGATGAATCCATCAATTAAATAGTCCACCATACCCGTAAACCCATAATAAAAACCTGACTGCATGGACTGTATCGTATTTCTTCCAATAAATGCATCGGGTTTTCGAATATCTATTCTGGGCAGTTTGGAAGTTTTTGAAAATAAAGATTCAGCTGAGTTAACCATCCCAGGAGCAATAGCAACGCCCAATATTTCTTTTTTTGATGTAATGGCAGTTAAAACCGTTGCAGTTCCAAAGCTGATCATAATAGCAGGCAGGCTATAGGCATGCAAAATGCCCACAGCCCCTGCCACAATATCTGCTCCCAATTCTTTGGCATTCTCGGTGGAAATAGTTAAACCAGTTTTAATGCCTGGCTCGACAAATACCCATCTTTTTTTGATATAGCGCTTGATGAGAGCAAGGAAAACCGGATCAAGAGAGGGCACCACCGAGCAAATACATACTCCTTGAATCCTGTCGAGGGAAAAAGGGATCATTTGCGAAAAAGACTGCAAATAAAACCAGTATTCATCAGAAGTTTTCCCATGATCTGTAGCTACTTTAAAAGAATAGACCACTTGGTGCCCTTCCATAAAGCCAAACTTAATATTGGTATTTCCTGCATCAATCGCTAATATCATGATTTAATCCTTTCGAAACATCAGCTTGCTTTAGGCTTTCTCAAATAAGCCAACCAAACGGTGAAAATAGCTGGAGCAATAACAGCTGCCAAAACTGCTTCTGTTATTATTACAGGTATAGCACCAATCACAACAGCCAAATTAGCTTCGAGAGTTTCTCCAAATACTCTGAATATAGTTGCCAGACCCAAGGTAACAGCAGAATTGGTAAATGATCCTAAAACACCAGCGCTTGCTGCTGCAATCATTTTTTTCTTGTCAAACCTGCTAACAAACATAAACACAAAGCCAGCAACAAGACCAATCAGGGGCCTGGCTGGAAAGAGGACAAACCAGGGAAACATAGGAAATTGCTGAATTGCAAAAGCACCAAATACACAACCTGTCATAACTCCATACCATGGCCCCAGCATAATTCCAGCTAAAATCACCGGGATATGGAATATGGTAGCTCCAGCAATAGGCAAGGGAAGAGGAATAAAACCCCAGCCAGTAAATCCTAAAACTAAAGAAATTGAAATTAACATAGCACCTAAAACTAATTTTTTGGTCTCACTCATAATTCATAGGCTCCGATCTTTCAAAGTATCGGGCACCACACCTACCTTTCATTTAAGAGTATGGTCTTTTCAGTACCATCTTGCATTTAATTCTAAAATAGGTATTATTTTTTGCAATGAGAAAAATTGAATGGATTTATTGGAAAGGATTTGTGATAGTAAATGGATAATGCTGTTGCCACAGTACGATTAATCAGTCAAATCGTGCTTTTTCTCTCTTCTTCGGGAATTATAATTGGATATTTGCTCCAGTCACCAAAATCTGCAGGTCTTGGCGCTATCTCGGGAAGTGCTTCAATATTTCGCTCCCGCAAACCGATTGATGCTTTTCTTGATAAAGTTATCACCTGGTCTGCTGTATTTTTTGTGATTTCCACCTTTCTTTTGGCAATTATACGGCAGAGTTGAATTTTGAATTTTTTTTAGTATTATATGCCGAGGTGGCGGAATTGGTAGACGCGCACGCTTGAGGGGCGTGTGGAGCAATCCGTGTGGGTTCGATTCCCACTCTCGGTACTTGAATGTGTAAAGGGCGGATAGTTCAGCGGTAGAACGCCTCGCTTACACCGAGGAAGTCACAGGTTCAAATCCTGTTTCGCCCACTTTGGCGAGTAGGATTGAAAAAGAAAGTGCAAGGAATTGAAAACTTGGAATATGGGGTCGTGGTGTAGCGGTTCAACACGCCAGCCTGTCACGCTGGAGACCGCGGGTTCAAATCCCGTCGATCCCGTTTTATGCCGAGGTAGCTCAGTCGGTAGAGCAACGGACTGAAAATCCGTGTGTCGGTGGTTCAATTCCACCTCTCGGCACCATCCATTATAAAGTCAAACTTATTCGATCTTAAACTCAGATAATATTTTCTGAAATGGTTTTGCTATATTTTTACAATCATCATCATACGTGCAGTCTTCTTTTAATAATCGGGCTGTTTTGTTTAATTTTGCTTGATAAATTGACATATTCCATTCTCGGTGGCTAAATACATATCGCATTTCTCCTATTTTTTGCACAATTTTTACAGATTGGCCATATTTCTCCTTAAATGCCTTTTCCATGGCTGAAGTCTTTTCAATGTACACCATAGGTAATCCCCAAAAATCTGACAAAAGAGCTTCGTTTTTTCTTGAGACCAGATAAACAGTGTTCAGGGTTTCGATCAAAAATACAGCCCATTCTTCTTTTATGGCGGAACTTTTTTTCTTTTTTACGGGCAATTCCTCCTGGGCTTGATGCAAATTTGCAAAACATAAGCCCGTCAAAGGACAAAGTAGACATTTTGGGTTTTTGGACAGGCACATCATCGCCCCCAACTCCATCAATGCCTGCGTAAAGTCTCCACATCGATCAACGGGAAAATACTGTTGCAAAAAGCCTTCAATATTCTTTTTCGTAATATCTTTGGTCACATCATCCCTTATCCCCTTAAATCGACTGATAACTCTTGCCACATTGCCATCAACTGCAGGACAGGGCTTGTCCAAAGCTATGCTCATCAATGCCCCTGCAGTATACCTCCCTATACCCGGGAGACTAAGCCAGTCCTCAAAACTTTTTGGAAAAACCCCTTTGTGTTCATAGTAAATTATTTGAACTGCTTGATGCAGTTGCTTTCCTCTGCGATAATATCCCAGCCCATTCCATGCATTGAGTACATCCTCTATGGGAGACAAAGCTAAATCCTCAAGGGATGGAAACCGTTCAATAAAACGCAAATAAAAAGGAATAGCCTGTTCTACTCGGGTTTGCTGGAGCATAACTTCAGATACCCATATCCTGTAAGGATCATTTTCACCTCTCCAAGGCATGGATCTCTTGGCTTTATCAAACCATTGAAGCAGTCTTTGTGTCCAATCTGTTTCGATTTTATTATTCTTCATCATTAAAATAAAAACTGCCCGACAAGGAGTCGAACCTTGACTTTCCTGATCCAGAGTCAGGCGTGTTGCCAGTTACACCATCGGGCAATAAACGAATATAATTCTACAGAGAATAGCTTTGAGTTTCAAGCAACAAGTTTTAATTATAATTAATTGAGCTTGTCAAAGAGGCAAAGGTAAGGAGAAAAAAAACCTTGCTCCCATATTTTGCTCGCCTTCCGCCCTAACATTCCCGCCATGACGATTTACAATCCGTTCCACTAATGCCAAGCCTATGCCTGTACCTTTAAATTCATCATCTCCATGCAAACGTTCAAATGTTTTAAATAGCTTATCTTTATACTGCTCATCAAACCCTACTCCATTGTCCCGAACACCATATTCCACCCACTGGTCTTTCTTAAATCCACTAATTTTAATCTTAACCTGTTCGCGTGTTTTAGAAAATTTCAAAGCATTTTCAATCAAATTCAACCAGACTTGCCTTATCAAAACAGGGTCGCCAAATGCTTCAGGAAGATCATCCACCTGAATTTGGATAAGATTGCTATCTCTGGTTTGCATAAGCTCTTTTATGCATTGGGAAACCAGCTCATTGCAATCTATTCTCTGCTTTTTGATTTCACTTTGGGTTACTTTGGACATAAACAACAAACCTTTAATCAGCTCATCCATTCGTACGGCATTATCTTTAATAATCGACAGCATTCTGGAGCCTTCCTCCCCTAATGCCTCGCTATAATCATCCATAATAATATTTGAAAAACCATTGATGGCTCGCAGGGGTGCTCTTAGATCATGGGACACCGAATAGGAGAAAGCCCGTAAAGCCTTGTTCATTTCTTCCAACTCGCTGGTTCTAATCTTTACACGCTGATCGAGCTCTTCATTCATTTGGATCATTTGTTTTTTGATTTGTGCTTTTTCGGTGATGTCGCGAATAATCAAGACTATATATTGCACCTTATGTTGTGCATCTCTAATGGCTTTCCCGTTAATTTCAAGGTCAATAGGTCTCCCTTTACAGCTTTTCCCTTTAAATTCTTCAGCATTCAAGCAAGATCCTTTCAGCATTTCATTTATTTTTTCTCTTAACCTGTCTCTTTCTTCGGGAATAATAAATTTGTCGATTTTTTGACCCATGAT
The DNA here is from genome assembly GCA_003566815.1 of Caldisericota bacterium. Classification (GTDB taxonomy): domain Bacteria; phylum Caldisericota; class Caldisericia; order UBA6126; family UBA6126; genus T3SED10-260. The sequence continues at coordinate 15,280 of PXBT01000161.1, forward strand.
TTCGCTTTCCTGTTCACATTGAAACAACGGGAAGGCTACAGGTGAGCACATTTTTACAATTCCATCCGCATCGGTGATGGTTATATTGTCTGGAGAAGCAAACAAAATAGACCGATATAAGGCTTCACTTTTTTTCAATTCTTCAGCAACATGATACCGGGACAAAATTAAATTTAAGATACAGCCTATCAATACAGTAGTAGCTGGGTATACCGTCAAAGAAGGAAAGATCATTTGCTGGATAGTTCTCCAGGCGAGATCCGAAGGCAATAAAAACAGCAACAAAATCATTGATACATGCACCAGTAATCCAAAATTAAGTAACAGTAGGGGAGTAATCACAACTTTCTTATGCTTGATGAAAGAGAAAAACAATATCCCCCAACCAGCAGAACTTAAAGCCACCAAAGATCCCGCAAATGTTCCCGCTCCACCCTGATAGATGCGAAAAGCTATAACCATAATGGTAGCAACCAAAGCACTGATGGGCCCAAAGAAAAGACCAGAAAAACTGATCAAGACAGATCGCCCATCAAAATGAATGCCTGGATAAAGCTGTGCTGGCATCAGCATACCAATAATAGCACCTGCGCCAAACAACAATCCTCTCAGGATTTTTCTTTCTTGGTTTTTATGATGATCAGCTCCTATCAAACAAGCCAATATGCTCAATAAAGCTATCATCCCCAGGTTAAACACAATTTCAATAAACAGCTTCATCCCTCTTTATCCTTGTTTTGGAAAAGATCTGCAGTCAGGCATGTTTCGGGGGCAATTTTGATTTAATAAAAGCCAGTACATACCAATCTCATTAACAGCTTCCGTAAATTTATGAAAATCAACTGGCTTGATAATATAGCTATTGACGCCAAGCTTATAAGTTTCCATCAAATCCTTGTCTTCCCTTGAAGAAGTAAGCACCACTACAGGGATATGCGAAGTGGATGAACTCGCTTTCAATTTTTTTAAAATTTCTATACCATCTATCTTGGGTAGTTTTAAGTCCAACAATATTAACCTGAGTCGTTGGGTTTGAGAGCCAGGCATATCAAAATCTTTGTGAAAAATAAACTGGATTGCTTCCTCTCCATCATGAGCGACATGAATTTGATTGCATAGATTATTTTTTTTAAAGGCTCTCATGGTCAGCTCAAGATCATTGGGGTTGTCTTCAACTAATAAAATTTCAACTAATTCATCTTTAAGCATAATCCGTTAGCCTCCATAGAAAAGACTATTAAAAAGCTACCTACATTTGCTTAGATTATAATTGGTAATTTTACATAAGATAGTAAAACTAAGATGAATTTTTAATCAATGAGAAGCATCCTCAAATTCTTTTCTTAAGGTTTTGATTAATTCATCCACTGAGACCATCTGATTAATGCGCCATACATTGGATCCAGCAAAAGCAAATCCATGCTTGAATTGTCCCTTTTTGGCATGAGTAAGTGCTGAAGCAATACAATACGGAGTAGTATTGGGATCACAAGTGCTAATACAATGATACGGGCATGAAAAAGGTTTTTTTTGTCCTTCGCTCACGTCAAAAAGAAATTTATTTTGTATGGCTCTTCCAGGGAGGCCCACAGGACTTTTTATAATCACAACGTCCTTTTTTTCGGCCATAAGGTAAGCTTGTTTGAAATCATTGGATGCATCACATTCTTCTGTTGCAACAAATCGAGTAGCCATTTGAACTCCAGAGGCACCCATGGAAAGATATTTTTTTATATCCTTTCCATTATAAATACCTCCTGCTGCAATTACAGGAATTTTTTTGTTGTATTTTGATTCCAGCAAGGATACTGCTTTAAGTACTTCTGGAAGAAGTTGATCAAGCTGATAGGAAGGATTATTGATTTGATCTATTTTGAATCCAAGGTGACCTCCAGCTTGTGGTCCTTCCAATACAATAGCATCAGCCGTATAATGGTATCGTTCCTGCCATCGGGTTATTAAAACATGAGCTGCTCTAGCGCTGGAAATAATAGGTACCAATTTGGTTTTGCTGTTTTTGCTTAAATAAGTCGGCAGATTAAGCGGAAGACCTGCTCCTGCAAAAATAATATCAATTCCTTCTTGAATAGAGGCTGTAACGTAATCGCTAAAATTTGAAAGCGCAACCATAATATTTACACCCAAAATACCTTTGGTTAAGGATTGTGTTTTACGTATTTCATTTCTCAATGCTCGAATATTTGCTTGTAAATAATTTTTAAAAAAATCAGTCTCACACATACCTATTCCTGCAGCAGCAATAACTCCGATACCCCCCTGACTAGCTACAGCAGATGACAATCCCGACAGCGATATCCCTATTCCCATTCCACCTTGTATAATAGGTACTGGTGCTACTAAATCCCCAATACGAAGAGAGGGGAAGTCAAGATTTTTCATATTAAACCTTTCCAACTTTTTTCGTCAAAATTAAAACATAATTAATTTAATTTTATCATATAATGCATAAATTTAAAAACTGCACACTCACAACTTTTATTGATTTCTTTGAACTATAGCATATAACTTTACTGTTAGAATGGCATAGCTTAAGTAAGGTTTATCCTAACAAGGATAATTAAGGATAATGAAATATGAACGAACAAGCGCTTCAATATTATAAAGAAAAGTATCAACAACTTACCGAGAATATCACGGATGTAATTTTCACAATGGATATGAACCTGAAAACTACTTATATCAGTCCATCGGTAGAAAAAATGTTAGGCGAAACCCCCGAACAGCATAGTAAAAAAAGCATCGAAGAAAAATTCCCTCCCTCTTCCCTGAAAAAAATTCAATCAGTATTGCAAGAAGAATTAGAGAAAGAAAAAGATCCTCAGGTCGATAAAAACAGGTCCAGACTAATTGAACTGGATCACTACAAGTCAGATAAAAAGATTATCCCTGTGTCCATCAATATCAGCTTTTTACGCGATCAAAAAGGTCAGACCATCGGTTTTCTAGGAGTTACCAGAGACATTACAGAAGAAAAAAATGCTTCTGCTTTTCAAGCATTGCTGACCAACATTGCCAGCTCCTATATCAATGCACCCCTGTCTACCATTTATGACGCTATCAATGCTTCACTGAAAGAAATAGGCACTTTTGTCGATGCTGATCGGGTCTATATTTTTGACTATGACTGGGAAAAGCAAGTATGCAACAATATTTTTGAATGGTGCGCAGAAAATATCAGCCCCCAGATAGATAACCTGCAGTCAGTTCCTCTGGATATAATGCCTGAATGGGTTCAAGCTCATCAGAATAATGATTTGGTATATATCCCCAGGGTACCCTCTTTAGATCAAGGGAGCAAGCTAAGAAAATTGCTCGAAGACCAGGATATCAAAAGCATGCTGGCTATTCCTCTTATGCTGGATCAACAATGCGTAGGCTTCGTTGGGTTTGATTCGGTCAAACATTTTCACGACTATACCGACAAAGATACTACTCTTCTCCGAATATTTTCTGGGATACTGGTGAATATCAAAGAGCGGATTGAAACACAGCGAGAACTTGTTTCTTCCAAAGAGCAGTCTGATGCTGCAAATAAAGCTAAATCTGAGTTTTTAGCCAACATGAGTCATGAAATCCGCACACCTCTCAATGGCGTGATTGGTTTTACTGAATTACTTTTAAAAACACCTCTTAGTCATGTTCAGCAACAATATGCGCAGAATGCCCATACTTCAGGGCAAGCCTTACTGGGCATCATCAATGATATTCTTGATTTTTCGAAAATTGAAGCAGGTAAGTTGGAGCTTGAACTGATTAAAACAGATGTTTTTGAACTGATGGAACAAACAGCAGACATTATCAAATATCATGCTTCCCAAAAAGAGCTCGAACTGCTTTTAAATATAAGCTTGTCAATCCCTCGATTTGCTGAAGTTGACCCAATACGCCTTAAGCAAGTATTAATTAATTTGCTTAGTAATGCTGTTAAATTTACAGAAAAGGGAGAAATTGAGCTTAAAGTAAGCTTTGAGAAAATAAATAGCGATCAAGGTCGTTATACTTTTTCTGTTCGTGACACAGGAATCGGAATCTCACCTGAGCAGAAGGACCGACTTTTCAAAGCATTTTCCCAGGCTGACAGCTCAACTACAAGAAAGTATGGGGGCAGTGGATTGGGTTTGACCATTTCAAGCCTGTTGGTAGAAAAAATGGGGGGAAAGATTGCGCTGGAAAGTATACCTGGCAAAGGATCCGCCTTTTCTTTTATCATCGAAACTACTTATCATAAGGGTACCTTGGAGCAAAGTTTTGAGCCATTGCCCATAAAACGAGTCCTGGTCGTTGATGACAATGTTCAAAATCGACAAATCCTTGAACATAATTTTTCCTATTGGGGTATTGCCTTCACTGGATGCGAAAATGGCTTGGAAGCTTTGAAAACATTGGAAAAAAATGAGCCTTTCGATTTGATTATCGTTGATTATCATATGCCTTACATGGATGGGTTGGAAACCATAAAACTGATAAGAGAAAAACTGGTGCTGACACCTGAAGAAATGCCCATTATTCTTCTGCATAGCTCCTCTGATGGACAAGAGCTAAGAGATCAATGCAAAAAACTGGGTGTCCGCTTCAATTTAATAAAACCAGTCAAAGCTCAGGTATTGTATCAATTTCTAAAAAATATCCATAAAAATAAATCTGCTGTGTCTTTAGCTGACAAAGAGTCAGCAACAAAATATTTGCAACAAAAAGCATGTGAAACCATTGATAATATCAAAATCCTTATAGTCGAGGACTCCCATATGAATATGATGCTGGCAAAGTCATTGATTAAAAATATTCTTCCCTGTGCTGAAATACTTGAAGCTATTGATGGCATTGAGGCAGTAGAAATTACATTGGAAAAGCATCCTCATCTAGTGCTGATGGATGTTCAAATGCCTGGATTAGATGGGCTTGAAGCTTGCAGACAAATTAGGGAAAGAGAACAACAAAAAGACCATCGAATACCTATTATTGCTCTGACTGCTGGAGCACTTAAAGAAGAAAGAGATCGATGTATAGCCGCCGGGATGGACGATTTTTTATCCAAACCCATTGATATGGAAACGCTGGACAAAATGATCCACAAACATCTTTTCACTGCTTTAAAAATGGAGAAAAACCCCAGCTTCGACAAGGCCAGCTTGTTAAAAAGAGTAGGGTACAATACTGATCTTTATTATCAATTCCTTGAAATATCCAAAAATTTGCCTGAAAAAATTCAAAATCTGGAAAAAGCAATTCAGCGATTTAATGTGGAAGAAATTAAACAAACTGCCCATATCATTAAAGGCACAGCTTCCATGATTAGTTTTGTCAAAATGGCTTCTATAGCAGAAGCTATGGAGCAAAATACTTCTGACCCGGAGAAATGCAAAGGTTTCCTTGAAGAGCTATTTAATGAGTGGAGTAAAGTGAAACTTGCAATACAGCAAGAGCTCAACCATTAGATCCTCTTTATAATTTGCTCATCATGCTCTGTAACATATCTTTGAGATATTGATGCAATTTTTCTTCATCTTCTGCAATATACCAGAGAAAATGATGGTTTTTCATCTCATCAGCATCGGGTGTGATTAGATGTGTCACAAAATCCTCGGTCATGGCTTTGTAATTGAATACGATTTCACTGTTTTCGAGATATTGGCTTCGTACTCTTCGGTAAGTGATTAAGCCCTGGTTGACTTCGTCCTGATAATACTCAGGCAGTATTTCCATCAGAGCCTCTCCGATAAAATAGCTTTCAAGACATTCATGCCAAAAATGCACAATATCCAGCCGATAATCGGGTAAATCCATCTCAGTTAAATTTTCAGGAAAATACAATATAGTCTCATTGGTTGGAAGTGTAATTGAAACATCGTGTTTTTCGCATCCACTCCACAAGAATGAAAAAACAAAAAGCGCAACCAGTAATACTTTCAAAGGTTGATATAATATTTCTCTGTATTTCATCCTTTTTCACCTTTTTCCAATTATACTATGCTTAATTATCTATTATCACTTGATTTTGGATGTCGGGTGAAAAAATCCCAAATCACTTGCGTTGCATCCAAAACCTCAATATTAATTCTACTTCCAACCAGCCATTCAGGCAATAAGGATCTGCCTCCAGGCCAATGGTGGCCAAGCTCTTTGATTTGTTGTATTTATTTCCCCTGCCATCAGGCAATGCTCGCTGAAAGATGCTTCGTTGGTTTTGCCCGTTAGTAGCAAAGAAAGAAAGGCTTGATCATTAAAACCCGTACCGCGATCCAAAGCTTCCAAAATACCTGTAGCCTGCCTCACGATCACCCATCCTTCTGCCTGGCTGATATATAGGCGTTGACCACCTGCTCCGGCTGCCCGCACCAAATCTTTGGGTATTGCTGGATGATCCCACATATAATTACGATCAATCATACGGTTGCGATCTCTTATTTCTTTGGATACTTCACGATTCAGCCACCAGGTAAGCCCATAGCCTGGATTGGGGTCTGATCCGATAAAACATTCTTTGATCAAATCAGGGTCAAGCAATATTTCTTCATTCCATAGCCCTTCCTTGCGCACAAATTCTCCAAATGTTGCCCAATGGCGAGCTGTGAGAAATGCTCCTGAAGGCAAATGAGGATTGCCGTCCCTTCCTCTTCGCCAAAAACCATAACCAATATTTAATGGCTGAAACAATTTTTGATCAAGATACTCCAAAGGATCAATTCCCTGGGGTTCCAGCTTCCTGCGCATAATTTCTCCAAAAATCTGAAATGGGGCAGAATCATACATAAAAACTCTATCGGGCCTGAAAAGTGCTGGAGCCTGGAGGGCCTCCTCATAGGTGGGCACATTGCCTGGCTGGTTGCCTCCTCGAACTCCGCTGGTGAGCCAAAGAATCTGGCGAATGGTGATCAAAGATTTGATGGGATCGTCCTCCCACTCAGGCAAGGTTTCTTTGGCAAGCTCATCCCATTCCATCAAACCATCCTGCACCGCAAAGGCCGCCATGATACCCGAAAAACTTTTGGTCCCGCTTGCAAGCTCATGAGCTCTCTGAGGAGATCCTATGCCAGTATATGCCTCATAAACTATTTCACCCTCTTTCATAAGGATAAGAGAAATACCATGGTTATCCTCATGATATCGTTGAGCCAGAGCAATGAAATCGGGATCAAATCCATCGGATGGCTCTTGCGCATTACTTTGAAAACATAGCAAGGAAAGGATCAAGACCACTACCAAAGCCAGACTCTTTTTTAACCAAGACTTACTCATCCACATGCCCTCCTGGAATCATCTTTTATCACAATACCTTTACGGTACGGATAAAATTACATGCTTCACGATACCAATTTAAACCCAGTTTACACCAGATCATCTTCCATGAGCACATAGAGGTATTCGTCTTCATCCAGACCAAAACGCTCTTCCTCAGTGGTGAATGATTCTTCCAAAGAAGCGATATATTCCTCTGCTTCTTTTTGTTGGTGTTGATAATCCTTTTCGATATTTTTGCTAACCAAAAAAAGTTCATCCAGCGGATTAATTTTTTTCTTTTTCTTTTTTTTAGGCCCCTGCAATCTCTCCATGACAGGTCTCCTTTACCTATTAATTACAAAACCTGCAATAATTTGATTGTATTTTTGATGAACAAAAAAGCAATATCAAACCCATTCCCCTCTTCATCTTATCTTTTAATCCATTTTTGGAAGACAGGTTGAGTAAACAAAACCAATCCAAGCAGGGTATATGCAACAATTTGAATGGGAGCAGTGAAATATCGAGGAATCAGTGAAACTTGAAAAGGTATCTCAAAGACTAGAAAAAGAAACCAGGGCAAAAGTGTCCATTGCGTGATGAGCTGAGACAACACAACCCCTGTAATAAATCGGATTCGAAAGGCTTCCATGAGAGTTAAATTTTTTAAAAAAGGCAAGTACATCGCCAGCCCAGGAATAAAACCATACATAGCTGAAACAAGGCTGAAATGAGGCATATAGGCCCCTATTGGGCTAATCATAAAGCCACCGATATCAGCCACAATACCCACAACAGCTCCGTAAAGAGGGCCAAAGAGCACGCCTGCAATCAAAATCGGGAAAGCCCCAAATCCAACGCGGATATTTTCCGCTCCTCCATAGGCAAACCTGATGCTGGCAAAACGAGAAAGAATAATACTCAGAGCAATCAAGATACCGCAATACACCAATTTTTGTATCCAATGACGATTCATATGCCTACCTCACTATTCTTTGAATTATGAATGGATGATATCGACAAGCGCGATACCACGGGAAAAGTCAGCGTATCAGCCCCTCTGAGCCTATACTGATGATATCCGGTAAAAGCTATCATTCCTGCATTGTCCGTGCACCATTTTCTACCAGGGAAAAAGCAGGGAACAGGCAAAGAACTTTGAAACAAATCGCGAAGTGTTTGATTGGCGGCCACCCCTCCAGAAAGCGTCACTGCTTTTACAGGGTATTGATGCAACACTCTTTTGGCTACCACCAGCAATTGATGAAACAAAGCATGCTGATAAGATGCGCAAAGATGGGCAACTTCCAGGGAGGTTTGATCAGAACCTAATGATTTGAGTAGCAACATGGCTGAAGTTTTCAACCCTGAAAAACTGAGAGCAAAGGTGCTTTTTTTCACTTTGGGCAATGGAAAGGCATAAGCATTTTTTGATCCTTCCTGTGCTTTCTTTTCTATGAGAGGTCCGGCAGGATAAGGTATGCCCAGCAATTTTCCAAACTTGTCCAATGCTTCTCCGCAGGCGTCATCCACTGTTTCAGCCACCTTTTCATACCTTCCTATTGCCTTGACCAGAATATACTCGGTATGCCCTCCGGAAACTATGATTCCAAGGAAGGGAAAAGCTATATCGGAATGATCCATCATAGGAGAAAGCAAATGGCCTTCCAAATGATTCACTGCAACAATGGGTCGCCCAAGCCCCATAGACAAGGTTTTTGCATAGTCAACACCCACCAAAAGTGAACCTACCAGGCCTGGCCCATGAGTTACCGCAATCAAATCCAGTTCATCCCATTGGGTTTGAGCTTCCAGTAAAGCATGCTCTGCAACCCAGGGCAAAACTTCCAGATGCTTGCGAGATGCTATTTCAGGCACTATTCCTCCATATTTTTGGTGAAAAACTTCCTGAGAAGACAAGACTACCGAGCGAATGCCTTGATCGGTATCATATACACTGCAGGAAGTATCGTCGCAGGAAGTTTCAATTCCCAGCACACGCATTATTTAGCTCCTTTATCATCTCATATGCATCCTCAAAAGAATGCGCATAATAATTTTTGCGTCGGTAAGTAACCTTGTAGCCTCTTTGCTTGTAAAAATCAAGGGCTATACTATTGCTAATGCCTACTTCGAGCACGATTGTTTTGCACCGAGCCTGAACAGCAAGTTGTTCTCCAAAATTCATCAACAAATGCCCTATGCCTTTTTTCCGATAAGTTGGCTTAACTGCAATATTTGCAATATGAGCCTCATCCAAAATCAACCACAACCCCAAAAAACCCACCATTTCTTTTTCCAGGTAGCAAACAAAATATTTGGCAAATCGGTTGCGCACCAGCTCAACAAAAAATTCCTTTTTGGGCCAGGGATACTGAAAACTATCTTTTTCAATTTGATAAACCGCAGGGATATCAGCAATATTCATGGACCGAATTTGTATTTTGGGGCTTTTCATCCAAACAAATCGTCCTCTCTGCGGATATAGACCGGGAATATTTCATTCAAACTGCAAGCTTGCTTTGATTTTAATGGCAAAACAGCCCGGGGTTGCACATGGATAAACCCCCATTTTTCGCAAAGAGGAAGAAGATCGGAATATATGGGATAATTTCTTTGCAAATCCATAGCCTCTTCATAGTTTATCATGCAAGCAGATTGCTCCTCAGAATCGCTGAAAAGTTTGAAATAACCTTCTTTTCCAGACCCGGCTATCACAACCCCATACGGCAGAACAGCCCCAGAGATACAAGCCGAGATGTAGTCAAAGCTGGAAACCAGTTGCATCTTCGGTTGAAATAACTGGTACCATGCTTTAGCTATGATGACCCCGGCTCGAACTCCTGTGAAAAAACCTGGTCCATGCACCAGATATAGCTCATGAATCTCTGTATGGGATATCTTGTTTTTTTTAAGCATGATTTGAATATCATTGACATAAGTATTGTCGGACCGATGATCCAGCACCATCGAATGTTCTTGAAGGCATTGATAATCTCGAAACAAAGCCAGCATTGATTGTTTCAAAGCAGTTTGTATGAATAACTGATGCTTAGCCATGTTGAAAAAACCTTACGGTTCGCAAATTTTCAGCGGTAATTTCAAAATCTATTTTCCAGTCAAAGTATTGCAGGAGTGAAGGAAATTTGTCTCCCCATTCCACCATTTTAATACCCTGATCGTCCAATTGCTCCAAAAACCCAATATCAAGAAGCTCCTGCACATTTTCGAGGCGGTAGATATCATAATGCAATAAAGGATGGATTCCCTGCAAATACTCCCTGAGCAACACAAAAGTGGGGCTGATAATATCCTCTTTAACGCTCAATCGATGAGCCACCCCTTTGGTGAAAGTGGTTTTGCCCGATCCAAGGTCTCCGCACAACGCAACAGTTTCATGCCCTCGAAGGCAACAAGTAAACCAGTGCCCCAACTGCATTAACTGCTCTTCATTATATAAAATAAACTCGCAAATTTTATTCTTCATTCCATAGGTATTTTATTCAGTCGAGCCTTGGATTCAACCTTAAGGAAGATATTCCCTGGATAAATAATACAGATCTTTGATGTCCACTATGCCGTCTCCATTGATGTCACATCGCAAATCAAAATTTTCATCCCCATAAGTTGAGCCAAAAGCTTTCTTCATCATAGCCCAATCATCTTCATCGACTTCACCGTCATTATTTACATCGCCTCGGAGAAAATATCGATCATAAAGAAAACAAGTAAATCCAGGGCTTCGAAAAGTCAATAATTCTCCGCTTTCATCAAAAGCATAGAGCTTTGAAACCCTAATGCTGGATTCGCCCCTAAAAATTCCTTCAAAACCCATCTCCAACAAGCTGGTGCCCTTTGGAATAAAGATAGCCTCTTGATCTGGAGTTGACCAACTGGCATACATGATCCCCTTTGCATTGCTACCTATCCGATTTAGCTCCATGGAGCCACCTATCCATCGATTCATTGCGCGAGTATGAATGGACTGGCAAGTCAGTTGTCCGGGCTGAAATCTGCATTCCATAATAAAATGGCTTATATTCAAATCCCTGTCAGCTTTAAGCTCTATGTTAAAGCGCTGGTTGACGAGATGTTTTCGATAGGCATGCCAATGAACATTGACAGGCTTATTGGGAGAGTTGACTATTTCAATGGGAAAAGTTTCTCTTGACTGAATCACAGAAAGGTTTCTGTCAATACCCCACATTCTTACCACTACAAAATATTCACCATCAGGAGGAGTCAAAGTGCGATCCATAAATAGCTCATTGAAATTCATTTGATAATAGTCCGGAAACAATCCATTATGAGCAAAGATTTGCCCCCACTCCAATCCCTGTCGATCAATCACTGAGATATCCACTATTGCGTTATTTCGTATAAATTCTGCCCGTTCTGTTGCAATTCTGCTTCCTGATGAGATAAGAAAAGATATTTCAATGGGCCCATCATCAAACAAAGTTGGGATATCCCACCGCTCCGGGCTGACTTCAACATACTGGACAGGAGCATAAGAAACCTGGTAACCTGGAAAATCAATAACAAATGGTACCTTCAAGTCACCCACTTCAACCCAGCCCTCATAATACTGGTTTTCAATTTTTTCAACATCCACCTTGAACTGTATCTCTATTTCGACAGAACCTCCTGAAGGCAACTCAACTCGATTCACTGAAGGTATAACTTCAATTGGTGAAGCTTTAAAAGGAAGCTTATTGATCATATGCGCGGATACTTCCTTTGAAACCATTCTTTGTTGGGTATTGCTGATAAGAATGGATTGCTGAACATTTTGCCCTCGTGATTGCACATGCATGGAAAGAGGATAAATATGTGCAGGTGCTTGAAGTGCTCGATTCAGATTTACTTCGCCCGCTCCCTGCAAAAACCAGGAAAAAGGTTGATCGGTTAATGGATTTACGAGCCAGGTGGCAGTATGCATCAAAGCTGAAAAAACTTGATCCACGCTCCAATCGGGATGCGCTTCCATCAAGCAAGCTGCAGCGCCTGCAACAAAGCCAGCTGAAATAGAAGATCCCGACGCCCATTGGTAACCAAGACCAACAATCGAAAAAATATGCAAACCTGGAGCTATGAGATCGGGTTTTATCATAGCCTGGCGTATTGGCCCCGCTGAAGTCCAGATATCAGGTATCGAGGGATAGCGGGTGGAAAAATAAAAAGTCCAGTCTTGGAGATGATCCAGAGCAAATTTTATGTCCTCATATTGCACAATGCAGGAAGGAATAGTATTTTTATGCCAATCCCGATCATAGATCTCGGTATCCACTCTGGGATTTACATAGTCTGCTCCAGGATAATTTACAAAAATTACAGCTTTTGCGCCTGCATTCATAGCGTTTTTCATTTTTTCATGGAAGCTGATAGGGTTATCAACCGGGCCGCGATGCACCAAAGCTATAAAAGGATCTCCATTTTCAGCAGATGGCCCTGGAGAAACAAAATCTTCTCTTCTTCCATAAGATGCGCTCATGACAGGCAACTCTGACAAGCTGGTATCAAAAGGCTTGGAAGGCATGCCCAGGGGGGCACCAATAGATTGCCTGTGACCTTGATCATCCTCCAGCTCAATCCACTGTGTTCTTCGGTCGTTGCTGGCGCCTACAGTCAACACATCGGATGAAGCTCCTGGCAATCTGATTCTATCGACATTTCTTCTAGGCTGACCTTCATTGCCAGCAGCTGCAATCACAGCAATGCCTGATCGTCTCACCAAAGAAAGCGTATCAATCAAAGCATCATGCTCTCTGCTGGGATCAAAACCCACCAACCCATTCAATGAGAGTACCACTATATCGCATTCATCTTTGATGGCTTGCTCCAGGGCGGGGAAAATTGACACCGACATGGCTCTGCCATACTCAAAAACCACATACGATATAAATTCGACTTCCGGAGCCACTCCCTGGTGGAATCCATCCCATCCGGCTCCACCTATCACGCCAGCCACGAATGTACCATGATACCCCTGGTCATCATAAGAGCGAGCAGGATTGGCAAAATTGGTGCCTCCAACCACTCGGCCTTTAAGCTCTGGATGTTCGGTCTGTATCCCTGTATCAATGATACCCACTCGCACTCCTTTGCCTGTGAAGGATTCTTGCTGTCGTTCTTTTGGTGAAGCAATATGGCGCACTGCAATCCCACGCGCTGGACTAAAAGACCCCTTCAAGGGGAAAACCGATTGTATATGGGGAGCTCTGGCAAGTCTGGGAATGTCGCTGGATCGCAGGGAAAGAATCATGCTGTTGCGAGCATGGGTCAACGCTTGCTTTTCAGTATATTCAATAAATTGCGAGGCCATCCAGGTCCTGAAGTGTTCCTGTATCTCTTCTATTTGATCAATATCTGCACCTTCCAGCACTGCATCGCCATAAAAATCAATCATAAAAGATCTTTCCTGATGAAGGGTAATATCAATCAACGGGTCTATTTTGGCATACTTCGAATAAATGTTGCCTGGAAGTAAATGTAAAATGCTAAAAAAACAAAGCAAAACTGCAACCAGCAATGCTCCTATTTTTTTTGATTGTTTTCCCTGCCATTTTTTCCGAAGATTTTGCATCATATCATCCTTTTTTAAAAATCTACTGTATATTGTATTCAAAGCAAACCTTAAATCGAATTTTTCTTGAAAAGAATATCCCTGATACTCTTATGTACCAATTTTGACATTGTTTTTGCCTTTGCTTATTGATTATGATCACTTTTTTGCATAATTGTGTTTGACATAGCCCATGCTTCAATTTATACTACTATCATATAATTGTTCCCGATTGCCTACCTTAAAGGAAAGCAGGCACATATCCAGGCTGAACATCTTCATAGCAAAGCTTTTTGGTTTTGACAACTGTTTTTCATTATCTTAATTTCTGAAGGGAGTTTTTATGAAACTTTTTCGCTGGTTCGTTGCTTTTTGTACACCTATGATGCACTGGACCGTCTGATCGAAGTGGAAGATGCCCTCGAGCAAGCCACCAGCTTTACCTGGAATGTGCTTTCCCAGCCCTTGAGTATTGCTTACCCCACCCAGGAAAGCCTGAGCTATACCTATGATGCGCATCAGCGGTTGAGCCAGCTATCCGCTTCTGACCAGCGAAGCATCAGCTTTACCTACGATGCCTATGATCGCTTGTCGCACCTGAGCCATTCGGCCACTGGCACCCATCAATTCAGCTATGATGCTCTGAACCGGGTCACCGCCGTCACTTCGCCTGCGCAAAAGGAGGCCACCTTTGACTATGATGCCGTCGGACGCTTGATCGAAAGCACCTGGGAACAGGAAGTCACGCAGTTCACTTATGATGCCGCCAGTCGGCTGACAGCTATTGAAGCCCCGGGCAACCGCAGTTATGCGTTCAGCTATGATGCCGCTGACCGGCTTCTGAGCGAAGAGCTTCCCAGCACAGCGGAGGTCCATTACCTCTATGATGCCAATGACCGTATTACTGAACTCCTCTATACCGCCCCCGCCATGGAGGAACAGGGTGCCTACGCCCCCCGAAAACCTTCACAGAACGAGGCGCAGGCAGCCTCAACAGAAGAGCAGTCAACCCTGGCGCGGAAAAAAATCTTTCTGGCTGCAGGGGAATATGCCCGTCTGCTCGTGCACTGGCACCTTCACCAGGCTCACCTTCACCGCCAGATCCAGGCCCAGGGAGGAAAACTCAAAGACCAGGCCTGGGTGACCCAGGTACGTCTCCTCAACTGGTGGCGCAAAGCCCTGCTGGATCCGGTAACCCTGGCTTCCTTCACTCCCCTGTGGGATGAAGGCGACCGCATCATCGAGGAAAACATCCATCTGGGGAATGCAAGCCATGACCGGTTTTACCAGTACGATGAGGATGATCAGTTACTGGTGGCCCAACTGCCCCACGCCACCTATACCTATACCTATGATGAGCGCTACAATCGCCTGACCCAGCGCATTGAAGCCACTACCACCGATACCACGGATGAATATACCTACAATGCTGCTGACCAGCTGACCCTGCGGGTACGCAAAGACACCACCACCCAAGCCACCCTTGAAGAAGAAAGCTTCAGCTACAATGCCGTGGGGGAAATGGTCTCCCGTACCTTAACGATAGGGCAAAACGCTGAGACCACCACCTATGCCTATGAAGTGGGAGGCAATCTGCACCAGGTGACCCTGCCGGATCAAAGCGTTCACACCTATTCCTATGATGCGCTCGGGCAGAGAGTACGCAAGCAGACTCCCACGCTTGATATCCACTATCATTATCATCAGGGCGCCTGCATCATGGAAGAGCATCGGGATCCCATCACTGAGCAGGTTATCCGTACGTTGCGCTACTACCCCTGGGGCATGAGCATCACGGAAGGCCAGACCACCACTTCCTATTACTTTATCAGTGATTACCGGGGCTGGGTCTGGGGCCTGACGGATGAAACGGGACTTTTGGTGGAAACTTACGACTATGACCCCTTTGGCAGATTGCTGCAGGGATCATTACTGCCCCACACCCGGTTTCTTTCCGGGATGCAGGGCGGGCAGTGGGATGCCGCCACGGGCCTGTATCATCTGGGCGCAAGGTATTATGACCCAGCACTGGGACGCTTTCTGCAGGAGGATGCTCTCGAAGGATCCGCCAGCCTGCTGGCTTCCCAGAACCGCTATGTCTATTGCCAGAATGATCCAATTTCTTTAATTGACCCCACAGGCTATTCTCCCGAGAATACCGGTACCCCCTCCCGCTTTGGGCAGGGCAACCCCGCCAACTATTCCTCCTCCCAGCATGCCTGCATCGTGAGCCCTCATGATGGGTTTAATCCCTCTTCAGGTTACTTTGATGGTGAATTAGCTGGGAAATCCCTGCCTGGCCTGAGCATGCCGGGATGGGACGGGTGCTATGAGGTGGAGGAAATTACCGATGACAAAGACAGAGCTGATGGAGTGCGAAGATATCGTCTTACCATTAATGGAATAACGGTTATTGTATTATGGGATGAAAGAACAGGAATTTTTCGTGCAGGCTATACGCATGATGATAACCCAACAGATGCAGAAAGGGGAATTGTAGCTGGACTGAATGCTGCTTTCAGGCAAATGAAAAAAGAAGGTTTCAGAATTCATTCTCCAACTGATGTAATGAATTTTCTTAGGGATATCGTTTCTTTTGCTGAAGATAACCTGGGAACCTTTGCTTCAATTTTGGAAGGTTACGATACTTTTTGGACCTACTACCAATTCATGAAGCATGCTACGATCGGAGCAGTGATAGCAGACAATCTCGCCAAAGAAGATCACACTGAGCGGGGAGGTGATACAATCTATAAAGGTATTTATAATTTCTACAACGAAAAATTAATTGAAGAAGGTTTTGATCCAAGATACCCAAGAGGAAAAGTAGAAAATAACTTTAATTCCTATGACATGGAAATTGGTTTTTGGCTTAGCTTCTTCAATGAGCATTTAGGATTAGGTTTATCGATTTTTAGCGCTGGAACCAATGAATTAATAGGTTTGGTTGATTTGGGCAACATAGTGAAAGCAATGATAAAACAAGAATCTATGTTTGAAGGTACAGTAGGAAATCGTGCAAAAAGGCATCAAGTCAGAAGATCTGGACCAAACGATGCAATAGATGGCTGGGGATTAATGGCTGTTGGAAAACCACAAGTAAATGAATTAAACAATATGTTTAATTTAAACTTCAACGCATCATCCTTTGGGCCATCTTCAACAAATCCTTTCACCAACATTGGAGTAGGAATAGGACATCTAATGGTAAAAAGACGTTATGCAATAGATGCAGGAGAAATGAATAGAAATGATAATTCACTTGAAAACTGGCTCATTGCAGTGATGCGCTATAATGGCTCAGGTGTTCAAGCAAAACAGTACCGAGCAGTCGTAAGAGAAAGATTTCGCAGATACAGGGGGCCATAAGAAGATGATACGAAAAACAACATATAAAAGATTTATTCATTTCATAGGGATCGTATTTCTTTGCATCTTTTTTATTTCTGTTACTATGCGTATGCCTTTGGAAAGATTTTTTTCAGACCCTACTTCTCTCAAGAAGCAAGATCCTGCAATAGTATTTTCCTATTCCTCGGAAAAAGTCTTTGATGATACTTCTCGAAACATAGTTATTGACCCAGCGGGTAATCGTAATTTTGATGGCAGAATGTTCTTTGGCAAAGATCGGATCTTGTTTAGCTTACACCAACAACAAAGTGATAGTTTGATTCACACGGATTATGAAGGAGATGATGAGCATATAGTTATTGACAGCAGAAGAACTGTCCTTTTTTCAAGAAGGGTAAACCTTTACGAAAATCAGATATTCTTTTCTCTTGGCTTTCCAAGAAAAAGCCCTGATCAAAACTCAATTATAAAGCTTCCATTGAACTATACTGACGATGACCCTTCTCAAGGAGAATGGGAAGTGTTCCATGATATTGTTGCTACCCAATTTTTTATCCATGAGGGATGGATGTATTATTCCAATCGTCAAGGTCTCTATAAAAAATCCATGGACTCGAATGAAAACTATCTTCTTGCGAAAGACTTTGCCTTTTCAATCAACCTGCTGGATGAGTGGCTATACTACATCCGCTCAACTGATATGCATGTAGTCAAAGTTCGTACCGATGGAAGCGACTATCAAAGCATCATGGAAAAAGAGACAAGCTATCTTACAGTTGATGATCAACACTTCTACTTTCTGGACGCTAATAACCACTTGTGTCGTAGCAACCATGAAGGGAAGGAAGTTAAGACAATTGTTGCTGAAGCTGTTAAAAGCTTCAATATCAGCGATCAATGGATCTATTACCAAAACAAGAATCAACCCTGGGATTTAATAAGAACACGCAAAAAAGGTACGGAATCGCAAAATATCTTGCTGAATGGTGGAGCTTTCCTTGATATTTTTACTGACGGAGATATTGCATATGTAATGGCTGCATTAGAAGAAACCAAGTATAGTGATACTAGTGATACTGGAATCTATCGAATAAGCGATGATGGAGCTATTGAGCTCTTTTATCCAAAACTAAGCTCTTTGGCTTCCTATGAAAAAGTCTCTATTGAAGAGATAAAAGAATCTTTTGAAATAGAGGCTGAATTTGAAAATACAAAGAAAGTGGTAGATGCTAATTTTGAAGATAAGGCCAAGCCTAAAGATGAAACATCTCCCCTGGCTGTGCTTTATTTTCTTGTCCCTGCATTGGGTATCCTTATCGTATTTGGTATCCTATGGGTGAAGAGAAGAAAGCAATTGAATGATAAGCAAAGTAAAGCAAAGTAAGCTAAACCCATGAACTCTGCAGGAAGAGAGCAAGATGTTTATTCTTTGCTCTCTTCCTGTAGGAAATAACTTCCAAACTAAAAAACAAAAGTCTCAAAATTATCCTGAGTGATGATTTCCACAGTGCTTCCAGGATATGATCTCAAAAATTGTACAGCTTTTGCCTTTCCTGCTCCAAGCTTCATCTCAAACCCTTTTAGCTCTCCGCCATACTCCTCGATTAGATCAATCTCCTGTTGTTCATAGGTGCGCCAAAAATAATAATTTTTATGGATTTGTCGAGACTGATCCCTTTTGATACGCTCCATGATCAAAAAATTTTCCCAAAGCCTGCCTTTGTCGTCTCGATATTTCAATTCGTTGAAATTTCTTACCAAAGCATTACGAATGCCCAAATCATAAAAAAAGATTTTGCGACTTTTCATGATTTCATTGCGCTGGTTGCGACTGAATGCAGGAAGCCGAAAAATGATATAGCTTTTTTCAAGCAAATCAACATACCGAATAACTGTTTTTTGGTCTATGCCTACCATATTGGCTAGTTCAGTGTAGGAGACTTCCTGCCCCACTTGAAGCGCCAAAGCAGTAAGCAATCGTCGCATTTGTTCGTTGTTGCGAACCTGCCTAAGCTCCAGTATATCTCGATACAAATAGTCTCCCGTTAGTTCGATCAGGTAGTTTTGCAATTCATTCTCGTTCTTGAATTGAAGCGTCTTTGGATATAGCCCAAATCGTAAGTATTGAGATATATTGCTCTTGAGAGCAATCATTTGATCTTCATTATATAGTTCTAATAATGCCAGAGGAAACATTAAAAAACTTTTTTTTCGTCCTGTTAAAGGCTCACTCAGTTGATTGACTAGTTCAAAGCTGGAAGAGCCACTGACCAACAACTTGACACCTGGAATATAATCTATAATTAGTTTTAAGATTTGACCAATTTGATTTATTCTTTGAGCTTCATCCAGCACCAACAAGGAATGCCCTCCTACTATTCTCTTTAATCGTTCAACATTGATTTCCTGGAACAAGTCAATAACTGCTGGGTCATCGCAAGCAAAAAACTGAGGTGAAAAATGATGTTGTTTTATAACTTGTTGAATCAAGGTGGTTTTGCCTACTTGTCTTGCCCCATACAACATCACAGCAGGATAAAGATCTGAGGCTAAAGCATCCATGATTTGTTTTTCCAAATATCGGTGAATCATCATAGATGAAAGTATAGCTATTCCCGTAATTATGTCAAATTGCAGGAATATAATCCTCTAATTTATCAAAATCACGGGATATTTCTTCTATATTTCCCCAGTTATAGATGAAAATAATGGCTTGATTTTTTTAAGAAGTATTGCTCCTGCCCCCTATCTGGTATTTTTTTCTTTTTTTAGTCTATAATAGAAGGCAAGCTATGAGAAATAAGGAGATAGAAATCAATGCAAAGCACTAAAAATACCCATCGTAAACGCCAGCAACACAGCAAAAACCTCAGATGGATCACCTTATTGATCATTCTGGGGCTTTCCACTTTGATGGGCATTTTGCACCAGACTATTCGTACTGTTCGCACCATTAATGTGGATCAATTGTGTCCGTTTGGCGCTCTTGAATCGCTCCATTCTGTAATCACCACG
>PXBT01000028.1 GCA_003566815.1 Caldisericota bacterium
GAAATAAACTTTTATTTTTGCTGTTAACTTTTCCAGTTGTTTGCAGATTAGATCCCAATCAGCATTATTTTCAATAAGTTTGGCTGCATATAGCACGAGCATTCCCGTGCCCAGGCTTGCACTTTTTGAATCAAGCACAAAAATACTTCCCTCAGTGTAGCGAAGAGCTGTTTGCCTTGCAGCTTGCTCGCAAGCACTTAATGCTCTGGACAAGTGAATGGATATGGTTTTTTTAAAGTATTTTTTTGTCCAATCATAGGTTCGAGCAAAATCAGCCTGAGAAGGTTGAGAAGTTTTTGCAAGCTTGCCAGTTTTTGTAAGAATAGTATAAAAATCTTCGTCCTGTATGGTAAGCTCGTCCAGGTAGCTTTCATTTTCGATATTGATTCTAAAAGGAACCTTGTGAATATGATGCTCCTGAATCCAGGTATCAGGTAAATCACAGGCAGAATCAGTAACCAGGGCAATATCTGCCAAATTTTCATTATATATGACACGGTTTTGCTGAAAAGTATCATCAATTTTTTCCTGCTGAACTTCTCCGTGATTGCGTAATTTTTTTACTACTAAAGCAGGTTCATTGGTTTGCAGGACTATTTTTGCTTTTTGCTTTGAGCCTGCGATTACTACAGAGCTACAAAAACTTTCAAGCTCTTCTCTGATTAAATAATGGTTCAGACCGTTGCCCAATAAGAGGCATTCCATAGTATATTGAAGCTTTCTTGTTGAAGATTCAATTTCGACATCCTGAGTTTCTTCTGAAGAAATGGTTTTCCAAAATTCTCGCTGAGTATAACCTTGTTGAATGTAGTTTACAATACCTTCCAGCATATACACAAATCCCTGAGCTCCTGCATCCACTACATCTGCATTCTTGAGCACTTCCATTTGTGTTTTTGTTTTTTGCAGAACTTTTTCTGCATACTTCAGGCTTCGAAGGATCAAAAGCGAGAAAAAAGGAGCAGATGATATGGTGTCATTAATGTATTGTGACCACTCTCTCATAACAGTGAGAATGGTGCCTTCTTTTGGATCCGATACTGCCTGATATGCCTGGTATGATGCATTAGACAAGGCTTTGGCAAAATCTTGCGTATTGATAGCTGATTGACCATGAACGGATTCAGCAAATCCTTGAAAAAATTGAGATAAAATAGCTCCTGAATTACCTCTGGATTCCATTAAAGCGGACTCTGCAACAGATTCTGCCACATTGGATATGGAGGGCTCATTGGATGTCTCAAGATTGTACTTGACCATTTTCATGGTAGCAGACATATTGGTCCCCGTATCACTATCCGGGACAGGGAAAACATTAATGTCATCGAGCTGTTTTTCTCTTTCCATCATCCATGCGCATCCCGCATGAATGCATTGGGCAAAAATAATTCCATCGAGCTTTGTAAGAGCTTTGTGCTTTTTTTTCATTGTTGTTCCTTTTGTAAAAAATTTAACTTGATAGTTTCCATCCTAAAAATGCTGAATTATCATAAGTATGTATCGTTAAATTGATGCCTGCTTCGACAATCATCATCTGATCATCCAGGCTTAAGCCCACCCTGCTGGAATCCGGGTGCCATTCAGGAATTGAAACACTCTTTCCTCTGGCAATTTTTTGTGAAAAATTCTGCATGGCGTCAATATAATAAATTCTTATACCTCTTTCTTCTTTAACTTTGCATATCATTCTGGATTGGTCAGGAGAAACGCTAATAATAGTTATACTTTTTCCTTTTATTATTGTTTCAGTCTCATTGGGAGTTGTTATAGCTATTTCATTGTGATCTTCAAAAGTTAAAAGCTCAAGCTCCCATTGAACTTCAGGTCGATGACTACGAATATAATCAATTAAATTGCTATCATCCTGAGGTTCCCATGATCTTGATTTAATGTCAAACCATTCTGCATTTATAGATCCCAAGGGAGAAGTAAAAGAGAATAAGATTTTTTCTTCATAGGGACTGCTTCGAAAATGTATTTGCGTATCCATGGGCAAAGCTCGCTCATGAATAAAGGAGCCATCATAATGATATACTTTTAGTTGAACTTCCTCTGATAATGTTTTTTGAACAAAAAAATGGTTGCCATCTGAAGTCCATCCCAAAAAATGACCTTCTGCTATATGTCTTAATCCTGATCCATCCTGATGAACTATATATTGACCTGGATTGTCAGAAGCATGAGAATGCAGGCAAGCATAAGCCCCTGAAGGAGACCAGGTAAAATCATCAGCCTCTGCGATAAGTCGTGGTTCTTGATCATGATGATCAAAAAGATAGAAAAACTGGAAATCCTCTTCCACTTGCACAATTCCCATGCGAGAAAAATGAGGAGAACCATCAAATATTATTTTTTTTCCATCCATAATTCGACGCATGTTTGCACCGTTGGCGTCTGCAATAAATAATATTTGTCGATCAAGGTAGGTTGCCAAAAATGCAACATATTTTCTGTCTGATGATAGCTTCATTTGCTCCAGCTGATATTGCCCAGGCACTGACAAAAATTTTGAACGACTTTCGGTTTTGTCCTGGTAAACCATTAATGATTGATGATGCACAAAATAATAATCATAAAGAGGTTGTGTTGTCTTTTTCTCAGTGCAACCAAAAAAAATGAAACAAGCTAAAACCAAAGAAAAAATTTTTGGGAAATACTTTTTGCCGTAAAGATTATATTTTTTCATGCCATATATTTTAAAAGTAAAATCATATTAGACAACTTTTGCCCTATTGTGGCCATAGGGATGTACCATTTTGTCTTGATTAAATCAAGTTAAGCATTATAATTAAATGAGTTAAAGCTATGAAAACATCTTGCAAAGGAGTACTATAAATGACGGAAACGGATAGTCCCACGCATTCATTAAATATCAATATTGCAGACAGTAAATGGAAAGATTGGAAATGGCATTTGCGCCATTTAATAGATACAGTAGATAAGTTTGAAAAAGTCACAGGAGCAAGGTTGTCTTCAGAAGACAGGAAAAAGCTGGAAGAAACATTGTCCCTGTTTCCATTGGCTATCACCCCCTATTATGCGTCCTTAATCGATACTGACCATTTATTTAATGACCCTGTTTTTAAGCAAAGTTTTCCTTCAATCCATGAGTTGGATCTGGAGTCTTTTGAAATGGATGACCCTCTTCATGAAGATGCTGACAGTCCTGCGCCATGCATTACGCATCGCTATCCCGACAGAGTACTTTTGCTGGTTTGCAATCAATGCGCCATGTACTGCAGGCATTGCACGAGAAAACGAAAAGTTGGAGACACAGAGCAGTTTGTTGACATGGAAGAAATTGATAAAGGCATAGCTTATATCAGGGAGCATAAGGAAATCAGGGATGTTTTGCTCTCAGGAGGCGACCCCCTGATGCTTGACGATGAAAAGATCGAAGCCATTATAAAGAAAGTAAGAGCCATCCCCCATGTGGAAATTATTCGTCTTGGCTCCCGTATGCCTGTGGTCCTACCCTACCGTATTACTAATGAGCTGGTTGAAAGATTGAAACCCTATCACCCCATATGGTTTAACACTCAGTTTAACCACCCCAGAGAGCTTACTCGTGCCTCCAAAAAAGCATTAGCAAAACTTGCTGATGCTGGTTTTCCCCTGGGCAATCAATCAGTTTTGCTTGCTGGCGTCAACGACTGCCCCACTATCATGAAGAGCCTTTTGCATGAATTGGTCAAACAAAGGGTTCGTCCATATTACATTTATCAGTGCGACCTCTCACAGGGGCTTTCTCATTTTAGAACACCTGTAGGCAAGGGTATCGAGATCATGGAATGTCTCATTGGCCATACCAGCGGTCTTTGTGTGCCTACTTTCGTTATTGATGCTCCAGGAGGAGGCGGAAAAATTCCTATTATGCCTCATTATATTATTTCATGGTCAGATCATAAAGTTATTTTGAGGAATTATGAAGGAGTTATCACTACTTATCAAGGTCCTGATCATTATCAGCCCCCTGATTGCAACAGTCATTGCTCAGAGTGTATCAATATTGCTGTTGAAGACCGCACTGAAGAAAAGTTGATAGGAATAGAAAAGCTTCTTTCAGATCAAAGTGAAACCATCACTATTGTACCTTGTGACAACGAAAGGTTTAATCGAAGAGATGATGAATCCTGAAATTCCTGATAAAATCGAGAAAATAGGAAACTCACTTATACAATATGGACCCTACAACCAAAGGGTGTATATTTTGCACGCAGAAAAGCAAGACATAGAAGCATTGCTTAAATTGGTGGAAAAATATGTTGATCAAATGAAGCTAACCAAAGTCATAGGCAAAATTCCTCAGGTATGTATGCCTTCTTTTGAAGAAAAGAATTTTCTTCAGGAAGCCTCCATTCCCGATTATTATGGCAATGGTCAGTCTGCTGTTTTTGCGAGCAAATTTTATGATTTCAACCGATCCATTGAAAAAAAAGCAGATCTAATCAAAGATGTATTGCATATCGCGAAAGAGAAAAAAGCTAAAAAAAACCCCTCGGAACTTTCCTCTTCTTATAGCTTCAAGAAAATGGAGTTTGATGATATTTTCCTAATGGCTGAAGTTTATCAAGTTGTTTTCCCCAGCTATCCTTTTCCAATATATGATCCTGACTATTTGAAGCAAACTATGGAGGAAGGTGTGGAATATTTTGGAGTGTTTGCCGGTGAAAAGCTTGTTGCTTTGTCCTCCATCGAACCCACTCCATATCCGCAGACTGCAGAAATGACTGATTTTGCCACTCTGCCTGATTTCAGAGGAAAAGGGCTGGCTGGTTTTTTGCTTGAGTTTATGGAAAGATACCTCCGAAAGCACCATTCTTTTAAAATGATTTATACTATTGCAAGAGCTTACTCTTATGGAATCAACACTATTTTTTCCAAAGCTGATTATTCCTTTGGAGGAACTTTAACCAACAATACCAACATTCATGGACAAATCGAGAGCATGAATATTTGGTACAAAAAAATTTAACCCACCAGGTTTTCTTATATTTCTTTAAAAGGCAAGAGCCGAACAGGTCCAATTAATCCAGAAATTGTACTTTTGGAAGAAAAGGGACCCAAAGTATTGCAAACCTTGACAGATAAAACATTATTTTTTCTTCGAGCATATTTGTTTAATAGAAAGCGATAAGGCTCCCACATCCTTGTGCCAATAGTGTGCCCATTAAAAATAACTTCTGCGCAATCTCTCACAGCGCCAAGGTCAAGAATAAGCTTGAAATTGAGATACTCTCCCGGTAAATTAAATATTTTTTCATATTCAACAAAACCATCAATTTGACCTAATTTTAAAGACTCCCAAGGTTTTAATTGAATTTTACATGTTTTCTTGGGAAGAGTAAGTTTCCATTCACCCCGAAGAAGAAACTCGGAAGGCAACCCATCCACTGTCAGCTGACTTTTCATTAACTGATAGACTCCATTTTGCATGACAATAGTAGGGGTAAAAAGCTTGCTTGCTTTTCTTTGATTTACATAAACCCGGGTTTCATTAGGATACAAATGAAAAGTAACGATATTTTTCTTTTCATGATAACGATAGTGGAGGGGCTGGATAGTGCCACTTTCCAGGCTCCATGTTTCGAGATGATCTGGCTGTAAAAAAACAAGCGCATTGTATTTGTGATCTCTGGAAAGATTGTGAATGATAAAAAAATCTTTTCCTTTTACTTTGCGTTGCAAAATCCTAATCTCTGGGTCTTGATCCTGAAGGCGCACCGAGGGAAGTTTAATTTGCTCCAATACATCCATAATTTTATAAATCTCAGGCATTTTGATCATGCGTTGAAAAGCTGAAGTATCCATAAAAGAATATACATTGGTGGATTTTAGTATATCGTTAAACAATTCGCTGTATTTTTTCATATCATCAACTTCAAGGCATTGGGTGGGTAATTCGTCCAAAAAGATGAGAAAGCCACCTTTTTCAACAAAATGATGGAGTTGTTTCATTTCTCTGAGGCTCAAATGGTGGCAATGAGGAAAAATCAAAACTTTGTAATATTCTTCTCCCATGCAAAGACCTTTATCCGTAAGATTTGCATGCTTGAGAGACTCTGGATGAATAAAATCAAAATCAATTTGGTGCTGGAGCAATAAATCACAAAGTTCTCTAACTTCATGAGTAATTCTGTTGGCTTCGTTCCAACGATGAGGCTTTACAAAACTATAAATGTTTTCTATGGGATAAAACAAGCCAACAGGAGCAAAATGTGCCCCCTGGTGACAAAGAAAGCTAAATCTTCGAATGTAGTCATTTAATAAAGGAAAATGCTTCCACTGTGGATTTTGAAGAAATTCTGCAATTGAACATCCCTGCATAAAAAAATTATTGATACCATTGCAGAACTGACGATCCATCCATTGCTTCATGGAAGAGACAGAAGAACCTTGATAATGAAGCATCAAGTTGGAGCTGAATATTTTTTGCTTATCGCTCAGGTGAGCATTAGAGCTGACTAATTTTTCCGGTAAATCTGATTTTGAAAAAGTTGATCGATACAACCCTGGCATCGAATAACTCTTTTGCTCTTGCATAAAATCTCTTTGAATCATTGAGTTTGCCTGCAGGATATCTTGATATTCGAAATGAGCCACAATTTGCAATTGTTGAGATTCGAACCATTGCTTCAGAGGTGAAATAAAATGATGCTGATACATATCCATTAAAAGGTTGTAGTAGTCTCTTCTTACCCTGCGAGAAAAAAGGTGGTCTTCCATCCAGAGCAGGGGCAGGTGATTTAAAAGATCATAATGATAAGCAGATTTAAAGTACTCGGGCAGATGGTTTGACCAGGGTAATGAAGGAAATTCACTCTCTTTTTTATAAATCTGCTCTTGCAGAGGAAAACCAGGATCAGATACAAGAAAACCTTTAATGGTTTGCTCAAAAAATGGGCTCAGATGCATTTGATATTTTTTTAAAATAGATTGCTCCACCTGTTTGGCAATTTGAGGGTGCAAGATATCCCAATATCTTGCTCTTTCCTGGTTTTTGTCATGTGCAACTCTGGATGCCACAGCTTGCAATCCTTGTTTGGCAATGTAGGAAGCGATATCATCCTTATGCTGGTCAAAGATATCCCATGATCCCTGGTGATAAAAAAACTGCGCCACAATTTTATCATCTTTGGATTCCAGCTTTTTTTCTATGCCAATCGTGGCTTTCATTTTTATCTCCAGCGCAGGAGGAAAATCATAAAAATTCAAGCAATCAGAGACATTGTTTTGAAAAAGATCCAAATAGTCATCAAAAATCCAGACTGGCATTTTCCTGGTATGAAGAATATCCAGAGTATGCTTCAACCGCTCAAACCATTCTGGTGAATGATAAGCCAAATCACTTTTTCTGCAGGGTTGAAGCAAGACTGCCTTTATGCCATAGCTGATTATAAGATCAATTTCTTTTTCAATTTCATGATCTTCAAAATGATCTAATGGATACCATGCAGGGATAAGACCAATGTGATCCTCAGGATGCTGAAATTGCTCCTGTAGTTCCATGTATGGGCTTACCCCCTTTCAATTTAAATTTTATGACCTTTGTTTTGTTTGAGCAGTAGTTTCCTGATGCTTTATTTATTATGACTCTATGTCATAGGGCCAACCTCTGATGCCACCCTCCAGGTTATAAACATTCAAAAAACCCTGGTCAATCAACCTTCCGCAAGGTATCTGGGCCTGGTTGCCTGAGTTGCAATACAGCACAATGTGATCATCTAATGTTATGCCTAAATTTTCCAAATTTTCACGGTGTATTTCGTGAGCAGGAATATGCAAAGCCCCTGGCAAATGCCCCAAATTGAAGCTTTCTTCATCTCGCACATCAATAACAAACCAACCTTCATCCTGCATGAATTCGTAGAGGTCATCACTGCTAATATGCTGGTAAAAGTTTTTCAGGCTTTCATTGGGTAGCTCGTATGCTTTGGGAAATTGAATGTTGACTTCTCTTCTTTCCGGCACCCATCCAACATCCGCACCCAGTTGCTCTGAAACAAAGCGCACAGGCACAAGCGTCCTCCCATTTGTTATCATGGGGGGCACATCAAGCTCCACATCAAAATATTCTCTGTCGATGAGAATTTCTGCTTGCTGTTGATTGATCCATAGGGTAACAGTCATTTTGCCAAGTTTAAAAGAAACATTGGATACCAGACGAGTCTCTTGATCCATCTCAAAGCCAATATCAGCTCCCAATTGCTCCCCCATAAATCTGAAGGGTATGAGGGTTCTTCCCTCCACCACTTGTGCTGGCACATCAAGTTTTTTTTCTTCACCGTTTACGGTTACTTCTTTTTTATCCAGCGTCATCTGCAAGTTTTTGGGAGAAGTGGTATAAACATGCAAGTTGAGGATAACTGAGCTTCTAGGTCTATCTTCATCAGCATCATCATCAAGATATTCGGTCACTGCCCATCGAGCAGTCAAATCCAGCCCAGTTTCCACCTCTTTCGAAGCAAAAACAGCAAACACAAGTTCTTGTTTCTGTTCTGGATCCAATGGTCCAATCAGGTTTGTACTTTGGGAGGTTTGATCTCCCAGTCCCAGCTTCATCTTAAAACCAGCTGGCAACTCTCTGGCAATATCAGTTAAATAGATAGTTTCCGGATCAACCAGGGGATTAAAATTTATGGATTGAACTCCAAAGCTCCCCGGGACAACAGGAATAAAAATATTCAATTGATCTGTGAGCGCATGATTTTCTTCTGCTTTTGCATGAAAAGCTGTCATGATAATGGACAAGCCAAGCATTAAAGCAACAATTTTTATTCTTTTCATAAAGCCCTCCTTATTTTCCATGAGCTTTTATTATGGTTATAATGATATTGTAAAAAAATATTATTGCCAATTGTATGATAGTATAGTAATGATTTTGCTAAAAAATAAAGAATAATTCCTGCAAACAGAGGGAGGGGTTGAGTTATGATTAAAGAAACCTTGACACATGAACATACTTCAACATTGTTGCGTATCGATCATACTGCTATTCAATCTGAAGAAAAAAAAGAAATTTTAAAAACAGGCATGAGAATTTATTTATCCGGAATCATTGGGATTGCTGGCATGGAGGGGCCACTCAACGAAATGGAGCTTGAAAAAAAAGCAGTAGAAATGCTTGAATCATCCATACCTTACGCTCCTGAGCCCACAATGGATCAGCAAATTTGCTTGATTTACAACTATGATGTTTCACATGGTCCTGACTTTGCAGGAGATATGGAAGATCTTCTTGCAACAATGCGCTCCAACTTTTCTTCTTTTGCATTTTTTAATGAAATCGAACTGATTGACCATTGTTTTCAGTTACAAAACAATGCTGGACTTTTTCTCCAATATCAGGATCATTTTCTTCGGCTGAATTTAACATTTAAACATAAAACATCAGATCAAGAAGTAGATAGTTTTTTGAAATGTATCGGTCGAAAATTCGACAAAGATCTCTTTCTCAAGCTATGCGAAGATCAATTGAGCGCTTACCAAAACCCAATTGAACTGGAGACACAAAAAAAACATCCTCTGATTTTTTCAACAAAATGTAGGGATATCTTTGTTCATCTAATTGACGAGCTCAATGGCCACAATATTGCTAAAGGAAAGTCTCAACTGAAAGAAAAAATGGGTAAAAAAATCTTTCATGATGACTTCACCTTTTATCAGTCACATAACACCGAATCCCTTATAAAACCATACTTTGATGCAGAAGGGACTGTTCATCTTGAAAATGATTTCAGAGTGCCTTTAATTGAAAATGGGATCATGCTAAAAGGGTACACTGACAAAAAAACTGCTCTTGAATATGACCTCCCCTTAACAGGAAGTGCAGTTTCAGAGCATCATGAAGTCCCATTTTTATCGCTTGATGATTATGAATTAAAAGGCAACAAGCTTCTTGCTGATCTCCTGGATGGTCAAAAAGGCATTTTAGTCGTAAAAATCACCAACAGCGCTTTCGATCAAAATGGAAACTTTCAAGCTTCGGTTCCTTTGGCTTATTTGACAGACGGAGAAAAATTGATGGGCAAAATGCCTCCTTTTAAAATAGTCAGTAATATTAAAAATATGTTTAACGATGATTTTATAGGAGTGAGCAAAGACCCCTTGTTTCCATTAAATCATGATCAAGGAATTTTAATGAACTTTGAGCTTGAACCATGGTAATAATATTGGTGCTATAAAAAAGAATGCATTGGAGGAACAATGAAAAAAAATAATTTTAGATCTGTTCAGTGGTGGGCAAGAACCGCTATACTGCTTGCATTACTGCTGGTTGTTCAAATGGTGGGTTTCCCTCAGCCTATCACTGGGCCTTTGGTCAATTTTATTCTTTTGTGGACGGTATCATATAACCATGTTTACAGTGCTATTTTGATAGGAAGCATTAGTCCGTGGATAGCCTATGCTCGAGGAATTCTGCCTGCGCCTCTCGGCCCTATGATCCCTTTTATCATTCTGGGTAATGTGGTTATGGTTGTTGCTTTTCACTTTCTTTGTTCTTTTAAAAAAGGTAACCAATATGATTGGATTTTTACAGCTTCAGGTATTGTCCTGGGTGCTTTTTTAAAATTTTTAATCTTGTCTACTGCAGTGAGATTGTTTATCGAGGTCCCTCCACCTATTGCTCAGGCAATGAGTTTCCCTCAATTGCTGAC
>PXBT01000157.1 GCA_003566815.1 Caldisericota bacterium
AGGTTCCAAAGATTATTGGCTGCAGGCGTGGAACCATAGGAAGGAAGATCCATACCTTGTTGAATCAATGGGTTCCAGGCTTGTGTAATGGGATACGCTGCTATCATAAAGGGATCTGCGCCATCAATTGCTGTAGTAACCACCTGCACACTATTCAGAGTGGCGGAAGCTGGAATAAGATCTCTCAACTGAGGATATCTGAGCCAGGTGGTTTGCTGATAGGTTTGTCCCCCCTGAGTATAATGAGTCAACGACATTTGATCAGGGGTTCGTCCTCCTCCTTGATCAAAAGCTGACCCGCTTGCATACAGACACAGGGACAGAGGATTGCTTCCTCCGCTGAAAGGATTTATTTGTTCAATTTCTTCCCATCCGCCATCTCGGCTTCGTTGATGGATGGGATAAGGATAATATTGAGAAAGAAAAAAGCCCTGGGGGTGTTGAAAGGTTTTGGTATGCTCGGTACGCTCATGCACACGCTCTTCAGGTTTCCGTTCAGAGGGGGGAATTCGCTCCCGGGAAGGAGGGGGCGAAACAGGTGCGGGTCGAAGACTTTGAGGTCTGGGTGCATCAGAAGCAACTGCAACTGCAGTGAAAGCTGGGCTCATGATCAAAAGTACCATGAGCAACGATAAGATCGAGGCTGTGATGCTACGCCCCCTAAAGGGAGGCAAAAACCGTCGACCGATCAATGACAAAGTGCTTAGGCCCCCTGGGGCAGATTTCCGTTGATAGGTTCTCTTTTTTCTTTTACTTTTTTTGAGAGAGAGAGAGAGAGAGTAATCGATCATTGCATCTTGCAAAACATCTTACAAAATTCATCTTGCTGTCCTCCTTGAAATTTAAATAAAAAACTAATGATCACTTCTTCGTTCAAAAAACTGCTGTCAAGCATTTAAGAAGGTTTTCCATCGATAATTTCTTCTGCAAAATCTCTGTAAAACCTGGGGTGAAACATCGATAAAATAAACCGCTCATGATATATTTAAGCTAACAATTTATAAAAGTCAAGCGCAATTTTTAAAAAAAAAATAAATTACTGATATGTTTTACCCCCTATAGCTTTGAAAATTAGTAAAACTACTGCATAAATATCTGAAAATGATTATTAAAAAACAATAGCAAAAATAAAAAGGTTAATTTATCAATATTTGTTGAGCATCGACCTTTTGTTCTTCAGTTATTATTGCATGTATTAAGTTGTACAAATTTATATCCAGCGTTGGTGAACTCAAAGATACTATTAATGAATACCTTGTTTTTGAATCACATTTGCCCAAATTAATGTAACGAAGTGGTAAAAGAAATTTGATTCACTAATTTTTACAGTTATGAATGTATTTTAAGATTTATTTATATTGTATTTCAGTTATATCTGTATTAAAAGAATCTGTGCTCCAAGATCCATAAAAAAATGCTGACAAGCTTTATGACTTCCCTGGCAACTAATCAGATCTTGCCAACCTGGTCTGGAATACAATCCAGCAAATCCATCGCAAGGTTGATTCAAATCATCTTTTCCTTGCTAGTCCTCTTCCCTGGGGATGAAGATAAGAGAGATGGAATTGACGCAATGACGGGTATTTTTTTCAGTAAATTGCTCGCCTTCAAAGACATGTCCCAGGTGAGCTCCGCAATAATGGCAGATAATTTCGGTTCTTTTGCCATCAGCGTCAGAAACTCTATCCACTGCTCCAGGTATCTCATCATCAAAGCTGGGCCAACCACACCCCGACTTGAATTTGCTGTCTGACTCATACAAGGGGCTGTTGCATCGTTTGCAAACATATGTGCCCGCTTCATAGCAATCGTTCAACTTGCCCGAAAAAGGTGCTTCCGTTCCCTTTTTTTCAATCACTCGGGTTTCTTCGGGGGTTAAAGAATTCCACTTTTTCTCCATGATTAGTCCTTTCTTGAATAAAAAATTATTGAGACCTTTTGCGACTTATGAGCGCAGAGCAAGCAACAGTGATAGGTATGGTAACGGCCAACCCCATAGTGCCACAAAGAGCACGTACAATTTCAGTGGCAATAATATCCAGATTCATCACACGAATCAAAGGCATTTGGTGAGCCACAAACAGTAGCAACAGTGGAATGGAGCTTCCAGTGTAAGCCAGAATCAGAGTGTTGGACATGGTACCAATAATATCTTTGCCAATATTGATGCCTGATCGAAGATGTTCTTTTAGCTTGATCCCTGGTTGTTGCTGCAACAATTCTTCCATCGCGGAAGCTATTGACATGGCCACATCCATGATGGCCCCAAGCGCACCTATAATGATGCCGGCGAATAGAATGCCCTGAAAATTGAAGGTAATTTCCTGGGGAATAAATCTGAGCATACCCGCTTCTTCGGTGTTGAATCCACTCAAATTAGCCAGATTTCCTGCTATATAGGCAAAGATCCCTGCAATAACAAACCCGCCCGTAGTCCCTGCCAAGGCTGAAATTGTCTTGCGGGACCACCCATTGAGCAGGAGAAAAGTCATCAAGGCTACCAGTATGGACAAAATAGTAGCCACAAGGATAGGACTGTATCCTCTCAGTATTAATGGCAATAATATAAAAATTATGCCTGCTCCCGTCAAGGCAAGAGAAATCAATGCCTTAAGCCCTTTCAGCCCAGCTATTACCAATATGACTACAACAAACAGCACCAGCAATCGGGAAAGAAAAGGAGTCCTTAGGTGGTCCTGTATATGAGCAGACTGTATGCCTTCTTCTGTAGCATCAACATACACAAGGATTCTATCACCCTCCTTGAGATCATCAAAATCATAACCTGGGAAAGCTCTTTTACCCCATTCTCCTCCGGATCGATGTTCGATAAAAATTCGCTTTCCTTGGTATTCTCCTGAAAGTAACTGCACCCAGATGCGTGTAATGGTTTCTCCTGGAGCCAACAATTGTCTGGACTCTTCATCCTGAGGGGTTATATCTCTTACATTGAGCACTCTTGCAGGGACATAGAGTTCTTCTTGATTTTCATAAGCTTGTGCTGATGAGCCTCCAAAGCTTAAAAAAATCGCAACAAAAAACCAAAGTAAGTATATCCACAAAAAAATATTTTTTATCAATGGTTTTTTCATGAAAGTAAGCCTATCACAGTAATTTTTTTTTTCAATTTATATATTTTCTTTAAATTCTTTCAACCAAATGAACTTAAGGGTATATTTAATAGTGGATAAAAAAAATAGAAAGTGGGAATATGAAATTTAAAGGGTTTATTGGTTTTTTTAGAATCAGCATAGTATTGCTTTGTATTATGATTGCTATGCTTCCAGTATTAAAGCCATCTGCCCGAGCTTACGAATTTAATGCATTGGTGCATGAGATTGATTATTTGGTGATTGCCAATGCAACACTTGCTCGATCTGTAATGCCGCTGGTGCAGTATCGTCGATCTCAGGGACTCAATGCTGAAATCGTCAATCCCGAAGATATATTTAGAAATTATCCTGGTAATACCAATGCTGATAAATTACGCAATTTTCTCGACAGCCGGTATGAGCTGCTAAATTTGAAATATCTGCTTCTTGTGGGATCTGAAAGAACCATTCCGTATAAAGACCTTTACCCTTCTTTTAACCGTAAAGAAAGTTTGACTGAAGTGGGAAAAACCTGGAGCAATATCTACTACTCTGATTTATCTTCTGATTATGACTCCAACCGCGATGGCTTTGCCGGAGAATATCTTAAAGACAGGGGAATCAATTTTCGACCTGAAGTTTTTGTTGGAAGAATACCTTTTGACAACGTTTCTGATATAACCAATACCGTAAATAATATTCTGAGCTTTGAGCGTAATCCCAAATCCAGAATGGCTTTGCTTTCTGCTTCAATTCTTGCATACCGAGATGAAGAAATGCCTGATGGAAGAAGAGCCAGAACAAAAACAGACGGCGCTACATTAACCAACGCATTATATCGTGATTTGCTCCTTTCCTATGGATATACTTCTCACCGTATTTATGAAAAATCAGGTATCGCCCCTTCACTCTATCCCGCAGACTATTCACTAAGAAAGTTAAACTTTGAAAATCTCTTGATAAACAATGCTTATGACCTGGTGGTATGGAATGGACATGGCACTCATGAGGCCCTGGAAACCAAGGTATGGCGTGCTGATACCAACCGAAACAACCGTCCAGATCGCAACGAGCTGGTAACCAGCAATGTATTGGACATCAACTCATTAAAGTTGTCTATCAAAAGCAGAGGAATTTTTATCACTGGAAGTTGTTCTTCCCTTGCTCCTGGTCGGGAAAATCTTGGCACTGCTTCTTTAAGGGCAGGATTTTCTGCATTCATTGGCGGAACATCCATCAATTGGTATTCAGAAGGTTGGCGTAATATTTATGATGGAGGCAATCAGACCATTATGTATTTAGTGGTCCGCAACCTTGTGCTTCGAAATCAAACCATAGGTGAGGCTCTTTATCATGCCATTCACGAAACTTCCACTGAATTTATGACTTTTGGAGCCAAGGATTATCAAAACTTTTACTCTTTCAACTTGTTTGGTGACCCAGCTATGCGGCTTATCAGCCAACCATTTCAAGACTTCTCGGTAGAAGTGGATCAGACCTACAAAACCATCAATCTTGGGGATTCGCTGAATTTTGATTTCGAAATTCATTCTGATGCAACTCAGCAATTTGAAATTAAAGCAGAACCTATCAATTATCGGACCGACCTTTTTAATGTCTTTTTTTATCCCAATAAAGTAAATGGTCGTGGCTCCATTAGGATGAGAATTGTCATGGCTCACAACATCTTTCCCAGCAATTATACCATTACTATCCATTTTGTTTCATCGGGGAGAAGTATATTCAAGCGACTCAATTTCTTAGTACTTCCCTGGGAAAACAATCCTCACATTTATGTTAATCAGCCCAACACTCATGTTCGAAGAAATTCTGAGTTCTCTCTGGATTTTGATATACGAAAAGCAAACAATATTGACACAGTATATATCGAAGTAGCTTATAACAATAATTTGCTGAGTCTTAACCCAGGAAATATCATGATAGGACCCTATCTTTCTCAAGATGGTACTCAACCCAAAGTTCATACTGATTCAGATATTCCTGGTGTTATTGCCATATCATGCACAAGAGCCAATCTTCAACGAGGCATTTCTGGGGATGGTTTGTTGTTTTCTTTGCCATTCAGGGCTTTAAGAGATGGCACAAGTAATATTACTATTCAGAGAGTTTTTCTATTTGACCCTACTGGATTGCAAATTCCTGCAAGTGTTTTTCACGGTCGAGTGCAAATTTCATCTGCTGGTCTCCATATTGATAGAAATATTGTTGCAGGGCAAACAATTCAACGACGCAATTTTACCTTGACTGGCTCCAGCAATGCCAACCGGCTCTCTTTATCTCATTTGCATTCCACACATTATTTGGAAATGGACCACCGGGGCCATTTTCAGACCGAAGTTTACTTGCCTGCTCATGAATCCTCCCTATTATTTTTTGCTCAAAAAGGTTCTTCAAATTTTGCTCGATTAAGAGTTCCTGTCATTTCTTCCAGTTTCATATCCATCTTGCTTCGTATTGGGGGCTCCTCCGCTTATGTCAATGGAAACACCATCCTTTTGGATGCTCCTCCGTTTATAAGGGGAGGCCGAACCATGGTACCTATTCGCTTTATCAGTGAAGCATTTGGAGCAGGAGTGCAATGGAATGCACAAGATCAAAGTGTGACCATTGACCTCAAAGATACCCGACTAACCCTTTGGATAGGTAGAACACAAGCTATAATTGAAAAAAGAGGTGTAAGACAAAACATTTCGCTGGATGTAGCCCCACAAATTGCTCAAAATCGGACTTTTGTTCCACTTCGCTTTGTAGCTGAAGGTTTTGATGCTCAAATTGAATGGAATGCTATTTATCAGCTGATTAATATTAACTATCTTCAATGATTGATTTTTATTGGTATTTTTTCCCACTCCAAAACAAATCAATTTTTTTTATTACAATAATACCATTGGATTTTAATTGAAAAGGATGGATAATGTGCTTCATATTGGTTTAGATGTTGGCTCGACGACGATTAAGTTGGTTGTGCTTGATGAAAAGGATCAAATTGTTTTCTCCTCCTATCAAAGACATTTTTCAGATGTTCGCGCCACTTCAGCTCAACTAATTAAAAAAACCTTTCAGCAAATCCCCGATCAACCTATTACCATTAGTATAGCTGGATCCAGCGGCATGGCTATTGCCAAACAGCTTGATCTTCCTTTTGTGCAGGAAGTTATTGCTTTTAGTCAGGCGGTGGATCAATTTATTCCCCAGACTGATGTAGCAATCGAACTGGGAGGAGAAGATGCAAAAATCACTTATTTTGGAGATACTCCCGAACTCCGAATGAATGGGACCTGTGCAGGCGGAACTGGAGCATTTATTGATCAAATGAGCATCTTGCTCAAAACTGATGCACATGGACTGAATGAACTGGCAAAAAAGCATCAAACCATTTACCCCATAGCCTCACGATGTGGCGTTTTTGCAAAAACGGACATTCAGCCTTTATTAAATGAAGGCGTAGCAAAAGAGGATATTGCAGTATCCATTTTCCAGGCAGTCGTCAACCAAACGATTTCCGGTCTAGCTTGTGGGAGACCCATTCGGGGAAACATCGCCTTTTTAGGGGGACCCTTATATTTTTTGTCGGAGCTAAGAAATCGATTTATTCAAACGCTGGCGCTGAAGCCAGAATGCATTGTTTTTCCTGATCATGCACATTTTTATGTAGCTATGGGGGCAGCCCTTTGCTCAAAAAAAGAAAAAACCCTTACAAAAAAAGAAATATGGGACAAAATCCCCAACCTTCGTACAGAAAAAAAAACAAATACTCATTTAAGGCCTCTATTTTCAAGTGAACAGGAATATGAAGCTTTTAAAAACAAGCATAGCCAAAAGGTACCGAAAAAACCTCTTAATCATGCATCTGGACCCTGTTTTTTAGGCATTGATGCTGGATCAACCACTACCAAGCTTGCTTTAATTGATCAGGAAGGGCGCTTGCTCTTCACTCATTACAGTGGAAATGAAGGCGACCCCTTGAGATCCACCATTAAAGCTTTGAGCAATCTTTACCGGCAAATGCCTGAAAGTGCATTCATAGCAAGCTCAACAGTAACAGGCTATGGAGAAGCACTTATCAAAACAGCCTTAAATGTTGACATCGGAGAAATTGAAACCATAGCTCATTATCAAGGAGCAGAGCAATTCTTAAAAGGTGTCGATTTTATACTCGATATCGGCGGGCAAGATATGAAATGCATGAGCATTAAAGATGGAGTGATTCACCACATCATGCTTAATGAAGCATGCTCTTCAGGCTGTGGATCTTTTATTGAAACATTGGCAGAATCTTTGGGAATTGGCTTGAAAGAATTTGTCGAAAAAGGTCTTTTTTCTCCCACTCCCGTTGATCTTGGAACAAGGTGCACTGTTTTCATGAACTCCAAAATAAAACAAGTTCAAAAAGAAGGAGCTGATATCGGAAGCATAGCAGCAGGATTGGCTTATTCGGTAGTCAAAAATGCTCTGCACAAGGTCATTCGGCTCAATGATGTATCAGAAATGGGAAACAACATTGTTGTCCAGGGTGGCACTTTTCATAATGATGCTGTGCTTCGCAGTTTTGAGCTTATAACCCGTAAAAATGTGGTCCGACCTGATATTGCTGGCATTATGGGTGCTTTTGGTGCAGCTCTGATTGCCAAAAAACGCTATAAACCAGGCAAGCAAAGCAATCTATTGAAAGCAAATGAATTGAAAACTTTCCAGAGCAGAGTCAGCACAAAATACTGCAAAGGCTGTGGTAATCAATGTCTTTTGACGATCAATCATTTCTCTGACCAGCACACTTATCTCACAGGTAATCGATGTGAAAAAGGCAGAGGGCTTGATCGAGTTAATCAAAATATGCCCAATTTATTTGCCTATAAATATGAGCGTTTTTTTTTCTACGCCCCTCTCGACCATAAAAAAGCCCATCGCGGAGAAATAGGAATCCCTCGCGTATTAAATATGTTTGAGCATTATCCTTTTTGGTTTACTTTTTTTACTCATTTGGGCTTTAGGGTCATACTTTCTGCTCCTTCTACCAAAAAAATATATGAACTGGGCATGGAGACAGTGCCTTCTGAGTCTCTTTGTTACCCTGCCAAATTGGCAAATGGTCATATTAAAGATCTCCTCAACAAAGGCATAAAGCGAATATTTTATCCCTGCCTTCCCAGAGAAATCAAAGAACAAAAAGAGGCAACCAACAATTATAATTGTCCTATTGTTACTTCCTATCCCGAAGCTATTCAAGCCAATATTGATGAGCTGAGAAATCCTGAGGTTCAATTTATTTTTCCATTTTTACCCATGGATCACATGGATCGCCTGAAAGAACGACTATACGAAGAACTTCCTTCCCAGGGAATATCAGTCAGTTTTAAAGAAATTTCTCAGGCAGTTGATGCAGCAAGCCAGGAAAGAGAGAAAGCACGCCAGGATATCCGAGCAAAAGGGGAAGAAACACTTGCCTTTATGGAAAAAAATAACCTGAAAGGCATTGTGCTTGCAGGGAGACCTTATCATATTGACCCTGAAATACACCATGGTATTCCCGAAATGATCACTGGTCTTGGTTTTCCTGTATTGAGCGAAGATGCTATTTGCCATCTGGGTCAAGTGGACAGACCATTGCGAGTATTGGATCAATGGGTTTATCACAGCCGATTATATATGGCGGCAGGATTTGTTTCCAAAAGAAAAGACCTGGAACTGGTACAACTCAATTCATTTGGCTGTGGCTTGGATGCTGTAACCACGGATCAGGTGGAAGAAATCCTGGAACAGCACCGAAAAACCTATACTTTAGTTAAAATTGATGAAATTAATTATCTGGGAGCCGCAAGGATTCGTATTCGTTCTTTATTGGCAGCTATAAAAGAACGAGAAAAGAAACAAATTCTCCCTAAAAAACTATATGAAAATGCAAAAAGAATTCTTTTTACCAAAGCTATGAAAAAAGAATACACTATTCTATCACCCCAAATGGCACCCATTCATTTTGAATTGATCAAAGAAGCTTTTGAGCTGGAAGGATACCGAATTGAAATCCTGCCCGATTTTCATCATGAAACTATAGAAGAAGGTTTGCGTCATGTTCACAACGATGCATGCTACCCTTCCATTATCGTGACAGGGCAAATTATATCTGCATTAAAATCAGGTCAGTATGATCTTGAGAAAACTGCTATTATTATTACGCAAACAGGCGGAGGTTGCAGAGCAAGCAATTATTTAGGCTTCATTCGAAAAGCATTGAAAGATGCAGGAATGGGTCATATTCCTGTTATATCGCTCAATGCTGTGGGACTGGAAAAAAACCCGGGGTTTAGAATTAGCAAAACAATGCTAAGAAGATCAGTGCAGGCTATTATTTATGGAGATTTACTGATGAGAGTAAGTCTGAATCTCCGGCCCTATGAAAAACATCAAGGAGAGGTTAATGCCCTGTTGAAACACTGGATCAACAAGCTGAAACCTTTCATTTCTCTCACTAATAAAAAGCATTTTCATAAGAATATACATGACATCATTCAAGACTTTGAAGCCATTGAAATCCTTCCTGAAAAAAAACCCAGAGTGGGTATTGTTGGAGAAATATTGGTCAAGTATCACCCTTTTGCCAATAATTACATCATAGACTTTCTGGAGCAAGAGGGAGCAGAAGCAGTAGTGCCTGATCTGATCGACTTTCTGCTCTATTCCACCTACTCCAACATTTACAGCAGAGAAAAACTTTCGGGATCATTAAAAAAAGCATGGTTCAGCCGATATATCATCTGGAAACTTGAAAATGCTCGCAAGTATATGCGGGAAGAATTATCCCGAAGCAAGCGCTTCCATGCTCCCGAAACAATCTATGAGCTGGCTCAAAAAGCCAGTCAATTAATGCACCTGGGTCACCAAATGGGTGAAGGATGGTTTCTGACAGCAGAAATGCTGGATCTTATAGAGCATGGGGCACCCAATATTGCTTGTCTTCAGCCTTTTGCCTGCCTGCCCAACCATAT
>PXBT01000130.1 GCA_003566815.1 Caldisericota bacterium
CAGGTAGATTTGATCAATAAGTTTCATGAGTTGGTAAGTCGAGGGAGCAGGACTTGCGGGTTGATAGTAATAGGTGGATAAGGGTAAACCCAAGAGCTGACATTGGCATTGCACAGACAAGGAAGGATGCTGAGTTTGAATCATGTTCCGTTTTTCCTGGATAGTGAAGGAAGCTTCGCCAAGTTTTTTTTTAGAAACTCGTTCTGGACCTTCAACTCCCCAATTTGTTGGTAGAGTTCATCTTGAAGCTCTTCCTGCTGTTTGGCAGAGGTTTTTACTTTACGGGACAAGAGCTCAGGTAATGCTTCCATGACGTGTTTCTTCCACGTGACGATCTGATTGGGATGGATCCCAAACTCTGCAGCGATTTCAGCTAAGGTTTTCTCCCCTCGCAAGACCTCCAGAACGACTCGAGTCTTA
Source organism: Caldisericota bacterium (assembly GCA_003566815.1). Lineage (GTDB taxonomy): Bacteria > Caldisericota > Caldisericia > UBA6126 > UBA6126 > T3SED10-260. The sequence continues at coordinate 421 of PXBT01000130.1, forward strand.
AAAGCTCCATCATAGACTTTGCGATGATTTTTAGCGCTCATCTCTCTATCCCCCTGTAAGTAATCATTTGTTCTTTATTATTCATTATACTTTTTTTTACAAAAATATCACCTTAACTTCCACTCCAGTTTTTGGGGGGCATTATACAGGATCAGGGATATCCAGAACTTATCACGAAACATACCTGGACTATGTCCTGCGTGCTTATTATGTGTGTCGTGACTGTTACCTCTGTCATGATGATTATGATTATTGAATCCATGACTTTCTTCTTTATATTCCTTCATATGAGAATGTTTTGACCCCCTATTTTGGTACCACTTATTCTAATGAATTTTATTAGTTTTCATTATACTGTGCTTCAAACAAATGCAATCTTTTTTAGAAGGGTTTTTTTTGACTCAATGCTATATTATTTTAAGGTAAAGTTCATTTTAGTGTTCATCAATAGTAGGCTTATTACTATTTCTCCTTAACTCCATTATATTTTCATTGAGAACAACTGGTACACGGAATTAGGTGTCTGGAGCTATCCTTAACTACAAGATATCAATATACTCTCCTGCAAGTGCTTTATTCATACTTCTAATTGCGCAAAACTTTCCACACATGGAACAGGAATCTTCATTTTCGGGCTTCCTGTCAGTGCGAATTGTTTTTACCGTTTCCGGGTCTATCGAGCACTCCCACTGTGCTTCCCAGTCAAGCGCTCTTCTTGCATCTGCCATTCTGTCATCAATCTCCCTTGCTCCTCTTACCCCTTTGGCAATGTCTGCTGCATGGGCAGCAATCTTCGAAGCAATGATGCCCTGCTTTACTTCCTCTAAATTCGGCAGCGCCAGGTGTTCTGCAGGCGTTACATAGCATAGAAAGGCTGCTCCAGCTGAAGCTGCAATGGCACCTCCGATTGCTGATGTGATATGGTCGTAGCCAGGTGCTATATCTGTTACCAAGGGCCCTAATACGTAAAATGGAGCCCCATTACAGATGGTCTGCTGGATTTTCATATTGGCCGCAATCTGGTCAATCGGTATATGCCCGGGTCCCTCTACTATTACCTGGACATCTTTTTCCCAAGCCCTTTTGGTAAGCTCACCAAGCTGTACAAGTTCCTCAATTTGACACACATCTGAAGCATCTGCAAGGCATCCTGGTCTGCAGGCATCTCCTAATGATATTGTAACATCATACTCACTACATATATCAAGAATTTCATCATAGTATTCATAAAAAGGATTCTCTTCACCCGTCATGCACATCCATGCAAATACTAAAGAGCCACCTCTTGACACAATGTTCATTTTTCTTTTGTGCTTTTTAATCTGTTCTATGGTTTTTCTTGTTATACCACAGTGCAAGGTAACAAAATCAACTCCATCCTCAGCATGAAGTCTTACCACATCAATGAAATCTTTTGCTGTAAGGGCTTCCAAGTCTTTCTGATAGTGAATAACTGAATCATATACCGGCACGGTACCTATCATAGCAGCACATTCGGATGTAAGCCGCCTACGGAACGGAATTGTATCTCCGTGTGAAGATAAATCCATGATTGCATGCGCTCCCATTTTGACGGCTTCCATGACCTTTTTTATTTCGATATCATAATCCTTGAAGTCTTTAGAGACTCCCAGATTTACATTTATCTTTGTCTTCAGCATTGATCCAATTCCCTGCGGGTCGATGCATTTATGTTTTTTATTTGCACATATTACCACTTTCCCAGCTGCAACTAATGACATTAGTTCATCAACTGTCATCCGCTCTTTTTCAGCTACTTTTTTCAGCTCCTCGGTAATAATTCCTTTTCTTGCAGCTTCCATCTGCGTTGTATATTTCCTCATTGTTGCTTCTCCTCCTTATAGAAATTCCATACGTGGTTAAGCGATCCGCTTCCTTTTCCCAGATCAAGCATAGCCCTCAATGCACCTGATATATATTCCTTTGCTAATTGGATTGATGTTTCCAAATCCATGCCCTTGGCAAGACCTGAAGCGATGGCGCTGGATAAAGTGCACCCAGTTCCATGAGTATTTCTATTGTCAATTCTCTCTCCTATGAACCAACGGTATTTATGATTCCAATACAATAAATCATTGGCATCATTTACGCTATGTCCACCCTTGCAAAGAACGGCACATCCGTATTCATTACTGATGATTCCTGCTGCTTTAATCATATCCCCTTCAGTCATAATAGAAATTTCTGATAAGATAGAAGCCTCCGGAATATTTGGTGTTATTAAAAATGCCTGATGAAGTATACAGTTTTTCAACGTTTCAACCGCATCATCCTGAAGAAGCTTTGAACCACTAGTGGAAACCATTACAGGATCCACAACAATGTTTTTTGCATTGTAAAACTTTAGCTTTTTTGATATGATTTCAATCAGTCCAGTTGATGAAACCATGCCGATCTTAACTGCATCAGGAAAGATATCAGTAAAAATACTGTCCAACTGTTTGCCCAAAAATATTGGAGTAACCTCCATGATATCCGTAACATCGGTTGTATTCTGTGCAGTAAGTGCAGTAACAGCACTCATGGCATATACGCCATTTGCAGTCATTGTCTTAATATCTGCCTGGATGCCAGCGCCTCCGCAGGAATCGCTTCCTGCGATTGTTAATGCTGTTTTCATCATTTTCTCCACCCCACTGTATATACAGCTTTACTTTGCCAACACCTATGGTGCTCATGACATTAAGTCTCTTCAGTGCTCTTTTTACAACTAGCCTGTCCACAGGATGTTGCTGCCACCATTTTAATGCCAGCCTGCTTCATGTCTTCTAAAAACTATTTCACGCTTTCCTGATGCTTTGGTTGGGCTTATTGAGTTTCCAGGTTTTAACGAGATTGGCAGCTGCCAACTTTGGATCATCAGCCATAGCAACAGCGGACACGACGAAGAAACCATCGACTCCAGTTTGTGCAAGCGGAGGTATATCGACAAGCTTAACACCTCCACCGACTACGACAGGAATAGGGCTTAGTTTGGCAAGCTTGGAAATATCTACAAAACTTCTTGTAACTACTTTGCCATTCCAATCAAGCCCACAGTCTGGTTTCGTCTTTGTTTCATGCAGCGGTCCAGCACCAAAATAGTCAACCTGAGAGACATCCAATGTTTTGATATACTCGAACAATTCATGCGCTCTGGCTGATAAGCCAACGATTGAATCTTCACCCAGGTATTCACGACAGACTTTCACTGGAATATCCGATTGTCCGACGTGAATTCCATCAACTTTTATCCCTTGTTTTCTCGCAGCCAGGATAACGTCAAGGCGGTCATTCACAAGTAGAGCAACTTCATCCGACTTTCCAGCTTGCGCGATTACATCGGAAGCCTGACGGGTCAACTGAATCAGTTCATATGCAGAGGCGACCTTTGAACGGATTTGTACGCATGTAAATCCAGCATCAACTGCATCTTTAATGATTGTCACAACGTGCTGGCCTTTTGTATTCTCAGGACCTACAACCAAGTACGCTGAAATATCAAAGTTTTTTCTGATGCTCATTTTTTTTCCTTAAAATATCGTTGACTTTATCGACTTTTGCTTTCATCATTTTTGTAAACCCTGGGCGTACATCAGCCTTCAGAACTATTTGCGTGCGGATACCTTTTTCGGCAAGTATAAACGTTGCGTCTTTTACAACCTTCATCACTTCATCCCACTCGCCTTCGATCTCTGTGAACATGGACGTCGTGTGATTCGGTAAGCCTGACTCACGAATTACTTTTACGACTTCAGCTACTTCAGGTGCTAGTTCATCGCCTATGCCGCAAGGAGCGATTGCAACTGCAATTAGTGTATTCATAGTTTAAACCTCTTCAATTTCAAATGGATTGTTAGCAATATCCACTGCAGTTGCTTTATGCAGTTCATCGAGAAACTGAATCTGAAAACTTCCAGGACCATCTACCTTATTTTCAGCGCGTTTTCCTGCTAAATTATAAACTGCAGTAGCAGTAAGTGCCGCTATAAAAGGTGAGGCTGCTGTTGCATAGACCGCGACGACTGCACCCAATGAACAGCCTGAACCGGTAATTTTTTCCATATAGTGCGACCCTCCATGAGAGAAGACTATGACGGAACCGTCGGTTATTAAATCCGTTTTACCCGATACTGCAACAGCTCCGCCTGTCCACTTGGTTAGCGCGACAGCCGCAGTCTTTGCGGTGATTACCGAATCCATAGAATCAACGCCACGCACATTGGATAGATCCGTGCCACCTTCCAACCCCCACAAACCAGCCAATGCGATAATTTCCGAAGCATTCCCTCTGATCACACAGGGTTTATAATCTTTAAACTGCTGTAACAGCTGAGTTCTAAGCGATCCAATACCGACTGCGACAGGATCTAGTACCCATGGCTTCCCTGTATTATGCAAAACTTTTACGATGTGAGGTAAAGTCTGCTCATAAATCGGCAGAAGTGTACCGACGTTTAGGTAAGTGGCTCCTCCGGCTTTCGCCAAAAATTCACCCTCATCGGGAAGATAAACCATAGCAGCGGATCCCCCTACAGCAAGCTGTGCATTAGCCACAAAATTGATCGTTACGGTGTTGGTGATCGACCCTGCCATAGGATTAGTCTGTCTTACAGTTTCAACTGCCTGAATCATCTGGTTTTGAATTTCCTCTTTATTAATCATTTCATATTCTACCTTTCGTTAGTATTACCCAGATATAGCTTAATAGCGTAATTCTTAATTGCAGATTTCTTAGTTGGACTTCCTCCTTCTTTCTTGATAATAAAAAATGCCTGCTGAGTTCAGCAGGCAATGATAATCAATTTTTGCTTCCCTTCACCAGTGTTAACTGACAGGTTCAAAGGGTCAGATTTTACCTTCTCAACTCATATGAGTCCCCCTACATTTTACAAAATATCACTTATTGCTTTCTGTGTCAAGCGAATTGCTTCATCTAAAATATAATTTAAACAATTGAAAAAAAATGAAAAGCCCTTGCTATAAGGGCTTCCGTATTGTATCAGTGCTTGAGTTTAGATTTGGTGGAGCAGAGGGGATTTGAACCCCTGACCTCATCCGTGCGAGGGATGCGTTCTCCCAACTGAACTACTGCCCCTTAAACTTTGTAATTCTATCTAAAAAGGGATTGTTTTTCAATTCATAAGCCAAGGTTGATGTTTCACGGTGTCCAGGATAAATTTTGAAATCTTCCACCCTGTCAATATAGAGATCAACAAACCGAATTAATGATTCATGCATGTCTTTGGGTGAACCACTGAGCAGATCAGTGCGCCCTATGGATTCTTTAAAAATGAAATCTCCAGTAAAAAGATAGTTTTCAAACTCAAGGACGACTGAACCCGGTGAATGCCCTGGTACTGATATCACAGTGATATCACCTATTGGGGTTGACAACAAGGTGTCGTAGTGGCTTACTTTTTCATTTTCTGAAAGTTGACATGCTCCAATAAATGCTATGGATCCATTATCCTGGGCATCAAAAAGCAAATGTTCATCTCCTGGGTGAATGTGAATAGGTAAATCGGGCATATGCTTTCGTAGCTCGGGTAGAGCAAGGATATGATCAAAATGGCCATGAGTGAGTAAAACTCCGGATAGCTCCAATTCATGATTCTTCAAGCTTGTCCAAACGATATTAAAATCAGCAGGGTCAACAACCATTGCCTTTTTTTGATGGTGAATAATGTAGGTATTGGTGGACAAAGGACCGCAAGGCAGGGTGATAATTTTCATAAAACACCTCTTGTGTCAAAGATTAAAGTAACGGGACCATCTATCTCGAGTGAAACTTTCATGTCTGCAGCAAACCATCCAGTTTCAATTTTTCTTTTGTATTCATTTTTGAGGACATCGAGCAATTGCTCATACATTGCTTTAGCTGTTGAAGGTGCTTCAGCTTTGGTAAAATCAGGTCGGAATCCTTTATTCAGGCTTCCCAACAAGGTAAACTGAGGTATAAGCAATAGAGGTAACTCGGGTTCCAGTGATAAGCTCATCTTTCCGGCATCATCTTCAAAAACTCTTAAACCATCGATTTTTTTTGCTATCAGTTTCAAATCTTTTTCTTCATCATCTTTTTCTATGCCTACAAAAACAGCCAGGCTTTTTTGGGTTTGGGCGATTGTTTTTTCTTCGACTTTGATGGATCCAGAAAGTATTCTTTGTATTACAATTCTCACCCTACATTCTCCTGACTTTTTCAACACAGTCTATTTGTTGAAGATTATGAATCAATCGATTGAGCTCATGAATATTTTTTACATGGACCTTGGCAATGATCTTTGCTGATTCTTTTTTGGAGATGGTAGCTCGAAGGTCTGCCACATTGATATTTTCAGATGAAATAGCATTAGAAATTCTTGCCAGAGTGCCTGGCTCATCTTTGACTTTAATGTAGAGACCAGCAACAAATGAAATATTTTCCACACTGGTCCATCTTGCTTTTACTAATCGATCGGGTTCTTTTGAGAGTGTTTTGATGTTGGGGCAATCTATTCGGTGTATAACTATGCCTCTTCCCCTTGATATATAACCCGTAATATCATCACTGGGAACCGGATTGCAACATCGAGGAAAAAGGATGGGAAGATTCAAGTCCCCTTCAACTTCGATAAAATATTTTGCTTCAGTAGCTATATTTGTTCTTTTTTTAAGTTTTTTTTGAGGAATCTTTTTTTTAATTATGGCTTCTGGTTCTTCTTTTTTTTCTTTTTGAGGAACAAACTCTTCCAGTTCCTGGTTTTGTTTTCTGAACCAGCTTCTAATTTTTGCTCGCGTGGATGGAGATCGCACAAATTTAATCCAGTCTTGAGAGGGTCCTTTGGAATTTTTTGAAGTTAGTATTTGAACCCGGTCACCTGTTTCCAACTTGGAATCCAGTGTGACTATCCTTCCATTAACTTTGGCTCCAACACAGCTATTGCCAATATCGGAGTGAATACGATATGCAAAATCTACAGGAGTAGCCTCGGAAGGAAGATCAACAACCTTTCCCTTGAGAGAAAAAACAAAAATTTCATCATTAAACAAATCAAATTTTACCGAGCTTACAAATTCTTTGGCTGTACCTAGCTCGCTTTGCCAATCAAACAACTGTCTAAGCCAAGCTACTTTTTCATCAAAATCTTTGTCTCTATCATGGCCTCCATCTTTGTAGCTCCAGTTGCTGGCTATGCCCACTTCGTTGTTTTGATGCATCCGGAAAGTTCGAATTTGGATTTCAACCAATTCCTCCATAGGGCCAAAAACAGTGGTATGTAGCGACCTATATCCATTGGATTTTGGTGTGGCAATGTAGTCTTTGATGCGACCAGGCACCGGACGCCAATGATTATGGATAATACCCAGGACTTCATAGCATTCTGAAGTGGTTTGAGCTAATACTCGGGTGGCAAACATATCATAGATTTCATCAAAAGATTTGTTTTCTCTTGTCATTTTTTTGTGGATAGAAAAAAGGTTTTTGGGGCGACCTTCCACTTTGCATTTTAGGCCATGCTTGATTAATACCTTGTTTAACTCCTCCATTACATGCTTGACATAGTTTTCTCGAAAATTTCGTGTTTTTGAAACTGCATGCTTAATATCACGATATCGATAAGGCTCAAGGTATTTGAAAGCCAAATCTTCAAGCTCCCATTTAAAGGCGTACATCCCCAGTCGATGTACCAGGGGAACATAGATTTCAGAGGTTTCCCTGGCAATTTTAATTTGCCTTGGTTTGGAAAGTGCATCGAGCGTACGCATATTATGCAGGCGATCTGCAATTTTAATCAATACTACTCGAGTGTCGGAAGCCATGGACAACAATAATTTTCTTAGATTCTCAACTTGACCCTCTTCTTCAGATGAAAAGTGAAAGCGTTGGAGTTTGGTTACCTGGCTGACCAGGCTTGAAATATCTTCACCAAACTGTTCGCTGATAGATTCTTCACTGGCGCTGGTATCTTCGATGCTGTCATGCAGCATGGCGGCAATAATAATGTTTTTATCTGCATGGTGTTCTGCCAGAATTTTTGCTACATGAAGTGGATGGATAATGTAGGGTTCACCTGATTTTCTGAATTGCCCCTGGTGCAATCCTTTAGCATATTCAAAGGATCGATCTATATCATAAATATCTTTTTTGCTGAGATAGTTACATAGCAAGGGCCTCAATTCCTGTTCATAAAAATCCAATGAAATTAAACCTTGCATTTAAGCTAAATTGACTCCTTCATTCATTTAATAATGTTATAAAGTATAATAATCATTGCATGAATATGATAGTGTCAATAAATAGAATGATGAAATATATAGTTAGCTTGAGTGTAAAAAAGGTTATTGCGTTTTTTATAAGCCTTATTCTTTTGGTTTCTTTTCCTATATTTTCTTTATCTCCGCCAGGTTTTCATCAGGAGTGGAGAATTCCTGAGCATGAATTATTTTTTGTTGATAATCATTTGTTATTTTCTTATCAAAAAAATGAAAAGGAGTTTAAATGGATAGAGCTTGCTTTGGGAGAAGACTGGCACTATAAAGAATTGCTCAATGAAAAGGTGGAGTGGTATCCTTTGGCTGTTGATTTTGATTATTCGCTGGCATTGTATCATGAAAAATATCACGATTTGTACCTAAATCTTTGTTTTCGCTGGATTGGGCAACAAGATATTTTTGTCTTTTTGAGTTTTAGCCACAACTCTCAGGACATCGTGCCTATTGAATATGGCATTTCATGGCTAAGTTCCAATCATCGATCATGGAATCAATGGCAGACTTTTGTTTTTGCTTATCCTCATGATAATTATTCTCTTCCAGATTTGCAATATGAAGTAAAAGAGCTGGAGAAGCCAGTATTTCGTGGAGAAATGATGTATTTTAGAAGTAAAAATGAAGGTCGAACTATTCAAACCTGGCTAAAAAGCTCTGTATTCCAGTATAAGCCACTGGAATACGGCATGAATGAAAGAATAGACATACCTTCAAGCTTTTGGGTTGAAACAGAAAATGATGTGCCTGTTACTTATACTCGAAGTCTTGTTTACCCAGGGGCAATGATGGATGATTGGATACTATACTCAGATGCGGGGCTGATAAATATTGCTTCAGCTCGAACCAGGAGAGTCCTGCAAACCACTGATCTTTCAAAAACAAAACGATTTTTTAGAGACGGATTTCTTTATAGAACGCAAGGAACAGGCTTTAAGGGTGAAAAAAATAATACTTACTATTGGGATTATTCCAATTTTGCCTCACGCAGTATCCTTGAATATTATTTTTCCCCTTATGAACGCTTTTTTTATAATTTTGTTGTCAACAACTATATAGCCTTAAAAAATCACCGAAATGATCATGGATATTGGAATACAGGCACGATTTCTCCCTGGCTGAGATCTTTATATGATATAAAGGATGATTTTTTTGATTCCAGGTTTAATGTAGATGCTGGTCTTTTTTTACTATTTTTCTACCAGCGCTACAATTATTGTGAAGCATTAAATATGGCTGCACAGATTGGAGATTTGCTGTTGCATTATATGCAAAGAGGTTTGGGTTTTCGAGCAGAAAATGATGGGTTCCTTCTTCAGGATTATGTTTGTGAGCAGCAACCCAAAATGCTGACTCATG
>PXBT01000087.1 GCA_003566815.1 Caldisericota bacterium
AAACGAACCCATCGACTATGTCTTGTAAACCACCAGGAAGGAATCGATACCATACTCAAAACCCAAAGCAATGCAAGGGTGATGAAAATATAAAGCATTTGCTCTCTCGAAAACCCTCTTCCCCACAAAAGTTCAAGGCTGGCATAAAAACTTACAAAACCAAATAATATCCAGGCTGGCACTCGAATGCTTTTCGAGCTCCAATCTTCCCTTAAACCTTTGGCAAAGTTATAAAATAATCCATCTTTAAAAAAAAGAATGACCATTGAATAAAACCAGGAAAAAAAAGAAAAACTCATATTTTTTAATGACTTCATTAATAAGCTGTCAGCAAAAAACTCGTCCAGCGTGGACGAAGGATTTAAAAACCACTTTATTGCCCTGCTCTGGTTGACTACATTGCGACCAACATTAAGTAGCGATGAAAATAACTGCGCAAAGAAACTATTTTTGACTATGACTGCAAACCTGGCGCAAATGAATTGGTGAATCTTAAGAGGCAAAGAGTTTTGAATAATGGGATCTAAATTCATTCTTCAGCTTCCTCTTCTTCCACAATTTGATCTGATTCCTGGAGCTCAGTTTGGATTATTTTCTCGAGTTCGTCTTCCTGGGTGACGATATAGGAAATACCATTAATCCAGGCTATCTCACCAGGGAAAGGCAAGACTTTGATTTGCTTGTCAATATCCATGTCTCTGAAGGTAATAGCAATCTTTAACAACTCAGAAGCATCAATATTGGTTTCGACTCTATTGACCAATGTATGGATGATGTTGTTGATCTTCATCACATTGCGAACTTTCGAGGCTTCCTTTGCCAAAGCGCGAATAAGATTTGTCTGACGAGTTACTCTGCCATGTATTCTTCCTTGAGGATCTCGAGAATAGTCGCCCTGAAAGTCTCGAAATCGGACATATTGCAAAGCTTTATCCCCGTCAAGGCATTGGTAACCTTTTTTAAGGTTAATTAATGTTCCATCCGTTGGATCATAGTAAAACATATCTCTCTCGACATCAATCATTACGCATCCAATAGTGTCCACAATTTCCTGAAAAGAAATAAAATCCAGCACCACATAAAGCCTTATAGGCACCTGGAGCAAATGTTCTGCTGTTCGCAGAGTAAGAGGAACCCCCCCATCTCGAAAATAGTTGGGATTAATAGTGGAGTTCATTTTATCCCATACTCCATAATCAGGAACATAGACCCGTGTATCCCGAGGTATTGACATCAAACGGACTATTTTTTCCTTTAAATCAATATTTGCAAGGATAACAGTATCACTTCGAGTGCCCAGATATACATTGTCTCGCTCATCGCACCCCAATATAAGAACATTCATTCTTCCTGCCCAGTCAATTTGAAAATCCTGTCGTATAGCTTTTATTTCAGGGCTTTGTTCTGGAGCTATCTGCGTGATTAATCTCCAAATGTACCACCCTGAAGCAATAGTAATAGTCAAAACCAGTGCCAAAACAATATATAAAATCCATCGGATCACTTTGAATGACTTTTGTTTTTTACTCATCGACCCATCACTTCCCTAAGTTCTTTGCGATCCAGGATCCAAATTATGCATCCATAAGTAAGCAAACCCAACATCATCAATAACCCCACCTGCAATATTTGGTTTACAACCAAAGATAAGTTTAAAGTTTTTTCCAAATAAGAGCAAGATACAATCAATAAAGCACACATAATCAGAGAAGCAAGGACTGTGCTGAAAAAAGTCCTTGCCAGAGAGGATAATCGAATGCATTGGTATCGATTGCGTATGATAACCCAAAGGATGATAACATTTACATAAGCCGCTATCACTGATCCCGCAGCAAGACCCTGGTATTGATAGGCTCTAACCAAAAATATATCCACGACAAAGAGCACAACAATAGTCACAAGAGCGACGAAAACTGGCGTTCGAGTATCGCGATTCGAATAAAAAGTCCTCACCAGGACAGCGGTTATAGACCAGGGTATCAAGGCTAAAGCATAAATCCTCAAAGCATTGGTTGTCATCACGGTTGCTTCAGGAGTAAATTCTCCTCGCTCAAAGAGCAACCGAACAATAGGGAAAGGTATTGCAATCAAAGCAAAAGTAGCAGGAACTATAATAAAAAGGACAAACTGTACTGCCCATCTTAAGTTTTTTTCCAAAGCTTTTCGATCCGCGCAAATTACATTTTCTGACAACAGAGGAAACACCACCGAAGAAACAGCAAGAGCAAAAATTCCTATAGGAAATTGAGAAACTTTGAAGGAATAAGTTAATGAAGATATCATGCCTTCAGGCAAAGAGGATCCAAAAAAACGCTCAATAAAGGGAGCTAAATAGTTGATGCCTGAGCCCAGGACTACTGGAAGAATCAACACATAAACTTCTGAAATGGAGGGATGATATAATTTGAATGTAAATTTATAGCCCAATCGATGCTTGATGATCCAGATGTATTGAATAAAAAGTTGACCTGCAGAACCTATAACTAATGCCAATGCAGCACTTTTAATACCCATGGTGGGAGCAAAAAAGAAAATAAAAGTCATGGTAAGCGCATTGAATAATATGCCACCCAACGTGGGAACTCCAAACATTTTCATGGAATTCAGCACTCCTGTTGCCATGGCAGCAATACCCAAAAAGAAAATGGAAGGCAGAGAAGTCCTGAAAACCATCACAGCTTTATCAAAACGGTAAGCATCAAAAAAAGGTGCTTGAATCCTTATCAAAGCAGGTGCAAATATATAAAATACAACCAGAACAACGATCATTAACAAGGTAAACTGGTTGATGAGAATGGAAATTATTTCTTGCAGTTGGTCTTTTTTGTTGTTGTAAATATATTTGGTAAATAACGGGATAAATACTGCACTAAAAACTCCTGCCACCAACAGAGTGGAAAATGTGATGGGCAGATAAGATCCAATATCGAAAGCATCCTTGGCTGCTGATGCTCCAAAACGATTGGCAATGACCATTTCTCTGCCGAACCCAAGGATTCGACTTAACATCACTCCAATCGTAACGATGCCTACATTACGAAATAAAGCTTTAAAGTCCATTCAGGAACAACTCAATCTTGAGATTCCGCTTCCATTTCCTGCTCAAGTGGAGATTCTTCTTCTGCTACTTCTTCTATTAAGGGATCTATGGAAAGCACCAGGATGGTATATTTTTGTCTTGCAGTTTCAATGAAACCTGTAGCTCCTACTTTTAGTGTCTGATTACCATATCGAATAGTAAAGCTCCCTTTGGGAACACGCGCCTGCATAGTAAAAACAACATCCTTCAATTTGGGTTGGGTTCTGGGTATGAGCTTTCCTTCGGGAGTTGTTACAAAAACCTGGGTTGGACTTATTTCCGGCTCTGTGATAATTTGGGCAAAATAAGCCCCTGTAGGAGTAGAAATGATGTCTCCTTTATGAATGGATTTTGCTATGGTTTCATCCAAATTGGGAGCTCTCACCTGGATGAGATATTGATCATATTCTTTGACCTGGGCATATCTATTGACTACACGCACCCCCACCCAGGAAAGAACTAAAACAAGCACAAGAATAATCATAGCATCCAACAAATTAATTTTTGAAAAAAGTCTTCCTTCTTTATCAATGATGGTCACTTTAATCCTCCATCCTTGTAATTTCTGCCCCACATTGGGCTAATTGCTTGTCAAGATTATCGTAGCCTCTTTCAATAGCTTCTATGCCTAAAATTTCACTTTCTCCCTGGGCAGCCAAAGCTGCTAAAACCAAAGAGGCCCCAGCTCTTAAATTTTGAACTTGAACTACTGCTCCATATAAATTTTCCACACCTATGACTGTGGCCATTCTTTCATTATAAACAATTTTAGCTCCCATGCGATTAAGCTCCTGGGCCACTTGAAATCGGTTTTCAAAAACTGATTCCATGATAACACTCATTCCATCCGCCAAACTGGCAAGGGCCAACATAGGCGATTGCACATCCGTAGGAAAGCCTGGGAAGGGCATTGTTTTAATCTTGAAACCCATAGGTCGTTGACGCATGCTAACCCTGATTTTATCCATATTCATAATCTGAACTTCCGCACCTGTTTCTCTGAGCTTGAAAATTACAGACGAAAAATCATTTGCGCTGATATTTTCTATCGTCAGATCTCCCTGAGTAATGGCTGAGGCTATCATATAAGTGGACGCCTGAATCCTGTCAGGCATGATACGGTGAGTTACAGGCCTAAGTCGCTCCACCCCTGTAATGCGAAGTGTTTTGGATCCAATGCCATAAATTTTGGCCCCTGATTTGTTAAGAAAGTTGACTAAATCAGCGATTTCGGGCTCTTGCGCTGCATTTTCAATAATGGTGTTTCCCTGGGCAGTGCAAGAAGCAAGGATCAAATTAGCCGTTGCTCCAAAACTGGGATAGTCAAGATAAATGTGAGAAGCATTAATCTTTTGGGCCTCCAAATGTACTGCCCCTTTTATGATAGAGGATTCGGCTCCCAGTTGTTTGAGTCCGTTCAGATGTATATCAATGGGACGAGCGCCAATCTGACAACCTCCAAGAGAAGGCAGAGTTACTTTGCCTATTCTTGCCAATAGAGCTCCAAGAAGAGTTTGAGAGCCCCGTATTTTTTCCAAACCTGAATCATCAACATCACCTGTATGGATGTTTCGAGTATCAATTTCAAAAGCATTCTTTTCGTAAGGCGTTATAATAGCCCCAGCTCTTTTCATCAGCTCGAAAAAAATATCAATGTCCCCAAGATCAGGAACATTGGTAAGACGAGTTATCCCATCAATCAGTAATGTCGCAGATAATATAGGCATGGTAGCATTTTTTGATCCGGAAACCGATATGTTGCCTTTAAGAGGATGTCCACCTTGAATAATATATTTTTTCATCCGTTAAATGCTTCTCTTTCTTTTTCCCAAATACCTTGATCAAGTCCCAGTATATGTCGAACATATTGATGAATGCGCTTTGATGCTTTGCCGTCACCAAAAGGATTTCTTTTGCAGACCATTTGACGATAATTTTCCTCATGATCAATCAATTTTAACAACTCTTCATGTACCTTATGATATTCGGTGCCAACGAGTTTAACCACTCCTGAGTTTAATCCTTCCGGGCGCTCCGTAACTTTACGAGTAAGCAATACTGGTTTGTTCAAACTGGGGGCCTCTTCCTGAATGCCTCCCGAGTCCGATATGATTAGATATGAAAGCTTCATTGCAATCACAAATTGTCTATAATCCATGGGGTCTGTCAAAAAAACCTGGGGATGATCGCTAAAAATGGGCTCTATGATTTCTCTTACAGCAGGGTTTCGATGCATTGGAAACAGCAGTTGAACATCTTGACGATTTTGTAGAACATCGCTCACTGCATGAGCTACATTTTTCATCTGTTCTCCCCATGATTCTCTCCGATGCATGGTCATTAAAATAGTTTTTTTTCCTGGATCCCATTGGGGGAAAACCTTCTTTTCTTCCTCCGATGTTATTTGTTCCACAATCATGAGCAAGGCATCCACAATAGTATTTCCTGTAATAAAGCTATTGGAAGGATTTATTCCCTCTTTAATCAAGTTTTCTCGAGCTATAGTTGTGGGACAAAAATGATGAGAGCACAAAGCATCTGCAAGCTTCCTGTTCATTTCTTCTGGAAAAGGGTTTTCCAAATCATGCGACCTGAGCCCTGCTTCCACATGGGCTACTGGAACTTGATAATAAAATGAAGCCAATGTGCTTGCAAAGGCTGTGGTAGTATCTCCATGCACCAAAACCAACGAAGGTTTTTCCTGAGCGAGCAATGCAGAAAATTTGTTCATTACTTCTGTAGTAATAAAATTTAAAGTTTGTCTGGGAGCCATAATATTAAAATCAAAATGAGAAGGAATATCAAAAATGTCCATTACCTGGTCAAGCATTTCTCTATGCTGGGCAGTGATAACAATTTTGGTGTGAAATTGGGCATCATTCAAGAAAGTTTTTACAACCGGAGCCATCTTGATAGCTTCAGGTCTTGTGCCGAAAGTAAAATATATTAATGGCTTATTCATCTTGTCAGCATCAACCATGGGACAGTGCATAATAAAATAGTTATTGTATAGAATAGAAAGGCTATTCTTCGCTGACCCCATCCCTTTCGGTGTAATTGATAGTGAATATTCTCCAGATCAGCTTCGTAGATTTTCTTTTTCTTTTTCATTCGCACAAAGATTGAAAAGAAAATATCAAAAATTGGTACCCCAAGCGCAAGAAATGATGCAATCAAAATGACACTGGTAGTCGTTTTAAGTCCACTCCAAATGGAAATCATGGCAATCAAATAGCCTAATACATTAGCCCCGCTGTCTCCTAAAAAAATTTTTGCAGGATGAAAGTTATATTTTAAAAAAACAAGACATATGCCTACCAAAGCCATTCCAAAAATTGCAGCTATTGGCAATGAACGTGAAATAGACAGAAAAACAATCCCAAGGCTGGCTATTCCTGCAATGCCTGAAGCAAGACCATCCATGCCATCAATGAGGTTGAGAGCATTCATAAAGCCAACAGCCCATAAAATAGTAAAGGGTATGCCCCACCAACCTATAGCAATATAGGTACCTGTAAAAATATTGCTTAGAAAATAGACACGGATTCCAAAAAAAATGGGGATGCTTGCAGCAACTATCTGGGCAAGCAACTTGACTCCTGGCTTGAGATTGCTTCGATCATCAATGAGCATAACAGCAAAAATTACTAAAGAACCTAAAAAAATTCCTATTAAAGCCAAATTAAAACCAAGAGTTAAAAAAACTGCAATCCAAAAACTAAGAAATACTGCTATTCCACCACTCCTCGGAGTAGTTTTGCAATGAATCTTGCTTCGTTGTTCTGCAAGGTCTTTGCCTTCTTTGCAGGGAGCCTGGTCCACAATGCCAAACCGAAAGCCCCACTTGATCGCCAAAGGAACCAACAATGCCATGGCAAGCAAAGCATAAAAAAAAGAAAAAAAATACAAAGGCATGCTTAGAGATTTTCCTCAGACGATCTGATATCTTTCATTAAATTTTTCACATGATCAAAGCTGGCCAGTCGAATATATTTTTCATATCGTTGATCCAGAAGATCTTGATTCCAGGAGATTTTTTCGCTTTGGTTCAACCATTGGAGGATACATTTTTTTACCGAATCAGTCGCTTCGCGATGGTTGCGATGAGCCCCGCCTACAGGTTCGTTTATTATCTCATCAATAAGTTTGAACTTCATGATATCCTGGGCAGTTAATTTTAGTTTTTCTGCCACTTCAGAAGCTTTGGATGCATCTCTCCAAAGGATGGAGGCACAGCCCTCGGGAGATATAACAGAATAAATAGCATGCTCCATCATCATGATTTTGTCTCCAACGCCTATACCCAATGCTCCACCTGATCCGCCTTCGCCTGTCACAATGGATAGAATAGGCACTTTTAGCTGAAACATTTCTCTGAGATTCATTGCTATTGCTTCGGACTGACCATGTTCTTCAGCTTCTATTCCAGGATAAGCCCCTGGAGTATCAATCAAGGTAACAATAGGTGCTCTGAATTTTTCAGCCAGCCTCATCAATCTTAGAGCTTTACGGTATCCCTCGGGATTGGCCATGCCAAAATTGCACTGAATATTATCGCGAGTATTTTTTCCTTTGTAATGCCCAATGACCATGATTAACTGATTATCATTTATATGACCCATGGCACCAAAAATAGCTGGATCATCTCTGAACAATCGATCGCCACAAAAATAAAGGTAATCGGGTATCAGCACTTTAATGTAATCTATCAGTTTTGGTCTCTCAGGATGTCTGGCTACCATTACCTTTTCCCATCGGGAAAGTTGAGAAAAAATTTGCTGTAATTCCAGCTTAAGCTCTGTTCTAAGTTGCTCAATGGAAACGCTGAGATCTATATTTTTTTCCTGACTTTCTTTTTCAAGGTCTTCTATTCTACGCTGAATTTGAGCTACTGGTTTTTCAAAGGAAAGCAAATTACTCATTTTTTTTGACTCCATGGCTACTCCAGCCCTCTTGATAGAAAGATAGTATTCTTGCAATTACTTTTTTCATCACTTTTCGCTCAACAATTTTATCAATCTGACCATGCTCTACTAAAAATTCTGCAGTTTGGAAACGAGGAGGAAGTTTTTGACGCGTTGTCTGCTCAATTACTCGAGCACCTGCAAAACCTATTAAAGCTTGTGGTTCAGCAATGATAACATCACCAAGAAAAGCATAACTTGCGCTAACTCCTCCCGTGGTTGGATGCGTCAATAGTGAAAGGTACAGTCCATTTTCCTTTTGAAACCTTCCAATGGCTCCAGCTGTTCTTGCCATTTGAAGCAAAGAAAACATACCTTCCTGCATGCGAGCTCCTCCAGATGCTGAAAGAATGAGTAAGGGCAGTTTTTGTTCTGTTGCCAGGGTTGTTAGCCTGACAATTTTTTCCCCTACTACCACTCCCATGCTTCCTCCAATAAAATGAAAATTCATGACGCCTATCGCTATTTTATGACCTTCTATGGTACAAGTTCCTGTTTGAATAGCTTCGTTGGCATTGGTTTTTTTGCACGCCTTTTTGATGCGTTCAACATAGGTTTCATTGTCAGTAAATTCAAGAATATCTTCGGCTTCGAACTCCTCAAATAATGGGCAAAAACTACCTTCATCCGATAAAAGACGAAGCCATTCTCTGGAGTTGAGCCGAAAATGATGATTGCATTTTGGGCAAATTTGATAATTTTCACTTAAATGCTTGTTGTAAAGCAATGCTCTGCAACCAGGACACTTGGTCCAATCTCGAGCTTCAGCCTCGAGATTTGGACCTGGTTTGACAATTTTTGGAGTATTATTTTTCTTAAATGAAATCATGGGACTCTCTTCATAATTAAAGAATAATTGTGACCACCAAACCCAAAAGAATTGGACAATCCATAGCGAATGGTTCGATGTTTCATTTTTAAGGGAGTATAGTCCAGGTCACAATCAGGGTCAGGATCTGTTAAATTAATTGTGGGATGAATATCTCCACTTTGGATGGCGCAAGCCAGGACTGCGGCCTCCACCCCTCCTGCAGCTCCCAAAAGATGACCTATCATGGATTTTGTGGAATGAATAGATATATTGCCTGCATGTTCGCCAAAAACTTTTTTTATAGCCAGAGTTTCTGTGGCATCATTAGCTTTGGTGGAAGTGCCATGAGCATTGATGCAATCGATTTCATCACACTCAATTCCAGCATCTTTTATTGCATTCTCCATGCATCGGGCAGGACCATCCGCCGAAGGCTCAGGAAGTGTAATATGGAAAGCATCACAGGAAGCTCCATAACCTACCATTTCTGCATAAATATTGGCTGAACGATTTACAGCCCTTTCCCATTCCTCCAGTACTAAAATGCCTGCCCCTTCAGCAATAACAAAGCCATCACGTTTGGCATCAAAGGGACATGAAACTTTCCAGGGATCATCATTTCTTTTGGAAAGAGCTCTCATAACAGAAAATCCAGCCAATGCAATCGGGACCACTGAAGCCTCAGCGCCGCCAGCAAGTATAACATCCTCATATCCCATTTGGATACGTTTGAATGCTTCTCCTATAGCATTGGTACCAGAAGCACAGGCTGAACAGGGATCAGAGGTGTAGCCTTTCGCTTTGAGTGCAATAGCTGTTTGTGCTGATGCCATGTTGCCAATCATACGCGTAATAAAAAACGGACTTACTCTCTGAGGACCTTTTTCATGCAATTGCATGATTTCATCAGAAAATGATTTGATTCCACCAATTCCTGTGCCTATAATAACTCCCAATTTTTCATCTCTGGGGGCATTCTGTTTAAAATCCGCATCCTCATATGCTATATGTGAGGCAGCTAATCCCATCTGACAAAATCTGTCCATGCGTGGAATTTCTTTTGGAGCAATATAGTCCCTCGGATCAAAATCATTGCATTCTCCGGCAATTTTTACAGCATAGCTGGAGGCATCAAATAAAGTGATGGGAGCAATACCTGATGCTCCTTCCAGCAACAAGGGAATAACCTTTTTTCTGCCTGTGCCCAAAGGGGTTACAAGCCCTAATCCTGTTATTGCTACTCTTTTTAACATAATTTTTTACTATTTCGCGTTATTTTTGATGTACTCAATCATGGCGCCTACAGTAACCAGTTTGGATGCTTCTTCATCTGGAATCTCCATGCTGTATTCCTCTTCCAGTGCCATAGTAATATCAACCAGGCCCAAAGAATCAGCACCAAGATCATTGATAAAATGGGATTCCATAGTTATTTCATCTTCACCTATTCCCAATTTATCTGCAATTACAGGTTTTACTTTTTCCAAAATTTCTTGTTCGTTCATGTTTCCTCCTTAAAAAGGTTTTATAAAGTAAGCCCTCCGTCCACCACAATTACTTGTCCTGTGATGTAACTGGCCTGGTCAGAGGCAAGAAATAATACCGCATGCATGATATCCTGAGGAGTCCCCTCTCTTTTTATCAACACGCGGTGTATAAAATTCTGTCGCACGGCTTCGGGTAAAACACTGGTCATAGCTGTCCCAATAAAACCAGGAGCAACACAATTGACAGTGATATTTCGAGCTCCAAATTCCTTTGCCATTGCTTTGGTAAAAGCAACAATTCCTCCTTTGGAGGCTGAATAATTGGCTTGTCCCGCATTGCCCTGCAAACCCATTACAGATGAAATATTTATAATTCGTCCATAACGCCTGGTCATCATTTCTTTGGATACACTTCGAGAACAACGAAAAGTACCTGTCAAATTTATATCCAACACCGACTGCCAGTCTTCATCGCTCATTTTGATTAACAACTTGTCTCGAGTAATTCCCGCATTATTGACAAGGATATCAATGCCACCCCACAAGCGTATCATTTCTTCGATCATCTTATCAATTTCCTGCTGATGACGCACATCTGCCTGAAAGGCAACAGCATTGCCACCGTTAGTATTAATTTGATCCACAACCTCCCGGGCTACTTCTTTTTCTGACTCAAAAGGATAATTGATGAACACCTTGGCCCCGCTTTGTGAAAAGCCAAGTGCAATTTCTTTTCCAATTCCTCGCTGGGCACCCGTAATGAGCACTCTTTTATCTTGAAAATCAAGGTTCATAAAGGCCACCTCACTAAAGCTATAGAGTAGGTTAAACCTGCGCCAAAAACAATCATGACCATCAGGTCTCCTTTTTTTAATCTGCCTTTTCTCCAATATTCATAAATGGTCATGGGCACGGTTGCTGAAGAAGTATTTCCATATTCATCCAAGCTTATCATCACTTTTTCTTTGCTTAATTTCAAGCGGTCAGCTGCCCCTTCGATAATTCTGATATTTGCCTGATGGAAAGCAAACCAGTCAATATCCTCAATTTCAATGTGATTTCTTTCAAGCAATTCTTTGATTAATGTTTCACTAATTTTTACAGCAAACCTGAATACCTCTTTGCCATTCATTTCAATAAAATGAAGACGTTGTTCCACGGTATCATGGCTTGCTGGCAACTTCGATCCCCCTGCTGGCAATAAAAGCTTGTCGGTACCATAAGGGTCACAACCACTAATAAGATCCAAAATAAACTCTTCGCCTTGTTCTTCATTGGTTAAAACAAAAGCACCTGCTCCATCGCCAAATAGTACGCTGGTTGCTCTGTCCGAATAGTCTGCAAAGCGTGTTATAATATCTGCGCCAAGCACCAAGGCATTTTTATACATACCGCTCTTCAAAAACTGCTCAGCAACAGATAAGCTGTACAAAAACCCTGAACATCCCGCAGCCACATCAAAAGCCATGGGCGTGGCTGCTCCAAGTTTTTCTGCCAACAAGCAGGCTACTGATGGAAACAGCATATCTGATGAGGAGGTTCCCACCACAATGAGCTCAAGATCTTTGGGGTCAATATTGGCTTGCTTTAAGGCTTCTCTGGAAGCTTCCAGCGCCAGATCGGAAGTAGCCTGGGTTGGATGAGCAATATGACGGGACTTGATTCCTGTGCGTGTTGTAATCCACTCATCTGTGGTATCGACTATTTTTTCAAAATCAGCATTGGTTAAAATTTTCTCTGGAGCATAAAAACCTATTCCTTTTAATGCAACAGGGCTCACACTGGACTCCAATCTTCAGGCATGGGGCTCAGAACTATCTGGATATTCCCACTCATAACCATCTCTTCGCCTGCTTTAACTTCGACTTTAAAAAAATATACTCCCATTTTTTTAGAAAGATATTCACTATGAATTGTCAATATATCTCCTGGAATCACCATTTTTTTAAATCGCACTTTATCAATGCCTGCAAATACCCCAAGTTTATTTTTCATGACTTCAGGAGTTTCAATGTGATGAAGCAATATGCCTGAAGCTTGAGCTGATGCTTCAACTGTCATTACTCCAGGAAAAATGGGGAGCCCCGGAAAATGACCCTGAAAAACAGGTTCTGCATAAGAAACCAGTTTCTTGCAAACAATACTCGGAGGTTCCAATTGCTCTATGGAATCTATCAACAAAAAAGGCCAACGATGAGGGAGATAGTCTAATGCCGATCGTTTATGCACAACATCCTGACTCATGATGAATTGGATTTATTTTTTTGTTCGTGCAGGCTTTTTTTTGCGCTTTGTATAAGGTTGGTGTAATAGTTGCCTATGGGAATGGTTTGACCTCTTTCAGTAGCAATCTTTACACTCTCCACCATCAGACGCAATGCCAGCAAATATTTGTTAGGCTCAACTTCCTGAAGCAAAGTATCAATGCTCGCTTTTTTTTCCATGACTATTTGACAGCCTCCTATCCAATATATCCATTAACTGAAATACAGCTCGCTCTATATCATCATTAATAATGGTATAATCATACTCATCTTGACGCAACAATTCAAGATGTGCAGTTTGAAGTCGATGCTCAATTTCTTCCAATGTTTCTGAACCCCTTTTTTTCAGCCTGTTAAAAAGCTCTTCAAAAACAGGAGGAAGTATAAAAAAAAGAATACTTTGGTCTCTGAAAATTTTTTTTACATTGCATCCGCCTTGAACATCAATTTCTAAAATTACATTTTTCCCTTGCTTTAATTGTTGGCGGATGGGAGGCTCAGGAGTTCCATAATAGTTTCCATGCACCAAAGCCCACTCCACAAAATAATTCTCTTTGATGCGTTGTTCAAACTCTTCTTTGCTCAAAAACCAATAGTCTCGTCCATTTTTTTCTCCAGGTCGAGGGTTTCGAGTTGTTGCTGAAACAGAAAGCACCAAATCGCTGCGTCTATTTAACAGTTCGTGGGTTAATGTAGCCTTTCCAACTCCCGAGGGACCTGATATAACAATGAGATAAGTTTGAACCATAGCTCTCCCGCTCTGAAAAATTTTGCTATATAGCTCCATCTATACTAATGCACAAAGACCATGTTGCATTATCTCAAAATGTGGAAGAAAAACCAGCTTCAATGTTGTTAAATTTAAAAAGTTTTTTAATTGTGCTCTCGAATAAAGTTCAGAGCTTCCTGAAGAGGCATATCCACTCCTTCAGGAGAATACCTGGGCACATCCATTATTTCAACATCAGGAACTATACCATTGCGATCAATATTTCTTCCTGATGGAGTTAAATATCGTTGAACCGTTAATTTTACAGCAGAACCTTCAAAGGGAACATGGAAAATTTTCTGGATGGAAGCTTTGCCAAAAGTCTGCTCGCCAAGAATCAATCCTGCTTGATGATCCTGAACAGCTCCAGCTAATACTTCAACTGCCGAGGCAGAATGTCGATTAACCAATAAAAAAAGAGGTATATCCCGGGCTCTGGAAGATCCAATTTTTAGTTCTCTGATCTTGCCGCTTCGATCTTTGGATTGAAGTAAAACAGCTCTTGAAGGAAGAAAAAATTCTGCAATATCAATAGTTTCTTCCAATACTCCCCCGCTATTATCGCGCATATCCAAAACAATAGCTTTGGGATCCTTCTGGACCATTTTATTAAAATGGTCTTTGAATTGTTTGGCAGTACCAAAATTAAAAGATAAAATTCGAATAATGGCAATATCATCCTCATGCAATTGACTCTCTATGGTGGGAATAGTTACATAATCCCGTGTAAGCACCAGTTCTTTTTTTTCTTCTTCTTCAAGCACCGTAAGTTTTACCTGGGTTCCTGCTCTGCCTCGTATCAAGGTGGCAGCATTTTCAAGCCCCTGCATATATACCGTATGGTCGTCAACTTTCCTTATCTCCATATTGGGTTTCACGCCTCCCATTTCAGCAGGTGAATCAGGAAAAACCTTGATAATAACAAGTCTTCCCTGCTGGTCTGAAATAAGAACTCCTATACCTACATAGCGCTCAGAAAGTTGAGTTTCGAAAGATTGATATTCTTCTTTGGTCATATAAGCACTGAAGGGATCTCCAGTACCAAAAACAATGCCTCGAGCCAGCATTTGATCGGTGTAAGGTTCTACAAACTCTTTCTGGACTGTTTGGAGCACAAAACTGCTCAAAGGCAAGTTTAACAATCGAGTTTGATATAAAGCAAAAATATATCCCCCTGCGAAAGAGGCAATAATAATAATTACAATCAGACCCTTAAACAAATAATTGCGAAAAGGAAAACTTTTTTCCTGGTCCTTTTCTGTTTCCTGTGGTTCATTAATTATTTCATTCATAAAGCTTAATATACCTTGGATTTCATGAGTTTCAATAAAAAAACCTTTATCGCGGCAAATAGTTCATAGGATTGACAGGCTCATTGTTGACGCGAACTTCAAAGTGCAAGTGAGGACCAGTGGACCAGCCGGTTGAGCCCACGTAGCCAATCAACTCCCTTTGTTCCACTTTTTGATCTTCATGAACAATGTAGGAACGCAAATGGGCATAGAGAGTGGCATGTTGGTTGTCGTGCTGTACCATGACGGTATTACCATAGCCTCCCAGCCAACCAGCATAAATGACGTATCCCTCAGCTACCGAGACCACTGGAGTACCTGCTGGAGCATCAATGTCTATCCCAGTATGCATGCGGTTGGTTCCAAAGATGGGATGCCTTCGCATGCCAAACCCTGAAACCACGCGACCTGTAGTAGGCCAAATCACAGGCCCCATGGGTGAGTCAAAGACTTCTCTTCTTCTGAGCTCTTCGGATCTTTTTTGAGTAATTTCACGGATCCTGCGTTCCTTTTCCTCATATTCCCTCTCCCGAGAATCTATGTCAGCAATAAGCCTTTGTTCCTGATAAATAAGTCTTAAGAGCTCCTGGCCTTTTTCCTGTTCAATTTCCTTGAGTCGAGTTTCTTTTTCTCTGGCTTTGGATTTTGCGAGATAAAGCTCTTCATGGAGCTCAACCTGCTGGATTTGATTTTCACGATATTGTTCTTTTTCTTCCCTTAGCAGTCGAAAATAGTTTTTATCTGCTTCAAAAAGATATTGCAGATATATACTGTTATCAATAATTTCATTAATGGATTTTGAAGAAAGAAGCAATGCAGTATAGTTGAACATATAGTTTTTGTACAAAGTGACAATGAGCTGGTGGGATCGCTGTTCTTTTTCATCAATGGAAAGCTGGATTTGCCTGCTCTCTTCCAATAATCTGGTATACTGCAAAGTTAAAAGCTCTTCCTGAGCTTGAATCATCATTAATTCATTGCCTATCAGGCTTATTTCCCATTCCAGCTCATCCAATTCTTCAATAAGCAAATCTTTTTCTGCACGAGATCTTTCGATGTCTCTCCTGGACTGAGCAATGACTCCTTGCAAGTTTTCGAGTCGTTGTTTGGCCTGCTCGATCTGCCGGTCATATTGACGAATAATATCTTCAGAATAAACTTCGGGAAGAGTAAAAGAAAAAATAAACAACCCTGCTATCACAATTAGCGCCAATGACCGAATTATTTTTTTTCTCACTTTAAATACCGCCTTACCGATTGTTTTGCAGAAATCCAACCTGTGGCTAATCCAACCAACAAGGCAAGCAGTATAATCCTGCTTAAAATATTGTACTCATCCAATGGTATGGGGTCAAAGGCAATAAATGCATGATAAAAATTGTCAATCCGTTGATACGAAGGAATAAGAAATAATGAGGAAAGCAATGCTCCAATCAAACCATATAAACTGCCCAGGATGATAAAAGGATTTTGAACAAAAGTGCGGGAAGCTCCCACCAATTGCATAATTTCAATTTCTCTTCGAAAAGAATAAATGGATATACCTGTAGAAGCTGAAACTATAAAAAGAAACCCGGCAAAAAATATAAGCAGCAAAGCAATGCCCAAAATAGTTCCTATTTGCACAATGCCAAAGAAATTGCTGGCTGCTTCAGTGATATCTGTAACCGACGACACCCCCTCAAGCTCTGTCAATTGAGCAATAAGAACGGGGACATAAGCTGTATCTCCTGGAGTAATTCGAACAGAAGGCGGAATGGGGCTTGCATCAATTTCGAGGTCATGAAATTTGCTTTTTAGCTCTCTTAATGCTTCTTCGGGAGAAACATATACTGCATCTTTAGTCTCGGGAAGATGCCTGATTCTAACTAAAATAGTATTGACTTCTTCATGAGTGAGGGTAGCTTCCAAAAAAGCAGTTACATTGAGACGATCTCCTATTGAAATAGTTCCAAACCTTACATATACCGCCATCAGCAAAATAACTGAAAATGAAAATAGAGCCACGGTGGAAATAACAATACATCCAAGGCTTACAAGACCATTTCTCCGGAAAACTACCATCGCTTCTCTTAAGGATCGTCGTAAATCAATAAAAAATCTCATCAGTTTTTTTTCCCTGCTCCAATACAATAGTTCTGAGTTTCATCAGTTGCAAAAGCTTTTCGTTGTGTGTAGCCATCACTATAGTGGTTCCCTGGCAATTGATAGCCATAAAGAGTTTCAGGATTTCCCATGAAGTATCCCAGTCCAAATTGCCAGTGGGTTCGTCAGCAAATAATATTAGTGGACGATTCACCAGGGCTCGAGCTATGGCAACTCTTTGCTGTTCTCCTCCTGAAAGCGTTAAAGGAAGCGCTTTGCGCTTATGGCTCAATTCCACTACCTGGAGGACTTCATCCACCTTTTTGCGTATTTTTCGGTCAGGTACACTTTGAACTTCCAAAGCATATGAAATATTTTCGTAAACAGTTTTATAATGTATCAATTTAAAGTCCTGATAGACCACTCCAAGTTCCCTTCGTACCAAATACCCACGCTTGGGAGGAATCCTTGTGATATCATTTCCATTGATAAAAATCTGTCCGCTGTCTGCTTCTTCCTGTTTGGACAACAATCTAAAAAGCGTAGTTTTGCCTGCTCCTGATTTTCCAACAATAAAAACAAACTCGCCTTTTTCTACAGAAAAGCTGATACGATTCACTGCTTTTTGGTAAGGAGGATAGGTTTTTACCAAATCCTTTGCTATCAATATGCTGGAGTTTTTTGCCTCAAAACCTTTTTTCAAAACCTTCTCCAATCACTTCATCAGTGGTGCCTATAATAATAAAAGCATTAGGGTCAATCATTTTTAAATGATTTTTAAAAAAGCTTACCTGCTTTTGAGCAAAAGCACAAATCAGAACACTTTTGCCTGCATCAGTAAACCCTCCTCGAGCTTCAATAAGCGTAACCCCTCGACCTATTTCATCAATAATAAATCTCCGTATTTCCTGCTCTTTGCTTGTAACAACAATAGCCGCCTTTGATCTGGAAAAACCTTCCTGAACCAGGTCAATTACTTTGCCCAGAATAAACAACCCAAGAAGCGGGAACAATGCCAACTCAGGATTACGAAAGATAATAGCTGCTGAAACTACAACTACGCTATCCACTATCATCAATATTTGCCCAAAAGGCAAACGAGTACGTTCATGAATAATTTGAGCCAAAAGATCTGTGCCACCCAATGAAGCCCTGGATCTAAAAGTAAGACCAATACCCAGGCCTGAAAGAGCAGAACCATAAATTGCAGCAAGCAATAGATCCTGGGTCATTCCAGGTTCACGAAATGCCCATGAAAATAAATCGATAAAAGCTGAATTAATCGCTATGGAAAAAAAAGTGCTATATACCGTACTTTTTTCAAGCTTTTTAAAAGCCCAGATGAATATTGGAATGTTGAGAATAAAATAAAGTACTCCAACCGGCAAGCCCCATAAGTGATGCATGATAATTGCAATTCCTACAATGCCGCCCATGGTGAGCTTGTTGGGAATTAAAAAAAGCGCATAGCCAAAGGCATCTATCATGCTCCCAAGGATGACCCCCGGGATAAATACTTTTAATAGTTTAATCTTTTTTTTTATTTCAGGCATTTAAAAACGAATGGTAACCCTTCTAAGCTCCTGGTCCCATTCCACCACTGATCTGAAAATTTCAGATATAAAGCGAATGGGAACCATTAGACGACCATTGTGTATAACAGGCGCAACATCAAGAGGTGTTGGACGCCCGTTTACAACAGCCTCTGTTGAACCTACGCTCAGCCGTATCTCTTCATATCGAAGCGTTATTATTACTGTTTTAGTATGAGGTCGCCAATCGATTTCAGCACCAAAAATTTCTGCAATGATTCTGATGGGAACCATTACTCTGCCATCGAGCAAAATAGGAGGAGCATCAATCGGAAAATCTCTACCATTGAAATTTCCTGTATTATTTCCGACGACCAAAGTTATAGCATTGGGGTAAACAGAGCGATAAAAGAATACCCTGACTACCGTCCTGGAGTTGCCCAAATCGTCTACTGCAGTAAATACAAGTTGATTAACTTCTCCTCTGACCGTATAGGAAACACTAAAGCTTCCATCTCTTGCAAGCTGAACCGGCTGTCGGTTAAAATACAAGCTGGCTTCGGGATCCGTGTCCCCCTGGATTTGAATCTCTTCATCATGTGTAAACATGGGCACTTCAGAGACATTAAGCTCTGGAGGAATCGTACGCAGTGTAACTGTAATGGTTTCAGTTCGGCGATTATCATACGCATCCCATACGCTTATATTATAAGTATTGACACCTTCTCTGAGGGTGGTGTTGAAGAAAAAAATTCCATCCTTGGCATCTACATGAATTCGCTGATCATTAATGGAAGCAAAAGCCCCGGGATCTGTTTCGCATAGTATAAACAATCGTGCATGACGAGTCAGCATGTTATCATCTGGAGTTAAAATATAAAGAGAAGGAGGATCTCTTTTTTCATCCCTGGTGGAATGAAAGGTAACCCTTACAGTTTCATTTCCTCCATTGCTTCTGATGCTTATTTCACCACTATAACTTGCATTGGGAGGAAGAGTATGGGAAAGAATGGCAACGGTAAAATCCGTATCACCCTGAAAACTTTGAGGCCGAATTCTTAACCATGGATTGGCTGAGCTGACATCACCCCTAAGCTCTCCTTCTCCTGCATTGGTAACGGATAATATTTTTTCCGGCTGTGTGCCGAATTCTATGGATCCAAAATCAAGCAATGTTGGGCTTACTTGCAAGATAGGCAACTCTTGTTCATAAAAAAAGCTTAACTCAATATTCTCAGTCGTGGCATCAATTTCATGCAACTGATCATCCTTGAGTGTAACTTGATCAAACATGATCTGAGCATTGCCCTCGTGTTTGGCTTTAAATTTTAAGTTGACCAAAGCCCCTTCGCCAGAGGCATATTGCGAACGACCCAATATTGCAGAGGCCAGCTTTATGGTGCCTTTGCCAGTATCAGCTTTTTGTTGAAAAGCAACTTCAAGATCTCTTGAAGAAAAAAAATCTCCCTCTTCAATTTTGATCAAATCCATGAATCGATGATTAAAGCTTATTTCAATTGAATAACCAAACAATCGTTCAACATTTTGAATATGAAGCTTTACTTCAAACTCACTGTCAACTATGTATCTTGTACGATCCGATTGAAATGTCAGGCTTGCAACAGAAGCTCCCTGAGAAAAATCTGGACAGCAAGCAAAAAAAATGCAAAATAATGATATGCATGCAAAGACCTTTTTCATCATCACCATGCCATCTCCTTTAAAGAGATTCAGATTTTAATGCACTTCTTCATCTACTGTAACAGCAGAACCTATCCCATAATCCTCGGGAGAAGAAAGAGGCATCTGTCCTGCAAATTTTCGTTTTATTGCCATCCATTCTTCAGGTATCAGTAATATTGAAGCAAACAGACCTATGGCCAGCCCAACGATTAATCCGTTCAACACTTCTCTATTCATTCTTCTTTTTCCTTCTCTTTTTTCCAAACATTGGTAATTTTAACTTTTGCTTTATTTTTCTTGTCAAAAATATATGCTATAAAGAAAGAAATTGCAAGGAATAATCCGACCATTCCCCATTTAAAGAGAGTATTTTCAATATCTCTTGTGAGCCAGAGCCCTCCTATTAAAGCAACAACAGGAAGAATGAAGGCAATAAAAGCTGTAAGATATAATTTATTAGTTTCAAGATAAAGCTCTACCTTGTCACCTTCGTTTACAGGACGATCAAGATCGACAAGACAGTGATCCTTTTGGGTATGACAACCTGCACAGGTTGAGCAGGAACAGGAAGACTCAGTGGCGATATCATCAACATTGGTATCCTCAAGAATCTGCACCCAGGCTTTATTGGTCAAGGTTTTTTTTACAATTCCTATCCTTTTCAACTTATTCGTGATCCTTTCATTGTTCTTTCATTAAAAATCCCCACAGTGGTGTGTGTTGCAGGGTTTTTGAGCCTTTATAAACACACTTTGGGAGTTGAAGAATGCTTCGGGTTCCATCGTTTCCTCAGGAGCCTCTCCACACTTCTCTTCTCCCTTGATCAACAGAATGTTGGTCAAAACTACTGAACGATCACTTCCACCGCAGGGTTTATCCTATTATACTCAGATTGGATGGTTTTATCAATGAAAATTGCCATGTCTTTCCATGTTTCCTTTTTTTAATTACCTTGAAAGCAATAGTGTTTATTTTTCATGTGAGCTGTATTATTATATTGCTGTAATATATTTAATACATGAAGCAAAGGTGGTATATATGATAACAGTTATTGATCAGTTGGCCCCCAATATTCATGAATCATCCTGGCTTTTTCCCGGATGTCAGTTGATGGGAGAGGTTTTTATTGATTCATTTGCAAGCATTTGGCCTAATGCTGTGCTTAGGGCTGACCTTGCGCCTATCCGCATAGGCAAATATACCAACATTCAAGATAATGCAACGATTCATGTGGAAAGAGAAGTTCCTTCTATCGTTGGGAATTATGTTACCGTAGGCCATCAGGCTATTATTCATGCCGCAACCGTTCATGATTGCGTATTAGTGGGCATGGGAGCAATATTGCTCAATCGTTGTGTTATTGGGAAGAATTGTATTATAGGAGCTGGATCAGTGGTAACTGAAGGAAAAGAAATTGAATCAGGCTCCCTGGTATTGGGCACTCCTGCTAAAATTGTACGAAAACTAAGCAATGAAGAAATAGCTGCTATAGAAAATTCTGCCAAACGATACCAGCAATTGGCAGAACGATATGCATTGAGAAAGGAGTCCTAAGCTATGCCAAAGAAAAAAGCAAAAAAGAAAATTCAAAAGATCCAAAAAACTCCTTCAAAATCTTTTGAACAGGTCAATGAAGAAAAAAAACCCCCTTCAAGACATTTGATGAAAGATTTTCTGGCTTCACTGCAACTCATTATACCAGCATTTTTTATCATTCTGCTTACAGCAGAAATGTTAAAACATGCTTATGATGCCAATGTGCAAAATCTTGTTTTTCCTGCCCTGGTTCTACTTTTAGGTATCTCGACTATCATATATACCAGTATTAGTGGGTGGATCACCAAAATGCCCTACCTGGTGCTACCCAATTTTTTTTATGCCTTTCTATTTGTGGTAACTGGGAAAAATTATATTGGGCATTCCCTGCACTATCTTTTCATTGCAACTCTCATAGGTATTTTTGCTTATGTGATTACAAGTTTTTTTATTAAAAAAGACTTGTGGGTTAAGTGGATCCCTGAGCCCATAATTAAATATCTACCCGTGATCCTTTCATTGCAAATGATTTATTTTGGACTTTTGCAAACTGGCATCATACGACTTTCCGTACTTGAGCCCATTAAAAAAACTTTTGGCAGCAACTTTTTTGCTGAAGGTTCTTATTTTCTTCTCTCGGCAGAAAATCTCACCGCACCAATTTTTATTCTATTTATTCTCGGGTTGGCATGTTATTTAATTCTGAAAAAAAGAAACATAAAGCAAGCCTTCCTTTGGTCCATGCTTTTTATAGTTTTGCTGGGCTTTATCCTTCCCATGACCTGGACAGTCTCAAGCAATCAAATCTCATCTTTTAGAGACCTTACTACCGCAGCCCATCCTTATCGCCCTCAAATCATACAAATGATTTTTGGACATCTTTTTGGTGAAAGCGGTAGCATGAATTTAAGCCAATGGGGGAATTTTTGGCGTCTTGGCAATATACGAAATTTTCCATTAATTCGCTTCAGTCTGATGACCTTTTTCTTTATGGTTTTTTATTCTGTGTTTATGCATCAGAATATCCAGCAAGCCTACCAAAAGGCTCATCCTGATCTTGACAGAAAAGATATACCTGATGCCACTTTTAATCGTATGCATGCATTTACAGGTCTGGCAGGAATTTTTTCTGCCTCAGCCCTTTTTTCTTATACCGAGCATAGCATTATGTCGCTTTTTGCCAAAGGAAAGACAAATTTTACCGGCTTGTTTACTTCTCTTTGGATTTTGATTGCCATACTGCTTATCCCATTTACCGGCTTTTTTGCCAACCCTTCTCTTATAGCTTTTATTTGGGTTGTTTTTGGAATTCATCTGCTGGAATCATCAGGTAATACATTGTCATTCAAGCACCTGCAGGAATATCTCACATTAATACCCATGCTAATCATTGCTGTTACTACCATGAATTTTGTTGAAAGCTTGCTCCTGGGTATCTTTATATACAGTATTTTTGACATTGTATTAAATTATAAGAACCGTAAACAACAAATTCACCCTTCCTCTTATGTTTGGATTGCAGTGGTTGTCCTATACTATCTATTCAAGATTAATGCTTTTTAATTTTTATATATGGTTCATAATTGCAGACTATGCATAGATCATTTTAAAAGGAGATTGATGAATAATGAATTTTTTTGTTCCCGTGGGCATTTCCAATCGGCACTTACACTTATCTAAAGAAGATTTGGCAAAACTTTTTGGAGAAAATTATTCACTGACCCCTATCAAGGATTTAACGCAAAAAGGTCAGTTTGCTGCTAAAGAAACTGTAAGTCTGCAAACACCGAAAGGCGAACTGCCTAATGTGCGTATTTTGGGGCCAACTCGACCCGAGACTCAAATTGAAATATCCATGACTGATGGATTCAAGCTGGGCATTCAGGCCCCCATCAGAGAATCAGGGCAGATTCAAGGATCGCCCGGTATCACCATGAAAGGGCCTTTGGGTAGTGTTGTGATTAATCAGGGTGTCATTATAGCCTCAAGACATATTCATATCGATGAAGCTGATGCAAAAAAATACAATGTAACTAATGGGCAGATTGTGGCAGTATCAACTGATGGTCCCCGTGGTATGATTTTTAAAAATGTAGTGATTCGAGTGAGGCATGATTTTGTGACTGATTTTCATATCGATACCGATGAGGCCAATGCTGCAGGTCTAAAGAATGGCGATCAGGTAAAAGTAATCACAGAAGAAATCCATATTCCATAATTTAATGCAAGCCTGACTCCTATTTTTAAAATTATTTAAGCTTTAAAAAAAGCGCTCATTTGTTATACTAATCCATAGTTAAGGCTGATTTAATGAGGAGTCGGGATGAGGAAAACAATAGGTGTGTTGGGCTTGCAATGGGGAGATGAAGGGAAGGGCAAGTTGGTTCATCATCTTTCCCAGGAAATGGATATCGTTGCTCGATATAATGGCGGCAACAATGCAGGACATACGATTGTAACTCAGGGTAAGTCCCATATTTTTCGTTTAGTTCCTTCAGGAATGTTGCACCCCAATGTAAAAGGCGTTATAGGATCTGGAACTGTTATTCATCCTTCCATCCTGCTGGAAGAAATTGAAAAACTCCATCAGGAAGGACTTGAAACCAGAGATAGGCTTTACCTTAGTCGACAAGCTCATATTATCATGCCTTATCACCTGCTTGCAGATGAGCTGAGAGAAAAAGCAAGAAAAAGCAAGATAGGCACCACCAAGCGAGGCATCGGACCTTGCTATACAGATAAAATAGCTCGAGAAGGCATCCGATTGGCAGACATGCAAAATATTCCTTTTTTTAGCTCATTGCTTCGCGATCGCCTTGAAGAAAAAGCACATTTTTTCAAAGATTATTATCACTTTGATCCCTTGTGGGATTTTTCATCTCTTATTCAGGAATATGTTGACTTTGCGCATCAACTTGAACCTTATATCGCTGATACCAGCCTGATCCTAAACAAAGCAATGGAAGAAGACAAAAACATTCTATTGGAAAGCGCTCAGGGGACCCTCCTGGATATTGATTTTGGGACTTATCCTTTTGTAACTTCCTGTTCATCCATTGTCGGTGGAGCCTGCTCAGGTCTGGGTATTCCTCCTGGAGCCATAGGAAATGTTACCGGGGTTTTCAAAGCCTATACCACCCGAGTGGGTGAAGGCCCTTTCCCAACCGAAATCCATACAGAAGAGGGCAGGATAATGCTTGAGCAGGGTCAGGAGTTTGGAACAGTCACCGGAAGACCTCGCAGATGTGGTTGGATTGATCTTCCTGCGCTACAGTATTCTATCATGATCAATGGGGTTCATCGTCTTGCGCTGATGAAGCTTGATGTGCTTGACACCCTTGATCAAATCAAGATTTGCACAGGGTACAAGCTGAACAATGTCTTGATGCAATCTTATCCCTGTTCGCTTCATGAGTTTGCAAGCTTGGAACCTGTTTATGAAACTTTGCCTGGCTGGAAATCTTCCACGCGAAATTGTCGACATTTTGAAGATCTTCCATTGCATGCAAAGCAATACATCAAAACACTTGAAAATCAGTTGAATCTTTCTATCAATATTATTTCAACAGGTCCTGACAGAAAGGAGACCATTGAACGATGATTGATCGCTATGCTCAAAGTCCTATGAAAGATATCTGGACCTCCAGGGCAAAGTGGGATCGAATGCTCCAAATTGAGCTTATGATATGCGAAGCATGGAATAAAAAGGGCATGATTCCTGACCAGGATCTTGAAAACATCCGTCAATTTGCAGATTACCAGCCCGAAAGAATTCTGGAGATCGAGGCCAAAACTCACCATGATGTGGTTGCTTTTGTGAGCAATGTTGCAGAAAATATAGGACCCAGCGGCAAATATTTTCATATGGGTGCAACTTCTTCTGACATTTTGGATACTTGTCTTGCATGGCAACTGAAAGATTCCAGCCAACTTATCGAGGAAAAATTGCATCAATTAGCTGAGGTCTTAAAGAAAAGAGCCATGGAGTGCAAAGATTATGTATGCATGGGGCGAACCCATGGTGTTCATGCAGAGCCAACTTCTTTCGGTTTGAAATTTGCTTCATGGTATGCTGATACCCTGCAAAATATAACTCGACTCAAAGAAGTGCAAAAAGAAGTTAAAATGGGAAAGCTTTCAGGAGCTGTTGGAAATTATGCCAACACTGATCCTTTTATTGAAACCTATGTTCTGGAAAAACTGGGACTCACCATAGCGCCAGTTTCAACACAGGTGGTTTCCAGAGATGTTCATGCGCATTATCTTTCTATTTTGGCCCTTATAGCAAGCTGTCTGGACAGATATGCCACCGAAATACGCCACCTGCAACGCACCGAGGTTCAGGAAGCTCAAGAGCCTTTTGGGAAAGGTCAAAAAGGTTCTTCCGCCATGCCTCACAAACGAAATCCTATCCTTTGCGAGCGAATCAGTGGCATGTCCAGAGTAATGCGGGGCTATGCATTGACAGCTTTTGAAAATGTTGCCCTCTGGCATGAAAGAGATATTTCTCATTCCAGTGCTGAGCGGATTATTCTTCCTGATGCCTCCATACTTATAGACTATATGCTGAGCATAACCATTAAAATCATGGAAGGACTAACCGTAAACAAAGAAAAATTATTGCAAAACATTCAGCTAACCTGGGGCGCCTGTTTTTCTCAAAGCTTGCTTCATTTGCTTATCAGTAAAGGATATACTCGCGACGATGCTTATGCGCTGGTACAACAAACTGCTTTTAAAGCTTTCAGCGAACAGCGTCCCATGCTGGATCTGCTCAAAGAAATGGAATCGCTGAAAGCTCTTTTTAGTAATGAGGAGCTGGAAAAAGTATTTGATGCTCATGCTTATTTGAAACATATTGACACCATATATCAACGAATTGGGGTGAGTCATGACTGACATCATGATAAGAATTTTGCCTAAACAGGATATTTTGGATCCTCAGGGAAAAACGATTCATCAGGCATTGCACAATTTGGGTTTTCATCAAGTGCAGGAGGTAAGAATGGGAAAACAAATTCGCATCAGTCTTCCCAATCTTCAGGAAAAAGAAGCCCTGGACGCATGCAAAAAAATGTGCGAAGAGTTATTGGTCAATCCTCTGACTGAGACTTATACGCTGGAAACTTTACCTTTATGACCTTTGGCGTAGTAGTTTTTCCGGGTTCCAACTGTGATTTGGATGCAATTTATGTTATTTCAAAAGCTTTGAGACAAGATGTAGCAACCATATGGCATCAGGATGCTGATTTACCTTCCGTTGATGCCATTATTCTTCCCGGAGGCTTTTCTTATGGAGATTATCTACGCCCTGGAGCTATTGCTTCCCGTTCCCCCATTATGAAAGCTGTTATTGATTTTGCTGTTCGAGGAGGATGGATTCTGGGCATATGCAATGGTTTTCAGGTATTAATTGAGGCAGGTCTTCTTCCAGGCACACTGCTTCGCAACCAAACCACTCGGTTTGTCTCCAAACCCTCTGCCTTAATCGTAGAAAACAACACCACTGTTTTTACTTCCACCTTCAAGCGTCATCAAGAAATACTTCTTTCCATCGCTCACAAAGACGGAAACTATTATGCAGACAACCTTTTATTGGAAGAGCTTGAAAAAAACCACCAAATTGTATTGAAATATAAAGATAACCCTAATGGTTCCATCAAAAATATTGCTGGGATATGCAACAAGGAAGGAAATGTAATGGGCATGATGCCTCATCCGGAGCGTTCTTTTGCATCCTGGCTTGGCAGTACGGATGGATTGAGCTTTTTTCAATCGATGCTTGCCTCATGGGAGTCAGGATCATGAATGAATTACTTTTAAAAGAGCTCAACTTATCACACAATGACTATCAAGAAATAATTCAGCGAATTGGGAGAGAGCCACTTTTGGTCGAGCTGGGTCTTTTTTCAGCTATGTGGAGTGAACATTGCAGTTATCGAAGTTCCAAACAATTTCTTAAACGATTGCCTATTGCATCAAAAGATGTGGTGCAAGGTCCAGGAGAAAATGCAGGAGTCATCCGATTGAAAGATGAACTCTGCCTGGTTTTTAAAGTGGAAAGCCACAACCATCCTTCTGCGGTTGAACCTTTTCAAGGTGCTGCAACGGGAGTGGGTGGTATTATTAGGGATATTTTTACCATGGGAGCTCGACCCATTGCTGTGTTGGATTCACTTTCATTTGACAGTCCCTCTCAAAACCGAGCTCGATTTCTTTTGGATGGAGTTGTTGAGGGTATTTCTTTTTATGGCAACTGTGTAGGAGTACCCAATGCCGGAGGAGAAACCCATTTTGAATCTTGTTATGGAGAAAACCCTTTGGTTAATGTCATGTGCGCTGGTGTTTTATCTTTGGATGATTTGCAAAGTAGTGCCGCAAAAACTGCTGGCGCAAAGGTAATCTATATTGGTGCTAAAACAGGTAGAGATGGCATACATGGAGCATCCTTTGCCTCAGGCGTGCTGGATGAAGAAGCAAAAAAACGAAAAAGTAGTGTGCAGGTGGGAGACCCTTTTCTTGAAAAATTACTCATCGAAGCAGTGTTGGAAATCACCAGAGAAGGTCTGGTGGAAGCAATTCAGGATATGGGTGCTGCAGGGCTTACGAGCTCTTCAGTAGAAATGGCAGGCAAAGGCAAAAAAGGCATAGAACTCCATCTGGATCATATACCTTTGAGAGAACCGGATATCACTCCTTTTGAAATGATGCTTTCAGAATCTCAGGAGAGAATGCTGGTAGTGGCTAAAGCTGAAAATACTGAAAAAATTAAAGCCATTCTCAACAAGTGGGAGCTTGAATATGCAGAAATAGGACATATCACTGACACCCAACACATTGAAATATTTTACCAGGGCAAACAAGTTTGCAACCTGCCTATTGATTATTTACTGGAGGCTCCTTCTGTCGATCAGTCGCCTCAAAGAGATGTAACATTAATACCTGAAATCAAGGCTCTCAATCTCCCTGATTCATCTGACTGGACTTCATGGCTGAGAGAATATTGCACTGATCCTGACCAGGGGTTGAAGAACTGGATTTTTGAGCAATATGATACTACCCTGCTCACTCAAACTATTATTCCGCCTGGTTTTGGAGCAACTCTCCTGCACCTTAAGGATAGTGATATTTATCTGGGCTTGACACTGAACAGCCTGGGATCCTGGTGTGCAATTGACCCCTATCAGGGAGCCATGGCAGTGCTTTCACTTGCTTCTCGAAGGCTAAGCGCTATAGGCATGGAACCTGTAGCCCTGACCAACTGTCTCAACTTTGGTAATCCCCAAAAATCTCATATATTGTGGGAATTCTCTCAAACTATTGAGGGCATGAAAGACTGGCTTGATTTTTTTGGAATCCCTGTCGTTTCAGGCAATGTAAGCTTCTACAATGAGGGCAAAGAAAAAAGTATTTTTCCCACTCCTGCAATGGGTATGGTAGGTCGCCATTGTGGTCATTTTACCCCTCCTTCCCCTTGTATTGAAAAAGTTGGTCTCCACATTGCCGTTATTGGCGAAACTTTAAATGAACGCTTTGATGGCAAAAAACTCCCCTCTATTGACCTTTCCAGGGAAAAAAAGGTTCAAGCAGGATTGCGAAAGCTTATTCATCAGCAAGATCTTCAATATGCAAAAAGCATTGATCAGGGTGGTTTGATCAAAACCTTAACTGCTGCAGCAGCTCAAAGTAAAGCAGGTATCAAAATCTCTGAACCCCTTCCCATGACTGCTTTGGATTTTTTCTTCAGCGAAAGTCATGGTCGCTTTTTAATAGCCTTTGAAGAAGAAAAGTTAAACTCCATTCAAAATATCCTTGAGGATATTCCTTTGCAAATTCTTGGCAAAACAATCCCTGACCTTCATCTTATTCTTCCCCATGCTCATATAGCGTTGGATGAGCTAAAGCACACTATGGAGACAGGATTTTCAAAATGGATGAATGCTTTCCATAGTAAAACAAAAAAGGAGACCTTATGAAAAACATCTCCATTTTTATTTCAGGCAGAGGGAGCAATCTTGAGTCTATTCTAAAAAAAAGGAATAGTGGTTTTTTTGATGCCTCCATTCCTTTTGTCTTGTCCAATAAAGAGGATGCCATGGGCCTGCAGGTCGCTAAAAGGTACAATATCCCCACCCATGTGTTCAACATCAAATCTTTTCCATCTCGCAATGACTTCGAAAAAGCTTTGCTGGATTTATTGGAAAAGCATTCGATTGATCTTATTGTTTTAGCTGGTTTTATGTCAATTCTTTCCAAAGATTTTATAACCTCGTTTGGCAAACCCATTATCAATATTCATCCATCCCTTTTGCCTGCTTTCCCTGGATTGAATGCACAAAAACGAACCCTTGAATATGGAGCAAAATTTGCTGGATGCACGGTGCATTTTGTAACTGCCAATGTAGATGCAGGCCCCATTATTCTTCAGGATGTCATCCCTATTTTTGATGATGATACCGAAGAAACTATAACCATGAGATTGTTGGAGCGAGAACATCTTTTGCTCCCTGAAGCCATAAAAATTATTGTGGAAGATCGCTTTCAAATCATAGGAAGGCGGGTGATTGTTGAAAAATGATACTCATTCGAAGAGCATTAGTCTCTGTTTATGATAAAAATCATTTGGACAAATTGGCCAAAACCCTTGCCCTGCATCATGTTGAAATCATTGCTACAGGCAGCACCTACGCTTATTTAACAGAAAACGATATTCCTGCTATAGCCGTGCAGGATTACACAGGATTTCCTGAAATTCTTCATGGAAGGGTAAAGACTCTGCAGGCAAAAATTTTTGGAGGCATTCTGGCGCGTCCTTTGTATGAAGAGATAGAAGAAATCTCCAAAATGAATATTCCGAAAATTGACCTTGTGGTGGTTAACCTGTATCCCTTTGTTGAGAAGTCTGCTCAAACAGAAGACATAGAGAAATTAACAGATGAGATTGATATTGGCGGCGTGTCGCTTATTCGAGCTGCAGCAAAAAATTTCCAGGCAAATGTGGTACTCTCTGACCCTGAGGATTATATAGCTTTTCATCAAGAGATGAAAAATAATGAA
Organism: Caldisericota bacterium; assembly: GCA_003566815.1. Taxonomy (GTDB): domain Bacteria; phylum Caldisericota; class Caldisericia; order UBA6126; family UBA6126; genus T3SED10-260. Next base: position 30,560 of record PXBT01000087.1, read on the forward strand.
GGAAAGGTTTCTGTAGCCTTCTCAAAAGAAATGATGAAAAAAGCTTTCTACCTTACTTCTCAATATGACTGGGCTATTTTTCAAAAATTTAGCGAATTGGATGAAGAGTGCTATGCTTCCCTGCCCTTGAAGAAAAAACTTTCATTGCGATATGGAGAAAACCCTCATCAAAATGCAAATTACTGGGTCAATCCTTCTTCGGAAAGCTCTCAAGTAATGGGTTGCAATGTTCTTCATGGCAAAGAACTCTCTTATAACAATCTGCTTGATATTTCATCCGGACTCAAGCTCATTGATGAGTTTAATCATCCTTCCTGTGCTATTATAAAACATTCCAACCCTTGTGGAGTGGCCAGTGCAGATCAAGTGGAAAAAGCTCACCAGCTTGCTTTTGAATGTGATCCTGTTTCGGCTTTTGGTGGAATCTATGTATTTAATCAAACTCTCAACCCTGAATTGGCCAAGGAATTATCCAAGCAATTTATTGAAATTATTATTGCTCCATCCTACCATCCAGAGGCGCTTGAGATACTAAAAACAAAGAAAAACCTGAGACTGCTTGAGCGCATTGAAAGTTGTCCAGAAAAAATAGAATGGCGATCCCTTTATAATGGATTTTTAAGCCAGGAAGTCAATCATTGCAATTTTGATGAGCTCACTATAGCAGCAGGGTCACAACCCACCCCCTCCATGCTTCTTGATATTCATTTTGGCATCAAGGTTTCCAAACACATCACCTCCAATGCAATGCTGGTTGTTCATCAGCAGGCTACTCTGGGTATAGGTGTGGGCCAATGCAATCGAGTTCAAAGCACCCATTTGGCATTGGAACAAGCAGGAGAAAAAGCAAAAGGCGCAATTCTCATTGCTGACGGATTTCTTCCATTTGCCGACAGCCTGGTAAAAGCTGCTCAAAAAGGCATAAAAACAGTTGTTGAGCCTGGGGGATCCATAAAAGACAAGGAAGTGATTGATAAGGCCAAAGAGCTTGGCATAGGTCTTATTTTTACTCATTTCCGACATTTCAAGCATTAAGAAAAAGAAGGAGGCAAATACTATGAGAAAAAAAAATATTCTTGTGCTCGGTGGTGGCGGTAGAGAGCATGTTTTGTGCTGGAAGCTGGCTCAAAGTGAACATTTAAACAAACTTCACTGCATACCAGGTAATGCAGGAATAGAAAAATTTGCCATCACTTCTCCTCATATCAGTATTACAGATTTTGATTCCATAAAAAAATATACCGAAAAACACGAGATTCATTATATTGTAGTAGGTCCCGAACAACCCCTGGTTTTGGGGATTAAGGATTTTTTTGAAGACAGTCCTGTTCAAGTCTTTGGTCCCGACAAAGATGGTGCTCAGCTGGAAGGAAGCAAGATATTTACCAAAAATTTTTTCAGTAAAAATAATATACCTACTCCTGCTTATCATACTTTTTTTACTATGGACGACGCTCTTTATCATATTCGCACCACTTCCCTTTATCCCATGGTGATTAAAGCGGACGGATTGGCTGCGGGTAAAGGAGTTTTTATTGCTCACAATGAAGAGGATGCTGTAAGCTCTATCAAGGAAATGATGGAGCTGAAAAAATTCAAGGAAGCGGGGGAAAAAATTATTATTGAGGAATTTATTGAAGGCAATGAATTATCCTACCAGCTGATCGTCAAAAATGGCAAAGTCATTGAGTTGAAACCTTCTCAGGATTTTAAAAAAGCTTATGATAACGACAAGGGACCTAATACCGGGGGCATGGGCAATATGTGCCCTCCTTCCTGGATGAATCCCGATATATTGCAAATGGTTAAGGAGAATATTGCCTACCGATTGGTGGACAATCTTTCTTTGGCAGGCATTCAGTTCAATGGGGTGCTTTTCATTGGTTTGATGTTGACTCAGCAGGGTCCCAAAGCCCTTGAAATTAATGTTCGTTTTGGCGATCCAGAAATTCAAAGCGTATTTCCTCTAATGAGAACGGATTTTATTGAAATATTGGAAGCTTATTTTGAAAATCAATTGGATGAGATTCCCATCATATGGGAAAATAAGTGCTCTTGTTGTGTGGTCGTTGCATCCAAAGGCTATCCTGGATCATGTATGGATTTGGGGCATGAAATCATTGGGCTTGATATGGCTGGAAAAATGAAGGATGTAATGATTTTTCATGCTGGCACCAAAAAAGTGGATGGAAAAATCATTAATAGTGGAGGAAGAGTGCTTAACGTCGTTGGGTTTGGCAAAACAAGCGAGGAAGCTTCAAAAAAAGCCTATGAAGCAGTGGAAAAAATTTCTTTTCCCGGCATGCACTACCGAAAAGATATTAAGTAGTTTTTATATTTTTTAAATATTTTAAATACAGTGCAGCTTCAAGTCTCATTTTCTGGATTTCACATCCAATCGAATATACCTTTTTCACATCTCCCTGCAAAAATTGATGATTTGCGATACATCCTCCACCGCAAAGCATTTTTGCCCAACAATTGCTACACTCTTCACGAGAATACAACAGCGTATTTTCTTTAAACTGGTTTCGAAGATCATCATTTACTTCGAAATTGTTAATGTTGCCCATGCAAAATGCTTTTCTGCCATCAAACTGGTGGCAGGGATAAAGGTCCCCATCAGGGGATACACTTAGATATTCAACACCAGTTCCACAACCTGAGCAGAGTTTTTCTTTGCACATGCCCTGCTCAAGATCAATTTCAAAATGATAAAATCGAAGGTTTGGGTCTTTTTGTTGCTGTGTAAAAATCCACTCAGCCAATTTTTCATATTCATTTTTTATTTTAGGTAAATCTTCAGCTTCAATTGCTATATCTTTCACAGCACTGGCTACAGGTTCAAAAGAAATCTGACGAATACCCTCTTCGTATAAATGAATAAATTCCTTGCAAAAACGCAAGGTTTGATGAGTGTAGGTTCCTCTAACATAATACCCTGTTTCCAGGTAGGGAAGAGCTCCGTTAATTTGCTTTAAAGTCTTGCGATAGGTTCCCCGCCCTTTATGATCCATCCGAAATAAATCATTTGTTGCAAGGCTTCCATCCAGACTAAAAATTACACTTACACGCTGTTCATGAAGAAAATCAAGGATTTCTCCACTTAATAGCGTAGCATTGGTGGTTAAAGAAAATTGAAAATGCTTGTAGTATTTTTTTTCCAGAGATCTCGCAAAATGAACTGTGTCACGGATCAATGGAAAATTGAGCAAAGGTTCGCCACCAAAAAAATCAACTTCAAGATTTTTTCGTTCTTTGCTTTGATGTATAAGCCATAGCAATGCTTTTTTTGCTGTTTGAAGTGACATGAAAGGTTGAG
>PXBT01000124.1 GCA_003566815.1 Caldisericota bacterium
TCAAAATAAGCAAGAAGATCTTTGCACTCCCTGACCACCTTTCTCCAGGATGAGGCAATTTGATGCGCACTGCATGTTTTTCCAAAAGCATTGATTAAAAAAGAAGGCATATCAATTTTTATATCATCAGCTAACTTTAAATTATCCAAAGCATTAAGCTGAATGCGCAGCAAATGAAGAGGCGGAATCTCTACTCCACAGCCTCTTAAGAGCTTAACCCATGTGCCGCACGCATTGGAATACTTTGAGCCCTGTTCTGGCATAGCCATCATATGGGGTTCCATGCTTAACTCATTTAAAAAGGGCATGGCTTTTCCAATAAAATGAGTCCTGGAATAATTATGCATAGGCTCAAGCGTTTTTTGATCCATAAAAAATAGTTTTTTATCCTCATTTAAATCCCTAAAAACTGGATAACGAAAAATGTTTTGATTGGTTTTTTTTACAAGAGCATAGTAAGGAAGAGGAATAAGTTGTTTTCCTGGAAGAATTCGCTGAATATTTTTCTTTTCTACATCAAGAGCCCTATTATAAGTTTCAGAAAAAATACTATTTTGGTAAAGTGCAAGATTAAGAAAAAAATGTTGGATTCCAAAATCTTTTATGTTCGCATGAATTTTGCTTGATTGCTCCAAAGTAAATTGAGCTTCTTTCTTAGTTTTTTTAAAAAAATAAGCACTGCTTTCTTTTTGCAAGTCAAAAAGTGTATTATCGTAATTCATTGAATGAATTAAATGGCTTAAAAACTGATTTGATCGCTCTTTAACCTTTTTTTTAATTATAACTTCATGAGCCTGTTTGCCTAAAGGTGCTTTCAAGTGATGCATAAATAGTTCAAGCAGTTTTTTTTGCAGATTGGCATGACTGAGGGGTATAGTAGAAAAAAGCTGATTGGTATCTTTGCAAGGCACCAACCCTTTTCTTCCCATAGACTTTGTAAAGAGGTAAAAAATCTTTTGCTCAGGATGGTGAAAAAAATATTCATTCATATGATCCTCAGCGGTTCTTTTTGCTTCATCTTTTTTTGGATGCTTCTGCATTAAGTTCAATCCTATATCAGCAGATCTTTTTAAAAAAGCATGATCCAAAAAAGGTTGAAATTTTTTAAAACTTTTTGCCATCGATTTCAAAGCTATTCCATGGGCATTTAAGTGACTTGCAGTCACTACAGGTAGATAAAATAAACCTTCTGATATGTCAATATTGATATAGCAAGCATCTCCGTAAGAATCAGCATAATCATCAGTTAAAAAATAACACTGCTTATCTTTTTGCGCATAGTAAGCCCAATTTAAATCAGGGGATCCTAGTTTCTCATCATGAATAAATAAAACAACAGGAAGCTCGGGGAATTCTTTGCCTATAAATTGCTTTAAAGCAACATTGGCAATCCAGGAGTCCCAAAAAATGTTTTGATCCCCTTTAAAACATCGAGCAATTTTATTCGTATTTATCATTTTCATTGATATTATTATAATAGTAAACAAAGAAAATTGAGGATGTGCTATGGCAATAGTATTTTGGAAGCCACTTTCGGAACAGGGGCTTTTAAAAACAGCTCGCAAGGTGTTTGATGATATAATTGAACAAGACGATCAAGTAGATAAATATCACCTTCAACCTTTTTTTTCCAAGTCCATCAATTCTCAAACCAAAATACTTTTTGTTTCGGATCTTCCTAATTTTTTTCAAGACCAGAAAAGCCTGCTAAAAAAATTCAATCATTTATCCATTTTTTTACCAATTCTTTTTCAACTCAACATTACGATGTTTTTTTTTCAATTCGACATTCTTCCCAGCTTGAATCAGTTCGAGAAGTATTTCCTACTGCACTAAACAATATAGATATTCTTTATGAAGAAATGAAACCACCGGATCCACCTCCATGGAAGCCCACCCTAATATCATGTTTGCCCATGTCCTCCATGGGGAGCTCGGCTCAAAACAACCCTTTTCCAGAAACTTCCCCTATTAAGCCATCTCTGTTGCAAATATTTTGGCCAAAATGTTTTCAAGAAGCAGATTTAATCATCTCCATCAATCCTTTTACAACCTCCAACATATTCACCGTTCATGGATCTTTTGCATCGCTTTTCTTTAGCTTGCCAATATCTTCAAAATCCATGGTGCTCGTTCAGCCTGCTGAGCAAAAAAGGGTTCATCTTTTTACCGAGTATTTGCGTCCACTATTAAACAAACTTTCCTACAGCCTACTCTTTTATGAAGAAAAAAAAGAGGAAGAAGGTTTTTTAATACTCTCAAATGATTACTTATCCTGTGACACTTATGCTTCCGCTCTATGTGGCTTTAAAGCATTAAAAATTCCTCTTCATCGTCATATTCATCAAAAAAAAATGGGATTGGGCGATATAACAAAAATTAACTTAATAGGGCCAAGCTTTAAAAAACCTTTGCATGATTTAAGTCTGACGAAAAAATCAAAACCATGGAATCATCTTGATTGGTTAAGCAAAAAATGCATCCACTGCATGCAATGCATAAATGCCTGCCCGGTAACCTCATGGAAAAAAATAAATAATACTTATCAGTGGCAGTCTTCCAAATGCATTAAATGTGGTTATTGTATTGACCTATGTCCTGTATGTGCTATTCAAATTAATTATTAAGGAGTGCGCCAGTGGAAAAAATTTTAATTATCAATCCCGGATCAACCTCAACCAAAATTGCAGTTTTTCATGATGAAGAGCTTCAATTTGAGCAAGATGTTGATCATAATGTTGATGAGCTCAAGGTATTTAACAACGTTCCAGAGCAGAAGCTTTTTAGAAAAAATGCCGTGTTGGCACAAATGAAGGATCATCAATATTCCCTGGAAGACTTAACCATGGTGGTAGGCAGAGGGGGTATTCTCAAGCCACTCAAAGCTGGTGTTTATGCCATCAATGATGCACTGCTTCACGATGTGGAAAATAGTGTTTACGGGGAACATGCTTCAAATTTAGGACCTATGATAGCTTTTGAAATTGCAAAAGACTATGGCTTGCCTTCATTTATTGCTGATCCAGTATCTGTTGATGAATTTACAGAGCTGGCAAGGTTGACAGGTTTGAATGAAATACAACGCAAATCTCTTGATCACCCCCTCAATGTAAGAGCTTTATTAAAAAAGTACTGCAACAGCAATCAACTCTCTTTTGAAAAAATAAATGCAGTTGTTGCGCATTTAGGTGGCGGCATTTCAGTCTCTGCTATTCGAGAGGGCAAAATAATTGATGTCAACAATGCTAACGAAGGTGGTCCATTTTCTACAAATCGAGCAGGAACGCTACCTGCAGTAGAATTGGTAAATATGGCTTTTCAGCCAGGGGCAAATTTTAAGGATTTAAAAAATCTCTTGCTAAAAAATGCCGGTTTGATTTCATATCTTGGCACTCATAACTTAAGAGAAGTTGTAGCAAGGATAGAAAAAAATGATCAGGAAGCTAAAGAAGTTTTAAGCGCCCTGGCTTATCAAGTAGCCAAAGAAATTGGAGCTATGAGCACCATTGTTAGAAAAAAGATTCAAGTCATCATTTTAACAGGCGGGATGAGCCATCAAGACAGACTGACCAGTGAAATAATTGATCATATAGGATGGATTGCTCCAGTACATGTTGAACCTGGGAGCGATGAACTTGAAGCGCTGGCTTTGGCTGGGTTGAGAGCACAAAGAAAAGAAGAAGTTATTTTAACTTATTAATAATAGGAGGCTGTTATGATCAACAATTTTCAAGAAGCTTTAGCATTTACTAAAAATTACGAGCCCCAAAAGACAGTAGTAGTTGCAGCTGGGGACAAAGATGTTATGGAAGCAATTATTCAGGCTTATCGACAAAAAGTCATTCTACCCACCCTGATTGATGCCAAAGATAAAATTATTCCTTTTCTGCCTTCAGATATCCCTTCGGACGCATTTGAGATTATAGAAGAATCTGATCACATCAAGCAATGTCGCATAGCATTAGACATGATTCGTGAAAAAAAAGCAGGCATTTTGATGAAAGGCTTAATCTCGACTCCTGTTTTATTGAAAGAAGTATTAAATAAAGAGTACGGCATCAGAAAATCCAAACTACTCTCGCATGTGGGAGTAATAAAAAGTGAGCAATATCATAAAATGATTCTTATGACTGATGGAGGAATGGTCACTGACTATACCCTGGAAAATAAAATTGAAATCTTAAAAAATGCGCTTCAGGTTGCCAAAGGATTGGGTCAATTTCCTGCAAAAGCTGCGATCATATCCGCCATTGAAACGGTTACTACCAATATCCAATCCACCATTGATGCTGCGATCATAACTCGTATGTCAGATAGAAAGCAACTTCCTGGAATTATAGTTGACGGACCTCTTGCTCTTGATAATGCTGTATCAAAAGAAGCTTGTGAGCACAAAGGTATCAATAGCAGCATAGCAGGTGATGTGGATATTATGCTGATGCCAAATATAGAATCAGGAAATATTTTTTACAAAGTATTGGTTTATTTAGGCGGAGGCAAGGTTGAAACTGCAGGAATTGTAGTTGGAGCAATGGTTCCAGTGGTTGTGCCCTCAAGAGCAGACACTCCGGAAAATAAGTTTAACTCTATTTTAATCGCTAATTTAATGTCTCATGCAGAAAGGTAGTCAAAAGCATGTCAAATGAAAATTTAATTTTTGTCATCAATCCAGGCTCAACATCAACAAAAGTAGCTGTTTTTTCAGGAAACGATGAGCTTGATAACGAAAATATTCAACACAGTGTTGAAGATTTAAAAGGTTTTTCCAACATTATTGAACAATATGTTTTTAGAAAAGAAATTTTGCTTCAATGGCTCAAAAAGCACCACTACAATTTAAATGATTTTTCAGCAATTGCTTGTAGAGGTGGCCTCTTGCATCCTTTGCCCTCAGGAGTTTACAAAGTAAGTCCCACATTGGTAAACGATTTAAAAACTTGCCGATACGGATCTCATGCCTCAAATTTAGCAGCTATTATCGGGTTTGACCTTTCAAAAGAATTTGATATCCCCGCATATATTGCCAATCCAGTAACGGTAGACGAAATGATTCCAGTAGCTCGTTATTCGGGCTTAAAAGGAATTCAACGCAAAAGCATATTTCACGCATTAAATCAAAAATATATAGCTCAAAAAGCAGCCAAAGACATTGGGAAAAAATACCATGAAGCCAATTTAATTGTTGTTCATTTAGGTGGAGGCATTTCAGTTGGAGCTCATAAACAAGGAAAAGTTGTGGATGTCAATAATGCTTTAAACGGCGAAGGTCCTTATTCAGCTGAAAGATCTGGCACTTTACCCAGTCTCTCCCTTTTAAAGCTTTGCTTTTCAGGTAAGTACACCAAGGAAGAAATGATGAAAAAACTTGCTGGACAAGGCGGCATGGTTTCTCATGTGAACTCTAATAATGCCAAAACTATTGAAGATAAGGCTATGGAGGGAGACAAGCAACATAAATTACTCTTTGATGGCATGATCTACCAAACCGCAAAAATTATTGGAGAAATGAGTGCTGTTTTATCTGGAGATGTAGACGCCATTGTACTCACAGGAGGCATGGCGAGATCAAAATATTTAGCTAACGAAATTGGTGACTATACTTCCTATATTGCTCCAATCAAAGTTTTTCCAGGTGAAGATGAAATGGCAGCTCTGGCAGAAAATGCTTTTTCAGTAATTTCTGGAGAATCTGAAGCTTTCTCCTACAAAGAAATTTAGATGATTAAAAATAAAAACATAACAATTTTTTTGGGTAATATGGGCTCAGGCAAAAGTGAAATTGCGCTTAATTTCACGCTGGAGCAAATGAAATTAAGCGCAAAGCCTTTAAAGCTCATGGACCTGGATGTCATTAAGCCTTATATTCGAATTAGAGATATGGCAGATAAGCTTGAAAAAAAAGGCATTGAACTACTATTGCCCGAAAAAAAAATTCGCAATGCAGATATGCCTATAATACCCTCTAAAATCATGAGCTATCTATATGATGATCAGTTTGATATGGTCATTGATGTTGGAGGTGAAGACAGAGGTGCCATCTCTATTGCTCAATTTAAAAACATATTCGAAGAAATGAATGTTGTTGTTTATGTTGTAATTAATGCAATGAGACCCTTCAGCAACACGCCTGAAAAAATTATTAATACTGTTAATGAGCTTTCCAGGCTATCGAAACTCAATGTTGATGGCATCATAGCTAACACTCATATTCGGCTTTCCACCACTTTGGACGAAGTATTAAAAGGGCTTGAAACCATTACCAAGGCAAGCAAAATGCTCCAACTCCCAATTGAAAGAGTGGCAGTTTGGGATAAATTGTTGCAAGGAAGGACCCCGGAAGAACTAAAGCAATGCAACCTGCTAAAATTAAGCCTTCATTTACTTTTTCCATGGGAAAATGAGAATGACTAACCATTCAATTTGATGAATATGATTTCAACAAGATGTGCCCGTAGCTTAATGGATAAAGCGCCGGCCTCCGGAGCCGTAGACTGGAGGTTCGAATCCTCTCGGGCACATTTTTGTTTTCGAATTTTATGAAAAAATGGATTATTTTTTTTATTTTATTTAGTTTTTTGTTTTTCGTTTTCGACAAATTTTTTATTTTATCTTTTCTTTTTTCAATTGAAGCATCACCTGCAAAAAAAACATTGCTTTGGGATCACTTCAAAAAAGAAGCTTATTTTTCTACTATCATACCAAAAAAAACATTGAATAATACTGATTTTTCAATTATTGTACCTTACTATTTTAATCATGAGCTTCAACGAAAGGGATTAAATTACAAGCTCATTATTAAAGAAATTACTCAAAACATACCCATTAGGCTTAATTATCAGCATTGCTATATTGATTCGGAAGGATCAATAGTAAACATTGCTTCCACTGTGCATGAAGATGAGGAAGAATTCTTTCTTTTTTCAATTTTTATAGGCACCCAAACTGACCAAATCGAAGCATACCGAAAATATGTGCAACCTTTTATTTTCTTTTTGTTAAACTGCGAAGATACTATTGGTCCTTCAGTAGTTGAGATTCATTATAATGATAAAAAAGGCCTTTCATATTATGATTATAGAAATATCCATTATATCCTGGGTAAAGGAGAAAAATATAAAAAAATTCAGAATTTTAATAATATCCTTTCTGATGAGGAAATAGTTGCATTGATAGAAAAAAAACAATTCAATGAAATAGACTTAAGATTTGAAAATAGAATTATTTTGCGTTTACATTCCAATAATTCTTGATTTTCATGTGTATACAAGTATGATTATACAAACAACCTTTCAGAGCTGGAAAGGAGATGGGGATGAAAAGAGATTTCGATCCTTGGGATCAAAGACCTGAGTTAAAAGTAATAGGTATTGGCGGAGGCGGCACCAACGCCGTTGACCGGATGATACAATGTGGCATTTCAGGTGTTAATTATATTGTTGTTAATACAGATGTTCAGGATTTAAGGCAATCTGGTGCAGATACCAAAATTCAAATTGGTCCAAAAATCACAAAAGGACTTGGCGCAGGTGGAATACCTGATGTAGGTGAGAAATCTGCAGAAGAAAGCGAAGAAATGATTCGAGAAGTGCTTGAAGGAACTGATCTCTTGATGCTTACTTCAGGTATGGGTGGTGGAACAGGAACAGGAGCAACTCCTGTTATAGCAAGGATTGCTAAAGACATGGGCATTCTTACCATTGCTATAGTCACCAAACCTTTTTATTTTGAAGGCACTCGAAGAATGGCTTCTGCTGAAGATGGCATCAAAAAATTACAAGGCAATGTTGATACCCTTATTACCATAGCTAATGACAAGCTCCTTCAAATCAGCACCAAATCAACTTCTTTGATTGATGCATTTATGATGGCAGATGATGTTTTGCGACAGGGAGTTCAAGGTATATCTGAAATCATTACAGAGCCTGGTTTGGTAAGTGTTGATTTTGCAGATCTTCGAACCATTATCAAAGATCAGGGCACTGCATTTTTGGGAATTGGATTTGGCGAAGGCGATAATAGAGCGGTCGATGCTGCGAAGAAAGCTATTAATAGCAAATTGCTCGATGCAAACATCACGGATTCCAGGGGAATATTGCTCAATATGACTGCAGGCAAAAGTTTTACCATGAACGAAGTGAATGAATCCATGAAAGAAATCAAAAGGTTCTTCCCCAAAGACTCCAATATCATCTGGGGAGTCATCATTAAGAATGACATGGAAGAAGAAGTCAAGCTTACACTTATTGCAACAGGCTTTAATAAAGAAGCAGCTGTTTCTTATGAGGAACATTTAACAGAATCCAACAAAGAAACCAATGAAGTAAACACTCCATTGGTAGATATACCTTCATTTTTAAAGAAAAATATGGGTTAATCTCTATGCCTCAGCGAAACATTAATGTTCCTTTTTTCTTTTTTAGCTTGTTGTGCATCTCCATTGCTTTTGTTCTCATTTGGAACATAGGTAAAAGTTTCATTTCAACTGGTGACTCGGGGATCATTCAAACCTCTTTGCAGCGAATCGAATTAAAAATTCCCGCCTCAGGATTTGTTTCTAAAACAGAACATCTTTTTTATTCTCCTTATGAAGGGAAAGTGGAACGACTGGAAGAAGCAGGTGAATTACTGAGACCGGGGACAGAAATTGTTCGCATACACAAAGATAATGAATCTCAAACTATCACCAATGAGCACCATGGAATTCTGACTTTTATCAAAGATAATTGCGAAGAAGATTATATTATTCAAAATATTGATCAACTTCTTCTCAAAGAAATTTTAAATCCTCCAAGAGACCCGGTACATGTTACAGACGACAAAAACATTAAGGAGGGTGACTTCCTTTTTAAAATTGTCGAAAATGATTATATGCACTTTGCTTTGGTTATTCCACCGCAATTTAAATACCTTATTGAAAATATTAAGCAAGATAGGTTTAGAGAAAATGCAAATCTTACTTTCAGGATAGAGGACCCAACCAATCTTTTGCTTGCTGGCACTATAGAAAAGCTTGAAGAAAGAGAAAATAATCATTTACTTACAACCTTTTCCACTCCTTTTTATGTAGATGTTCTGCTGAATACTCGTCAAATTTCAGGATTCTTTTCCTTTGGGTATGTAACTGCTTCACTACTTCCTCAATCAGCAGTTATAAGAGGCGAGGATGGACAATATTATGCCTTTGAGCACAAGGAAGAGCCTTCAAGAATTCCTGTAAAAATATTTGGCATTGATCCATTTTCCAATCAATATGTTGTGGGAGGGCTTGAAGCCTCTCAAGAAATCCATATCAATGCTTCTCAATGGGCTGAACAGCTTGAAGAAACGCCGTGAACAAGCAGAAAACCATACAGAATAATATCCACTATATCTTTGAGAAAATTGAGAACTGTTGCAACAAAATAAGAGCTGATAAAAATACCGTTGAGCTAATGGCAGTAACAAAAACAGTTGAGTCGGATGATATTTTAATAGCTCACAAAGAAGGAATTAAGCTCTTTGGAGAAAACTATATTCAGCAGGCTGTTAAAAAGCTGGATGTTTTATACGCTGAAAATACTGTCAATGCAAGGCATTTCCACTTTATTGGACACCTTCAAAGCAATAAACTCAAAAAAGCAATGCAATATTTTTCATCCATTGATGCTGTTGATAGCCTTGATCTTGCAGAGAAAATTGATCGCAAATCATCATCAATTCAAGACACTACATCCATTTATCTCGAAGTAAACACTTCAAATGAACCAGCAAAGCATGGATTTAGCCCTGATGATTTATTGATTTTCATAGATAAAATAGTATTGTTTAAGCATATACAATTGATGGGTCTTATGACTATGGGTCCATTGATGGGCAATGAAAAAGAAGTCAGAAGCTCTTTTGCTTTGTTAAGAAAATTAAAAGAA
>PXBT01000010.1 GCA_003566815.1 Caldisericota bacterium
CCCATGAGGCCATACCCGTTCCCATTCCGAACACGGAAGTTAAGCTCATGAAGGCCGATGGTACTAATCGGGAAACTGATTGGGAGAGTAGGTAGCTGCCAGCCATTTTTTTATGGAAAAAAATGTAATTTTCCAGTAAAATACAGGTATTACTATTAAAATAATTAATTTGAAATGGAGAATTGCATGAAAAGAATGAAAAATTTAATTATATTTACTTTTTCTTTGCTATTTATCTTATCATTTCTTATAAATAAAGATATCATAGCTAATCATTCAACATCAATAAAACCTAATTTTTATGATGCCTCAAGAATCATTGAATTTTCTGATCAGAAATGGTTGGTTGAATCTTATATGGATGAAAAAGTTTATCCAGGTCCCAATTACTTCAGTTCATCTGAAGATCATGTATGGATCGATCAAAGAGGATTTTTAACTTTAAATATCCAACAAAATCCTTCGGGAAAATGGATGTCATCTTCGGTGAAATCATTAAAACCAGCTCAATATGGCATTCATAGATTTCGTGTTATAGGCAATATCGAAAAAATGGACAAGAATACCGTATTAGGTTTATTCATGTACAGAATTGATCCAAATTTCCCTGACAAAAGAGCAGAAGTTGATATTGAGTTTTCAACATGGGGTTTACCTTATGAGACAAATGAAGGAACTATAAAAGCTAAAACCAATGGACATTATACGCTATGGAATCCATGGAACGATGGTGAAACACCAAAGCCTCATTCCGTTGAATCTTTTTGGGTAAGAATGCCCAGAGGAACACATACTATGCATGAAATAATTTGGACTGAAAATAAAATTGAATTCAATAGCTATCATGGGCATGCTGTAAACAATCCCAATCGAGTAGTCATTAATCAATTCACGATTGTAAATGATGAAAATAAAGATCCAATAATACCTCACGAAAATGACAATATGCATATTATGTTAAATTTTTGGATACATGGATACAATTCAGCTCCTTATGAGGATAATAATCATCAAATGAAAATAAAATATGAATTTGAGCCTATATATGATTTCTAAAAAACTAATATAATTCATTAATGATTGAACTAAAAAATATAAATTATGAAGTTGGAAATAGAAATTTATTTCATGACTTGAATTTGTCATTGCCTCATGGGCACAGGATTGCACTGGTAGGAAGAAACGGAGAGGGCAAAACATCTCTTTTTAAGATTATTACCAGACAGATTCAACCCACTTCTGGAAAGGTTTTAATATCAAAAAATTATAAAATTGGTTATTTGCCACAAGATTTGGTTGAATTGAGCGATAAAACTATTAAAGATCATATCTACGAAACTTCTGGGATTGCTAAAATGGAACATGATATGAAATCCATAGAAGATGCTTTAAAACATGCAAAAAGTTATGAACAAGATAAATTATTAAAATCATATGCAAAGCTACAACAGAACCATGAAATATTCGGTGGATATGCTTTTGAAAGTCGAATGAAAGAAATATTAGCAGGTCTTGGCTTTGATGAAACTGATCATGACAGAATGACCCATGAATTTTCAGGTGGATGGAAAATGAGAATTTTTCTAGCCCAACTTTTATTAAATAATCCTGATGCATTATTAATGGATGAGCCTACCAACCATTTAGACACAGAAAGCTTAGAGTGGATTGAAAAATATTTATCCCAATATAAAGGACTTATTGTAATTATCTCACATGATCGTTATTTTTTAGATAAATTAATTCATAGCACAATAGAGCTTGAACGAGGAAAAATTCATGCTTTTCCTGGTACCTATTCTCATTATTTGGTGGAAAAGAAAAAAAGATCTTTACTCATTGAAAAAGAAGCCGAACAAATTAAAAAACAAATCAAGAAGACTCAACAATTTGTAGATCGTTTTAGGTATAAAGCAAAAAAAGCTCCACAAGTACAAAGCAGGATAAAAATGATTGAAAAGCTTAAATCACAATGTCCTGTAGTAGAAAAAGACCATAAAAATGTACGCATAAAAATGACTCATACGGGAAGAAATTATCAAGAAGTCATGAAGCTCGAAAATGTTTTTCACGCTTATGGAGATCATGTTGTTTTCCATCAACTCAATTTGGTAATCGAAAGAAATGATCGAGTAGCATTTATTGGTAAAAATGGATCAGGGAAATCTACGCTGACTCGATTGATTTCTGGCATCGAAGAGCCGTTAAAAGGTAAAGCGACTATAGCATGTAATCATGATATCGGTTTTTTTGCTCAAGAAAGTATTCAAAATTTAAGCTATCAAAATACTGTATTAAATGAACTATTGTCTATACACAGCCCATTAACCGAACAACAACTAAGAAATTTATTGGGAATGTTTTTGTTTGCAGGCGACGATGTGGATAAGCAAGTAAAAGTGCTATCAGGCGGAGAAAAATCCAGGCTTGCTTTATGCAAGATTATGGCTCAACCCTATAAAGTATTGGTACTTGATGAACCTACCAATCATTTGGATGAACCTACCAAAGAAATATTTCAACAGGCATTAACTCAATTCAATGGAACTTTGATTCTTGTTTCTCATGATCGTTATTTTTTAGACCACCTTGTAAATAGAATTATTGAAATTAAAAATGGAAAAATTAATGACTACAAGGGCAACTATTCTTCTTATATCTATAAAAAAAGAGAACAAGAAGCAAACCATTATAATACAGATATTGAGACAGAAAAACCAAGAAAAACTGATCAAAAAAGAGAAGTTGAAAAAATAAGAAAAAGAGAAGAGGCAGAAAAACGAAAAGAGTTATATTTGCTCAAAAAAAGATGTGATAATATTGAATTTAATATATCAAATCTTGAAGAAAATAAAAAAAATCAAGAAGAAGAGCTTTGTATGCCAGAAATATATCAAACCCCTGAGAAAATAAAAGAATTAAAAATTTCTATTGAAAAAATACAAAAACAATTGAAAATATTATACGCTGAATGGGAACAGTTGTCTTTTGAAATTGAAAATTTTTGAGGTGATCGATGGAATTTTTCCAAATGATTTATAGTAGCCCCATTTTTTCATTGATAGTTTTACCACTGCTTATTTTTATAGCTCGTGTTTGTGATGTTACCCTCGGCACCATAAGAATTATCATGGTTTCCAAAGGGAATAAATTTATTTCACCTCTCCTTGGTTTTTTTGAAGTCTTCATTTGGCTCCTGGCTATTGGACAAATTATGCAGAATTTGACCAATTTTTACAATTATTTTGCATATTCTGCAGGTTTTGCAGCTGGAAACTATGTGGGAATAAAGCTTGAAGAAAAGCTTGCTATTGGGGTCTTAATGGTGCGTATGATTATTAAGGATCCTTCCCAGGAGTTGTTTCAAGCATTGAGATCAAACAATTATGGAGCCACAGTGGTAGATGCATATGGTCTTCATGGGAAGGTAAATGTAATATATTGCATGATAAAACGAAGTAACTTTGACGATATAGTAAGGATTATTCACCAATATCATCCCAAGGCTTTTTATTCAGTTGAGGATGTGCGCTTAGTCAGAGAAGGTATTTTTCCTCAAGGTATTTCATGGATAAAAAGAAGATTTCAGCATTCTTTGCAATCGACAGCAAAACAAAAATAAACCATAAAACTATTGTAAATTGAACCATTTTTGGTACCTTATAGTTATTCATAGTGAAGGAGTTGATCGATGAAAAAAATGAGCATCGATTATTTTTTTGAAGATTTAAACGCTTGCCCTTGCAATGAATATATTAAAGATGCATTTATGCCCTGGGATTTATTGACGATTAAAAATGAAATGTTTCACTTTCAAACAAGCGATATTCGTGGCTTTATTGAAGAATCAGTTATCATAAAAGGTTTGGTCAGCATAGGCGAAGGTACTATCATTGATGACAATGTTACTATACAGGGCCCCGTTTTTATAGGAAAAAATTGTATTATTCGCAGTGATGCCCTAATAAGACCTTATTCAGTAATTGGCGATTATGTTGTCATTGGTCACAATACTGAAGTAAAAAATTCTTTAATTTTTAGTGATGCTAAAATGGCTTCCCACGCTGTAGTGAGTGATAGCATTATTGGAAAAGGAACTCGTATAGGGTCAGGGATGATCACAGATAATAGAAGATTTGATCAACAGGATATCATTATCAGAATCGGCAAAGAAGAATTCCAAACTAATTATGATAAATTTGGATTGATCGCTGGCGACTATGTTCGCATTGGTTCCAATTGCTCGACATTGCCAGGCACGGTAGTGGGTAAATATACCTGGTTTTATAGCAATATGTTGATTTATGGCTACTACGAAAAAGAAAAATTTGTAAAACTCAGACAACAGGTTGAAATTGTGGCAAAAGAGCCTTACATTTTCAGCAGAGATGATAAATCAGGTAAAAGGTAGCCATGAAGGAGGATTTATAATGGCTAAACGACTTACAACACTGACGCTGATTTTTGTATTTCTCTTTTCTTTCTTGACAACCCTGCAGGCAAATTGGAATGAGATGCAGAGAAGCGCAGCAAGAGAAGGCTATATTCAGGGGAGAGAAGTTCATCCGCTTGATATCACATTTACTTACTCAGCAAATGACGAAGTGACCGGTTCTATTATAGTTGTCAATGATTCTGTGATGTACACTACACGAAATGGCTGGGTAGGATCATTTTCTTTGATGAATGGAAAAGAATACTGGAAAAGAAGACTGGATTCAGCTATTTATTCCAGCGCAACATCTTCGGACTCAGAATTATATGTTGCTACAAAAAGTGGCAAGGTATATTCGTTGAGTCAGGCCAATGGTGCAATTTTATGGAAAACTGATGTTGGAGTTCCTGTTAAAGCTCCCTTAATGAGATTTTTTAGATATTTATATGCTCTTGGAGAAGATGGAAGCGTCTATAGTCTCAATTCTTTTGATGGCAAAACAATATGGAAAAATGAAGTCAATGGCACCCTTCTTACAGCTCCATGCATAAAAAGCAATTTTATTTATTTTGTTTCAAGAGAAGGAAAACTGTTTTGCCTGGATGCTTATAATGGTAGATTTCAATGGGAGTTTGAAATGAATTATACCAGCCAATCCACCCCTATTCCCTCTACAGAAATTATTGTTGTTGGTGATGATAATGGCTATGTATATGGTGTTGATTTTATCAAAGGTACTTCATATTTTGACAAACCTTTAAAGGGCTCTATAACAACACCATTTTCTTTTGGTTATTTTGATCGTCGAATGATGGTGGTAGGCAATGGCAATACTTATGCAGCTTTCGGTTCTGCAAATGGAAATATTATGTGGTCACAAAGTGTTGATAATGCTATAGTTCCTCCTCTTGGTACTGGTGATAAAATATGGTTTCCTGGCAAAAACAATAAGCTTGTTATGGTTGATTCATTTTCTGGCAAAATAGGATATGAAGTTTCTCTATCTTCTCAACCCTCTTCAGCAATGGCAATTTCCAATGGAAGAATTTTAGTGGGAACCAAGGGTGGCGAAATCTATTCTCTTGCTCCAAAGGAGAATGATTTTATTACTCGCATGAAACCAGAAGTTGGTATTGTTGTTCCTGGTGGTACATTAGTTTACGATATAGAGATTAATGCAAAAGAAGACTTTAATGATATAGTAAGATTGTCTATAACAGGTTTTCCTTGCTCCTGTCACGCTGTTAGAAGAAGAATTGAACCAGCGATGATTGAAGGCAAGGGTACTGCTCAGCTAATTATTGAAGCGCCAGAGGATACACAACCTGAAGAATTCAGAGTTACTATTCATGCCATATCTCAAAGCGGCAAAACAAGAAAAACTTCTTCAGTATTGGCTATTCAGCCTACCAAAGAAAGAAATCAATTTATTTTTGCCACTGAAGATCAAGTAGAAGCAGGAAAAGATTTTGAAATTGATGTATTAATTCACCATGCAGTTAATGTTCGATCTGCTCAAACTCTAATTCAATTTTGTACTGATACTATGTTTTTTCATAGAGCTGATCCTGGTGATTTTTTTGGAGAAATGGAAGAAAATTTCTTTTTTGATCATTATGTGGACCAGGATAAAGGCAAACTTATGATAAGCATGACAAGAAATGATATATCCTCTTCAGGGGAAGGATCCATTGCCAGACTTTACTTTAGAGCCAGAAAACCAGGCAATATTACACTTGATTTCATTCAACCATCCGTGAGAGATTCTTTTTTAAGAGAAATAGGATGGAGCGCAGATCCTTTTGAAATTGAAATCATTCCTGGCGTCCAAAAAATAATTAAGCTTATGATTGGTCAACCCTATATTCATATTGATAGCTCCAGATATGAATTGGACGCTCCTCCTGTCATTCAACAAGGAAGAACTCTTGTACCTGTTAGAAGAATAGCTGAAGAGCTTGAGGCCACAGTTAGTTGGGATGCATCAGAAGAAAAAGTAACCCTCGAGCGATTTGATAAAATTATTGAATTATGGATAGGAAATCCGATTTGCAGAATAAATGGCGTCGAACAAAATCTTCCTTCGGATGTTCCTCCTGTAATTATGAAAAACCGAACATTCCTTCCTCTAAGGTTTGTTGCAGAATCACTTGATAGTCAAGTTGAATGGTTTTCTGATACCCAGAAAATTCGCATAATTTATCCATCATATGAATAAATCAGGGAGGTAAAAAATGAAACATTTAATTGAATGTGTACCCAACATTTCTGATGGGATCAATTCTGAGGTTATTGAGTATTGTATTGATGCAATTCGTGAAAATGAAAACTTAAAACTAATAGATTATTCCTCGGATGCAGATCATAATCGTACGGTTATTACCTTTGTCGGGGAAGCCGATGCCGTGGTTGAAGGCGCATTTGAGCTTACCAAAAGAGCTGTAGAAAAGATTGATCTTAACCATCATTCAGGAACCCATCCAAGAATGGGAGCTATTGATGTTATTCCTTTTGTTCCGCTTGGAGAAACCCCTATTGAGCTTTGCATCAAGGCAAGCGAAGATTTAGGCAAAAAAATTGGAGAAGCACTTGATTTACCTGTGTATCTTTATGCATTGTCAGCAAAAGAAGATAACAGAAAAAAACTACCTCCAATTCGAAAGGGACAGTTTGAAGCTTTTGAAGATAAAATTAAACTTCCCGAATGGCAACCTGATTTTGGACCCACTAAAAAACATTCAACAGCAGGAGTTGTTGCTGTTGGCGCACGAGAATTCCTTGTTGCATTTAATATCTACCTTGGCACTAAAGATGAAGACATCGCAGAACGAATAGCAAAAAGCCTTAGAGAAAGTGGCGGGGGCCACCGTTTCCTTCAGGCTAAAGGAATGTATATAGCTGAAAAAGAAATGACTCAAGTTTCCATGAATATTCTTAATTTCAATAAGTTACCACTTTATAGAGTTATAGAGCTCATTCGTCTTGAGGCAAAAAGATTTGGAGTCGATATCATTGAAACTGAATTGATTGGACTTGCCCCCCTTCAATCCATACTCGATACAGCAGCTTATTATATGCAATTGCCTTCACTAAACACAAGTCAGTTGGTTGAATCCAAAATATGGGAGTAATGTATGATGGAATTGTCATACATTACGCTGAAATATTTTTAAAAGGTCCATCGGTTAAGCGAAAATTTGAACAGATTTTAATTTGCAGGCTCCAGGAAAAATTAAAATGGAAAGAAAGACTGGATCTAAAAATTTCACTCAAAGAACATACCATACTGATCAAGGGTCCAGTCGATCTTACACTTGTTGAATATCTTGCGAAAACATTTGGTGTTCGATATGCATTACCTGTAGTTTTTTGCAAAAGCTCTATCAACTCTATTTGCGAAGCTTCATCCAGGTTGTCTGTATTGGCTCAAAACCATAATCCATTATCATTTCGAGTTAAACCCAAAAAAGAAAAACTCTTAAGCCTCAGCTCAAAAACAATAGAATATGAAATTGCAAGTTTTTTTCAACATTGGCCTTTGGATTTGAACAATCCTACATGCATCATTTATGCTGTCATAAAAAAGCAATATGCATATATCGGATTCCATAGAGTAAATGGGCCAGGTGGCTTGCCTTATGGATCTTCAGGAAGAGTATTAGTTCTGATTTCGAGAGGAATTGATTCTACAGTCGCCGCTTGGTTAATGGCTATGAGAGGCTGTGAATTGTCACTTCTGCACTTTGGCGAAGAACCTGTTGACAAAATAAAAGAATTATTGGAACAATATAGCGGAAAACCTATTAAAGTTTTTTTAATTCCACACAAAATTTTGCTTCAGAAATTTCAAGATCGTGAGGCCGAAAAACATCTATGTATTTTTTGTAAAACTGCCATGTATATTGCTGGAGAGATTATTGCAAATAACATTAAAGCGCAAGCCTTGGTAACAGGAGAAAATCTTGGCCAGGTTGCATCGCAAACTTTGGACAATATGGTTTCAATGACTTCAATGGTCGATGCAGTCATTTTAAGACCCCTTATAGCTTTAAATAAAGAAGAAATAATTGATTTAGCCAAAGAAATAGGCTCATATTTACTTTATAACAATCCTTCTTGTCCCTTTGTTCCAAAGCATCCCTATACTGCAATGAAAAAAGAAAAACTTCATCATTATATTCATTCTTCTGTATTTAAGCAATGCATTAGCGAATGGCAGGCATCATGGAATTTTCAAAAAACCCATAACAAAAAAGCATAAGTGAACCAATTATCTTTTGCATTGTATTTAGTGTAGATTTGATGATTGTTAAACCAATTTGATGGAGGAAAAGGTATGAAAAAGATTAATATGAGAAAATGGATAGCAAACCTAAGTATATTTGCCCTTTCGTTTTCTATCATTCCTATAATACAGAATCAAACAACAGAAGCATCGACTGGATTGATTGTCTCCTATAGCCCTCAACCCTTAACAGCAGGATGTGTTCCAGAGTTGATTGATCCAACTCAGCCTTTCACTATTTATGTAAAGGATCAAGATGGCGAGCCTGTTGATTTAACTATGGGCAACCAAATTGACCATCAGGCAGTTTGGAATATTTTATTTGTTGATCATCATCCTGAGCAACTAGGTCAATATTATTGGACTCGAACAAGTCTTCACAACAATAATCAAACAAGGATTGACAACAGGACTCTTTTTGGGTTTGAGCCTATACAAATTGATTTTTCAAGAGCGGATGAAGGGCGATATGTTTTTAAAAATTTTGTTGCAAATGATGCGGGATCTTTTTTTATTTCTGTTTTTACCCCGGATAGACGAAGAGCAGGATCTGTCAAAGTAGATGTAGTGTCCCCCAGCGTTAGATATGAGATTATTAATACTGAAGATCCTGATCAAAATGTATTTACCGTTCCTGGAGATCCGGATTTTATTTTAACCGCAGCGGATAATCGACTGTACAAGATTACTGCCTACGCAACCAATGCCCAGGGAATTCCATATAGAGGCATTGATAAAGATGTCAATGTTTGCACTGGATTAACAGAATATGCTCGGTTTGTTCCATTTACCACTCGTCCGGCTAATTTTGATTTTACAAGAAGTCCTGAAACAACCACGGGGCATTATCGAGCTAACAATTCGTATGTTGAATACTTGGTAAATCAAGGCGGCAGATACTATTTATACCTTGGAATAGACTATAACAATAATGGTCGTATTGATGTTTTGAACAATGAAGTTCATCCAATGGGAGCATTTAATGTATATGACCTGAATCAGCAAGGGAGACCTCAGCGAACCAATTATTATACATATTTTGTTACAA
>PXBT01000110.1 GCA_003566815.1 Caldisericota bacterium
AGGAGCGTGTTAGTTGGGGTAGATCGGCGTCCCTAATAAGCGATGCGTTAGCATCAGCTTGCGAGTCAGATGGATCGCCCTTTCTAAGTTTGAATAGTATCATAAGCGGAAGTTAAGCCTTCCAGCTTGAGCTATTACGAGGGTAAACGTTTAAGAAAGGGCCAACCCACCTCTTCAAGCTCTTCTCCTATTCCAAGGAGGCGTACGTATGCATTATTATATGGGGATTGATATTTCAAAGCAAACCTTAAGTTTGTTCGATGGAAAACAGGATGGCATGGTGGCGAATACGCCCAGACTGGAAGAGTTTCAAGCGTATTTGCGACACACCTATGGAAGACGCTGGAAGAAGGTCCGACTGATTTATGAGCCTACCGGCCCTTATGCCTATGCGCTTCGTCGCTTTGCTGGGTTACATGGAATCAAAGTGGTAGTCCTCAACCCCAAGCAGAGTGCTCATTTTAAACGAGCCCTGGGACTTCGCTCCAAAACCGATGTGATGGATGCCAGGATGCTGTACCGCTTCAAAGACTTGCTGAGAGAAGAAGAAGCTAAGGTCCCCCTGATGGATCAGATAACTACTCGGCTATCCTCTTATTTAAAGACGTATGCTTTGATCCAGAAAGCACGAAAGATGGTGGCCAGTCATCTGTATGCTCAAGGCTACGATGAGCATTATCCCGCTCCTCTATCCCAAGCCTTGCAAGCGGAGGCTTCGAGCCTGCAACTGCTGGAAACAGCTTTAGTGGAGGCACTGAAGGCCTTTATGGGTAACACCGAGGAGCTTCGGGAAGATGTTGCCCTTTTGTAAACCATTCCTGGAGTGGGAACGCTTTCCGCTGCCGTCCTCTTGGAGCTCTTTCGGCGGTATCCAGAAACCAACCGAGCCAAGATCGTGGCCTTGGCAGGATTGGATCCCACCCGAAAAGAGTCCGGCACTTCAGTCCACGGGCGAAGTCGCATCAGCAAAGCAGGATCTGATCTGCTTCGCCGTATCTTGTATTTTTCCTGTATGAGTGCAGTACGGAGCAATGATCGATTGCAAACATTTTATGATCATCTCCTGGAGGAGCACAAACCTAAGAAGGTTGCCCTGATTGCCTGCATGAAAAAAATGATCCTCATTGCTCATCAGATCTATACCAAGAAGGAAGGCTATCGAGCCATGATTTTAAATTAATCCCTTTTTTTACTTGACATGAACCATTGATCTGCTCCCAAAAATTAGACACTTTACTAAATGCTAACATTAGTATAACAAATACTCTTTTTTAGATCAAGTTTTTGCTTATGCATTATAGTATTCATAGGGGTTAAGTTCATCGGCTGCAGACGAAACTGGTCACAATAGCTTCGAGGGCTCTGATAGTTTAAAGCAGAATGCAGTCTTCGGGTATTGTAATACCCTTCAATGTATCGGAAGATTTTGCTCCGCAGGGGGAGATCTCTGTCGGTGGTTAGATACCAGGCACGCATTTCCTGCTTGAAGGTATGAAAAAAGCTTTCCATGGGGGCATTGTCATAGCAATTTCCCTTGCGACTCATGGAAGCCACGATATGATGATCCCGCAAGGCTTGCTGGTAAGCATGTGAGGCGTACTGACAGCCACGATCCGAATGGAAGATGAGAAAACCCTCGGAACCTATTTCCTGATCAGTCTTCTCAAAAAGAGCGCTTTCCTGCAAGGATCGACGGGTATCGAAATAGGGCGTGGCGCGTCGGTGCACTAACGCCATCTGTAATGCATTCAAGACCAGATCGGTCTTCATGCTTTGCTGCAGATCCCAGCCAATGATTTCCCGGGTTCCCAGATCCAGGATAGCAGCCATATACCACCATTGGTTAGCAATCCATAGATAGGTCAGGTCACCCAGCCATACCTGATTGGGGCGATGCACCTCCGCAAAGCGTTGCTGTATCAAATTCGGAGCTACGGGCAGGGTTGAGTCGGTCACGGTGGTTTTCCATCCTTTGCGTCGGGAAGGCGTGGCCCATAATTGATGCTGATGCGCCAGGGTGTAGATTTGCTTTAAACTAAAACCTTCCTCGGGATGATCCTGTAGCAACTGCTTCGTCACGCGCCGATATCCATAGCAATAGCGATGCTCTGCTCGTATTTGCTGGATCCACTTGATCACCTTGGCTTCGTGCTGTGCTTTTTGGGCACGGGCCTCGTTGCGATGGATCCAATGATAATAGCCACTACGAGCTACTTGAAGCACTTTACAGCAAAGGCTCAGAGGGTAGGGGGTTTCTTCCTGGAGCTTCTGGATGCATCGGTATCGGATGGAAGCTCGTTCATGCAAATACCGACAGCTTTTTTTAAGATATCGCGTTCCATCATCAATCGTTTGTTTTCTCTTCGGAGGTGTAACAGCTCATCCCGTAGATCTGGGGTGGTTTGCAAGGTGGTGGAATTTTTAGATCCTCGATACAAGCGGACCCAATTGCCCAGCGTTTTGGAACAGACTCCCAACTCCGATGAAACAGAAACAATCGTTTTACCTGAACTGAGCACTAACTTCACGGCTTCTTCTTTAAATTCATTCGAATAATTTCTCATAAACATGGCTCCTTACCATTCCTTTCCTTTAATTATCTTTAACTAAAGTAAAGTGTCCAGTATTATGGAGCAGTTCACTTTGATTAAAAATGATACAAAACTACAGGAGCATCAAAGAATGATCGAAAAGATCTTGGATCAATGATTTTGATGACATTTTTTTAATCAATCATTATTTGATATAATTTTAATCAATAAACATGAAGCAAAGGAATGAAAAATATATGAGCTACGAAACTCTTGAAGTTACTGCTGATATTGTAGTAGGTGACAGCAAAGATGTATTAAAAATGGTTGACTCAGACTCTGTTGATCTGATTGTAACCTCGCCACCCTATGCTGATCAGCGATCCTCTACATATGGAGGCATTCATCCAAATAAATATGTAGAATGGTTTTTGCCAATTTCAGAACAACTGTTGAGAGTCCTGAAACCAGATGGAACTTTTATTCTGAATATCAAAGAAAAAGTGTTAAATGGAGAAAGAAGCACATATGTTCTTGAATTAATCCTTGAAATGAGAAAACAAGGTTGGCTATGGACCGAAGAATTTATATGGCATAAAAAAAATTGCTATCCAGGCAAATGGCCAAACAGATTCAGGGATTCATGGGAAAGATTGCTTCAGTTTAACAAGAGCAAGCAGTTTAAGATGTACCAGGAAGAAGTTATGGTTCCAATGGGAGATTGGTCCAAGTCCAGATTAAAAAATCTGAGTGATAAGGATAAAATTAGAGATAATTCACAAGTGGGAAGCGGTTTTGGAAAAAATATCTCAAACTGGGTTGAAAGGACTATGGCATATCCAACCAATGTATTGCATTTAGCAACGGAGTGTAGTAACAGAAATCATAGTGCTGCATTTCCAGAAGAACTACCCGAGTGGTTTATTAAGCTATTTACCAAAGAATTCGATACAGTGCTTGATCCATTCATGGGATCAGGAACCACACTCATCGTAGCGAATAGAATGAGAAGAAATTCAATAGGCATTGATATTATTCCAGACTATTGCGAAATGGCTCGCAATCAGCTTAATCCAGTTGAAGTTTTTCTTTATGAAAAAAAGGAGAGCTATGGAAAAATTGAATCTAAACGACGTAAGAAATTATGTAAAAAATAATATTGGCAGTTTTCACCAAAAAAGAATCGACCGCTTGGAGACATTAAAGCTTAATCTTGTTTTAAAAAGGAAAAATCCATACTTATTTAAAGCAAAACATGTTTTAACCTCGGAGCAAATCATAAAATGCCTGGTGGATGCTCATTTGTCATCAAGCGAAGAAGGCATCTTTGGCGACTGGCTGGAAGGATTGGCAATATATATTAACCAACTTACTTATGGTGGCATCAAATCGGGTATAGCTGGTATTGATCTTGAATTTAATGATTCTTCTCAACGATACATTGTAAACATCAAATCAGGACCCAACTGGGGCAATAGCTCGCAAATCGCCAAAATGATTGCAGATTTCAAAACTGCAAAGAAAACATTGCGCACCAGCAACTCAAAATTAAATATTACAGCTGTAAATGGTTGTTGCTATGGAAAAGATCCAAACCCAGACAAGGGCGACTATTTTAAATACTGTGGACAGGTTTTTTGGGAGTTTATTTCTGGTGCTCCAAATCTATATATAGAAATAATTGAACCCTTGGGATTCGAGGCAAAAGAAAAAAATGAAGAATATGATAAAGCTTATGCACAAGTTGTTAATCGGTTTACTAAAGAGTTTAATAATCAATTTTGCAACGATAATGGATCAATAGATTGGAAGCAGTTGGTTGAATTTAATTCTGCCAGAGTTACTTGAAATGGACGACAGTAACTTTTTCTCTATCGTCAAAATTGCGCACATAGGGATGTTTTTTAAGAAAGTTGTGAATCCCTTCTTTTAGAGCGCCTGTGCCTATCCCATGCTGAATGAAAACGCTGGTTTTGTTTTCCAGATAGGCATCTTCGAGATATTTTTCCAATGCAACGATAGCTTCTTCAACCTTGTGACCCAGTAAATCAATCTTGTCGTGAACCACTTTTTTTTCTACAGCACTGGTATCCAGCTCAACTTTGGTCTCCATGGTGTCACACTTTTCCAACTGTTCAAAGGAAAAAGTTTGCCTCAACTGCCCAAACTGCACTTCTGCTTTTTTGGATTTAGCAATAACTTTTAGTACAATCCCATGCTTTTTATAGGCGGGGATATAGACATTGTCCATCACTTCATACTCTTCCGCAGGTCCATTGGAAGCTGGCTCTATAGGCTTGGGAAGTTCTTCCACTTCGTCCAGCTTCAACTCTGCCTCTGCGATATCTTTGCGAATATTTTTAATCTGATCCATGGTTTGATGGGCTTCTTTATCCAGTCGTTCTTTTTTCTGTAAAGACACAAAAAGCTCCTGAGCCCTGTCAAGCAATATACGAATTTCTTTATTGCTTTTTTCATGCAAGTCCGATTTTAACCGCTGGTATTTGGTTTGAAGGACTGAAATTTTTTCTTCATATTCTGCTTTGAGCTGATGTAGATCCTGGTTGATTTTCTCAGACTCTGTTTTGCTTTCTTCAACTTCTCTGGTTTTTTGGGCTAATTTATCGATCATGGTCTTGGTATCAGTCTGGCTTTTGGTCTGAAACCGCTTGGCCATATCGAGAATTTCATTATTCATGCCCAGTTTTTTGGCAATATGCATCGCATGGCTTTGCCCAGGGACACCCATCAAGATTTTATAGGTGGGGCGAAGAGTTTCGATATCAAAATCCATGCTGGCGTTTTCTGCTCGTTCATGATGATAGGCAAAAGATTTAATCAAGCTCAAATGCGTGGAGACTATAAGAGGAACTTTTTGACGATGCAAATAGCTGATCAGCGCCATCCCAATAGCAGCGCCTTCGTCAGGGTCCGTCCCCGCTCCCAGTTCATCCAACAGGCATAGCGTGTCGTTGCGGGCATTATCGCTCAGGTGAACAATGGATCGCATATGAGCAGAAAAAGTACTCAAACTTTGTTCGATGCTTTGTTCGTCGCCAATGTCGGCTAAAATATCAGAAAAACACCCTATGACAGTATTTTCACTGGCAGGGATTAGCAATCCTGCATATGTCATTGCCAGGAGGAGTCCTGCAGTTTTGAGTGCTACAGTTTTGCCTCCTGTATTGGGTCCAGTGATAATCAGAGTGGTAAATTTTTTGCCCAGACTAAATGTAAGGGGCACTACCTGGTGGGGATCTATCAAAGGATGGCGAGCGAGCTCAAGCTCAAGTAGTGGGTCTGCAGAAAGCTTGGGCATGGCACCCTGATAAGTCTGCGCAAATAGAGCTTTAGCAAAAATAAGGTCCAATTGCTCGGATATGCTGAGAGTATTGAGGATTTGCTTGACCTTGTCACGAATCAAATCACACAAATCTGCCAGAATCTTATCCAATATCTTTTTTTCTTTGGAAAGTAGAATATGATAATCATTGTTGAGGGATGTTATGATCAAGGGTTCTACATAGAGCGTCTCACCTGAGACTGACTGGTCATGAACTATGCAGGGAATGGATGACTTGAACTCCCCCTTCAAAGGCACTACATAGCGATGGTTTCGTATTGTTATAATGGGCTCTTGAAACATTTTGCCATAAGCAGAAGCTCGGAGCAAGTTTTCCAGCTTTTCGTATATGAGTTGCTTGGATTGATGGATATTTTTCCTTACATTAGCAAGCTCTGGGGTGGCACTGGTTTTGATTTCTCCATTATCGTCTATCTTGGAAAAAACTGCCTGTTCGAGCTCTTTGAAAGTATCCATAAAATTAGCATATTTCCATAGATCGAGAAAGGCTTCCTGATGCTGAGCGATTGCTTCTCGAATTTTGCGTAGAGCTACCAAATGAAAGGCAAGATGTAGCAACTCAGGTGCATTTAATACCCCGCCCAGGGCTATACGCCTGGCTGATGCTCGAGAGTCTGCGGTCTCAGGAATTTTGGGCAAATCATATTGCTCAATAAATTGTTTGGCCTGAGAAGTTTCTTCTAATTTTTCCTGTATCCTTTGAAGCAAGTGCTCCAGGGATAGCTCAAGACAAGCCTTTTTGCCAGCTTCCGTTTGAGCATGCTGAGATAAAAGGGCTTGAATTTTTTCATACTCAATGGCTCTCAAACTATTTACATTCATCAAGCAACCCGCTACCCATCAGATTTTTCCTCATTTTAACATGATTTAAATACCTTTACAAGCAATTTAAGCGCTATTTTCTCAAGACCGCATTAAAATTCAAGGTCAACTTATCAATAATCACATTGACCACTTCCTGGACTTTTTCTTTGGAAACATTATCTCGAAAGATAAAATGGAGTCGAAAAGCAATACTTTTGTGATCCTTTGGGGCCGATGCATGCTGGTCTTCGTAGAGATCAAAAATATCCACTTTTTTAAGCGATGAGCCGCCAACATGATGAATCGCATGAATCATATCTCCTGATTTCATTTCCATGGGGACAAAGAAAGCAATATCACGAGTGATTTCGTGCAGGTATGAAATAGGTTGATATCGTCGATCTTTATTAAAATGCTTAATCAGCAAAGATAGTTTGCACTTAGCAAAATAAATGGGACGATCTATGTCAAAATGTTGACATAATGATTTTTTCAACATTCCCGCTGAAGCCGCAAGATGATTGTCAACATAGTAGTCCACTCGTTGCTGAGGGTCAAACACATGTTGTTCCAAACTCTTTTTTTGATGAGTAACAATCCCCAGTCGATCAAATAGAGATTCCAGGGCTCCTTTAATGAAATGGTAGTCCATAGCATAGTCAGTCTTTTTCCAATAATCTTTTTCTCTGTTGCCCGTAATGATCAAGTTCAGATACCAATCCTCGGATTGTCGCAGATAATGTTTTCCAATTTCAAATAATTGCAGATCTATAATTTTTCTTGAATAGTTGTTTTTTAAAACTCGCAGCATGGTGAGAGCTTTGTCAGGAGTTAAAAATTGCCAACCCGAAGATAAAGGATTGGCTACTTTAACCAGCGTTTCATCTTCCAGGTCAAAGCACAGAGAAACTACATCATCAGGAACAAAAGAGTCGGTGATCACTTCATAAAAACCCATCCCCATCAATACAGGTCTCAACCATTGCTCAGTCTTGATACGAGGGTTTTCAAGGGTATGATTGATGGTAAAGCAAGGTTTTTTGGGGACAATTTTATCATAACCAATAAACCGCAATAAATCTTCTGTAATATCAACGCTTTCTTTCAAATCAGTGGTCCTGAAAGATGGAACTTTGATCATAAGTTGATCGTGCAGTTTGATTTCAAAGGGAATTTCCAGGCATTGCAAAATTTGGGTTGCTGAAAACTTGGTGATGTCCAGACCTGTAGTACGCGTAAAGTCGCTGAGTTGATACTGAATCGTGGGAGCGTGGTACTCACATTGACCTTCTTGATAATGCTCGCCTGCAATTGTTCCTCCGCATAACACGGACAATAAATGGCTGGCATAGTTCATCATTTCTTTAACCTGCAAAATATTGGCGCCACGAGAAAATCTACCCGAAGCATCGGTCTGGTAATTATGTTTTTCTGAAGTATGGCTGATAGCAATAGGGCTGAAATAAGCCGACTCTATGAAGATATTTTTTGTTTCGTTGTTGACTTCAGATTCTTTGCTTCCGATTACACCTGCGATAGCAACAGGTTGGATATCATCTGCTATCACCAAATCTTCTTCATCCAAAGTTACTGTTCGTTCATCCAAAGTCTCGATGGTTTCGCCTTTTTTGGCCTGACGAACTACAATATGTTTTCCTGCAAGCTTGTCCAAATCGAAGGTATGCAGAGGGTGACCAAAATACAACATAAGTAAATTGACTACATCCACTGCATTGGATACTGGCTTGGCCTGAAATGCAAATAATCGTTTTCGAATTTCATAGCATGAGGGCTTAATCTGGGCGTTTTCAATGATAGTGCCTGCATAAAAAGGACAACGCTCTGTGTCAAGCAAGTCTATGCCCTTGAATGTATCATGCTGTACGGTGCGGTGGAGTTGTCTTTCATTGAAGGAAGGCAAAAGATTGCGTATATCTTTTCGGGTCTGCACAGGAATAGACAACTTGTAAGCTGTTACAATTTCTCTGAGCAGTCCATAAAATGAAAGGCAATCAGGGCGATTGTAGGGTATTTTTAAATGATAAAAGGGTTGATCCAGGAAAAACAGCTTATAAAAATCTTCCCCTGTTGGCGTATCCTCAGGGAGGACCAGAAGGCCTTGTTTTTCATCAGCATTGACCCAGTCATTGTTTAGCTTGAGCTCTTTTGAGGATAAAAGCATTCCCTGCGAGACTTTGTCGGCAAATGCTTTGCTCAGAATGGTTTGCCCGTCTATAATGCTCTCAGGCTCAGCGTAGACCACTTTATCTCCTGTTTTTAGCGATGACCAGGAAGTTACAACATGTCGCTCCTCTGAACCCCATCCAATTTTTACAGAATATAAGGTTTTGCTTTCCATCTCGAAAGGTTCAATAGACAAAACCTCAACCACACGGGCATTCTGCTGGACTGGCTTGTCCACTGCATCTACTTCAAACCCGATTTGCGTAAGTTTAAATTCAAGATCTTCCGATGATGGGCAGGATTCTTTTAAAATCGATTGTAGAAAAGCATAAGATATAATCATAAAGCTTAAAATTGCTCCAGAAAATGTATATGATTGTCCATCAGCATACGAATATCCTCCACGCCATATTTCAACATTGCCAGGCGATCCACTCCCCATCCAAAAGCAAACCCAGAGTAAACTTCAGGGTCGATATTGACATTTCGTAGCACCTGGGGGTGCACCATGCCTGAGCCTCCCAATTCTATCCAGCCAGAACGCTGACACACAGAGCAGCCTTTTTTTCCACAGAAAGGACAGCTGATAAGTGTTTCCGCTCCTGGCTCAACAAAAGGAAAATAGGAAGGTAAAAATCTGATTTCCACTTCTTTTTCGAAAACACCATACATCATTTCCACCAGGAGTCCACTTAAATCAGCCATGCTGAGTCCTTTATCCACATAAAGTCCTTCAATCTGGTGAAAA
>PXBT01000137.1 GCA_003566815.1 Caldisericota bacterium
AGTTCTGCGCTGAAGAGCTTTACTTCCTGCCCAATATAACAAGCCTACAGGAACCAGGATATAATAACCCGCAACCCCCCGGCCCATAAAATGAACCGACAAAAAAGACAGGCCGATAGGCATAAGAACAGTTAAAAACATTCCAAGACCAAGCGCAAAAGTGGATTTTTTTAAACTTTGCTCATCAAAAAAATTATATTTTTTGACTTCATCATGAAGGCTTTTTTTTATTTCTTCAAAACGCTTATGATAAGCCCTTGGAGCCGATCGCATTCTTCTTCCCAGATCTCTCAGTTCAACAACTTCCCCTTTGGTAAAAAATATCTTATTTAAGAGAATTTCTTCGTATGGCTCCAGAGCATCATCTTCATTTTTATGAAAAGTGAGTCGTTTGTCACGATTAAAAACGGTGGTGCCGATTTTTTCAAAAGAGATATGTTTGCGGTGTATCAGATCAAGAAGAATAGCTTGAAGAAATTTATCATTCCAGGTATTCATATAGTATAATTTTCCGGCAATTGCAGGCTTGAGATCGTCTGGGGGCTCTCGGTAATAGATATGCTCTTTGGGTACTTTGTGCTCTTTTCCATATTTGAAATATAAATAAAAATAGTAGATGACCAAAGCCAGTGCTATCAAATAGAGAATAATTTGCACAACTTGCCCTGAGCTTTCTCGCTGACTTCTTTGAGCTTCCTGTCGAGCTATCATTTGCTGGGCCTTTTCCCTCTCCAGGTTGGCTTGCTCAGCTTTTTTCATTTCTTCTTCGAGGGTCTTTTCAAGGAGGGAGCCTGTATGAGTAGCGGGAAAGGTGTAGTAGGAAGCAGGCAGGAGCAGTTTGATCTCAACAAAAGTATTCGGAGGGAGGGCTTCGACAATGAGGTAAACTGACTGTTCATCTATTTTCAACACTTCACCCCATAAGGGTCCATAGGCCCATACATAGTAATCATCCTTGGGTACTGGGTTGTCCCAGGCGATTAGGGCTTCGAACTCACCAATTTGAAAATCCCAGCCATCGCCCTGGAGTTGCCAGTAAAACTCTCCCAGATCTTCATACAGTGCTATGGCATTTTCAATCATATAGGTGTAGGTAAAGGTTTTGGTGGTGTTGTGGGCTTCAAAAAAATATTCAAAGGTATATTCGTTGCTATCTTCCCTGATGGTATAGGTGCGCTCTTGCTCTGAAAAAGTATCATCTAATTCAAAATATCCCAGCTCATCGGCTATTCTAAAGTTGGTGATTTGCCCATAAGTATTTTTGGGCAGGGTATAAAAGCCCATGGTAAATCTTCCGTCAAATTGAATGGTACGGGTTTCCTCCACCCATGCATGGCCATCAGGTTGCAGATTGACAAGCACGACAACTGAAGGAATCGAAACCGAGCGAGCTTGTGCAGGACCAGGAATCATTCCGGCTGTAAAGATAACTGAGACAACTAAAGCCCCTATCCAATTTTTCATTTTTTTTCCTTTCATCATATCAGCATAAGATGCGAACCATGATGCAAACCAATACCTATTCAGCAGGATGAATGATGAGCTGAGATCGGGCTTCAGCTATTTCGCCCTGCCGCACAATAACGACATAATAACCCTCAGGAAGGGAAAACGGGAAAAAGGTTATATCAGTTCTTGGGTTAACTGGAACTTCAGCATAATCATACAAAGAAGCTTCTGATGTTTCAGGATCAATTAAGGCAATAGTTATCTCAAGTTTATCAACATTAAATCTTTCTTTTGAGGAAATAAAAAAGTAAAAATTTTGCTTTTCCTTAAATTCAATTGAAGTACTAATAGGCATGTTGAGCTCATCGATGACATCATGACAAAAAACAATGCTCAGATCAATACCTTCAGGGTGTCTATAAGCTACTGGAGGCTCATCTTCTTTGTCCATGGAATAATCAGAATGATCATTGTCCTGATCTCTTTGAGGTGGAATAGAAGGCGAAGGTTGAGCTGGAGTGCTTGAGGGAGGCGTGGGTGGTCGCTCAACATCAGTAGTATCATTTCTACATGCGCTAATCATTAAGAAAAAGGATAAAAATATAAAAGTGAAAAATAAACATAAAAACTTGTTTTTCATTCTTCCCCCTAAAATAGCATTCTTTTATTTTTATTGTAATACAATTTGAACGAAAATGCATGTACCTGAAACTATGATTATAGTTTTGTTGAATTTTTATATCATTTCATTTAAATTAAAGCTATAAGTTGATACTTATCTTGAAGAAAAGAGTGTTTAATCAATTTGAAAAGAAAAGTATGGCCAACAAAAGAGTCTATTGATAAACAAAGACTGGTTAGGGTTTTTGTTTCTTCTACTTTTCAAGACATGCATCTTGAACGCGAAGAGCTTGTTAAATTTACATTTCCCGAGCTTAGAAAAAGATGCCGAGAACGACACATAGAGCTAACCGAAGTGGATTTGAGGTGGGGAGTCACCAACGAGCAATCCACGGAAGGCAAAGTTTTGCCCTTGTGCATTGCGGAAATTGATCGATGCAGACCCTTTTTTATAGGCATCCTGGGTGAACGATATGGGCATGTACCCCAAAGCATTGGGGAGAAGTTGTTGGCTGATTATCCCTGGCTAAAAAAACAAAAAAGCAGAAGCATTACAGAGATTGAGATTTTACATGGAGCACTGGAAGACTCCGAAGCCAGTCTTTCTTCATTATTTTATTTTCGAAGCCCTGATGCTTCTTTTCAAATGGAAGAACGATTGCAAAAAACCCTGGGCGAAAGCTATCAAAAGGAGCCTGATGCCCATTTAAAAAGGCTTTATGATCTAAAGCAAACCATAAGGAAAAAAGCTGATCAAAAAATGCTTCGCTTGAGAGAAAACTTTACCAGTCCCTCCATGTTGGGTCAATGGGTGCTTGAAGATTTATGGCAGATCATAGAGCAGGTATTTCCTTATGTTAAGCCTTCCACTGAAATGGATAAAGAATTTTGGCTTCAGGAAGCTTTTGCTCAAAATCGAAAAAAAATATATATTTGTCGTGAAAATGACTTAAAAGTGCTTGATGACCATGCGCAGGGAAAGGGTAAACCTTTGGTGCTTGTTGGAGACTCGGGGTCAGGCAAGTCAACGCTGATTGCAAACTGGTGCTTAAAGTTTCAGCAAAATCACCCTGAAATACCCACCCTGGTGCATTATATTGGAAGCACTTCTGACAGTATCGATTTGATTGCCATGTTGCGCCGTATTATGGAAACAATTCGTCAGAGAATAGAGCCAGAAACTGATCCGTCCACCCTTCCTATAGCCCCGGATAAAATATTGGAAGCTTTTCCGGTCTGGCTGGGCAAAGCATCTGCCAATGGGCGTTGGGTTATAGTTTTGGATGGGTTGAATCAACTGGAGGTTGATGAGCATGGATTTGATTTAAAATGGTTGCCTGTTTTTATTCCTGCAAACATACGCTTGATTATAACCACCCTGCCGGGACCTTTTGCCGACTCTTTACAAGCAAGATCATGGCAGACTTTTCACATAAACCCCATGAATCCATCTGAAAGAAATAAATTTATAAGTTCGTATCTTGCATATTTTGGAAAATCATTAAGCAAAAAAAATAGAGAGCAGATTGCCCATGCTGATGCTTCAAAAAATCCACTATATCTTCGCACTCTTTTGGAAGAACTGCGTATTTTTGGTCAACATGACCAACTGAATGAATACATTCAATATTATCTAGAGGCTAAATCAGTTAAAGATTTATTTGAAAAAGTCCTTCGACGATTGGAAAAAGATTTTGAGCAAAAAGAAGGGTGTCGTAAGATGGTGCAGAGGGCATTATCATATATTTGGGCCTCTCGCAAAGGCATCAGCGAAACAGAACTGCTTGCTTTATTAGGTGACGGGAATCAGCCTTTGCCTCAAATTTATTGGTCTCCTCTCTATCTTGCGCTTGAAGAGTCCTTGATGAAAAAAACTGGATTGTTAAATTTTTTTCACAACTTTCTCCGGCAGGCAGTCATGAATAGGTATATGCCCCACACTGATACTCAAAATAAAGCCCACCTTGATCTGGCTCATTTTTTTGAAAACCAGCCCTGGTCTGAGCGCAAAATTGATGAGCTACCCTGGCAATATTTTCAGGCTCAGTGCTGGGAAAATCTAAAGGATTGCATTACGGATCCCAGGATGTTTGAATCGTTGAGCAGTGAGGAAAAACAATATGAATTGATGAGCTATTGGAACAAGCTTGAACCCTATTATGATATGGTAACTTCGTACCAACAGATGGTCGAAAACCTTGAAGCAATCAAGCCCTCCCCAAATTTGCTGGCTGAAATTCTTCACAAAACAGGTGAATTTTTTCGTTTAAAAGCTCGGTATGAAGATGCAAAACCTTTATTGTTAAAAGCATTAAAAATTAAAGAAGAATGTTATGGCAAAAATCATGCAAAAGTAGCCGATCAGCTCCATAGCCTTGGGCTTCTTTTTACTAATTTAAACCTAATGGACAAGTCCCTGGATTTTCTTGAGCAATCTTTGAAAATTCGAACAAAAATCTACGAACCCAATCACCCCAAAATTGCAGAAAGCTTTCATAGTCTTGGTTCAGCAAGATACCACGAAAAAGATTTTGAAAAGGCTGAAAAACTTTATTTGAAATCTCTGGAGATCAAAGAGTCCTACTATGGTAAGAATCACCCTGAGGTAGCCATTAGCCTGAACAATCTGGGATTGCTTTTTTCATATCAAGATCAATACGACAAAGCAAAGGAAATGATTAATAGAGCCTTGGCTATTTTTTTGCAAAATTATGGAGAACATCATCCCAAAGCTGCTACGATCTACAACAGTCTTGCCATAATTCACAGCAACCTGAAGCAATATCGAGAAGCTATAGACTATTACATTAAAGCTATAGATATATTCAAGCATATTATGGGGCACCAACATCCTCATTTAGCTTTTTGCATCAATAATCTGGGCTTGGAGTATATGAATCAAAAAAAATATGATGATGCAAAAATATATTTTGAAGAAGCCCTGGAGATAGCCAAAGCCAACCTTGAAGAAAATCACCCCTATATTAATATCATCTCTGCAAATTTGGAAGAATCGAAGGGTCATAAAAATAATGAAGATATTTAGGCTGGTGATATAATATTATGGACATCATGAACAGCTTGAAAATGATGAGGGGGTTAAGGAAACCATGAGTGATAACGAAAAAATATACCCTTATCGAATTTTTATCAGTTATTCGCATGATGATGAGCAAAAAGCCGGCAAGCTAAGAAAATATCTCGATAGCATAGGAGTCATTCCAGACTATGATCAGGACATTGATCCTGGAATGTCTTTTTCTCGAGAAATTAAAAGAAAAATTTCTTATGCTCATATTTTTATCACCTTGCTGACTAAAAACTCAAAAAACAAACCCTGGGTTCATCAGGAAATAGGCTATGCTCTTGGTTTGCGTGTGCCCAATCT
This sequence comes from Caldisericota bacterium, assembly GCA_003566815.1. Taxonomy (GTDB): domain Bacteria; phylum Caldisericota; class Caldisericia; order UBA6126; family UBA6126; genus T3SED10-260. The sequence continues at coordinate 5,459 of PXBT01000137.1, forward strand.
TACGCTTTCGCTGGATGAAATGCCTGAGGGCATGTCTGAAGAATTGCAATCCATGGCTATTGATACCGATCTAAATGATTTGCCCCAAAAATTAACCCCCAAAGTGTTGAATAAATTATTTCTCAGCACCCAAACGGAAGTTTCTGCTTTGTATGAGTTTGCCGATATGATTTATAAGCGCGGAGATACCCTGGTGAAAGAAGCCACTGATATTTATCATCGCTATGAGCCTTCAATGATAAGACAAAAAGCGCCCTTGAGCTCCTTTAGTGTGCCCAATTTGCCTGTCTCTCATCCAAATTGGGAAAAAATAGAAAGTGAAGAAAAATTGAATCTTGAGATAAGAAAATTGCTTCTTCAGGAACGCATTATTTTGGAAAAACATGCTCAAAAAGCTGGTTGTAAAATCATTATTAACCCCTATGTCAACTATGAATCTTTTCCTGCTCATTTACATCAAAGAATCTTTTCCATCATCATTTTTCGATTATCTGTTTTGAGCCAATTTATTCAGAATATGCCCGATGATAAAATTGAAGTTGCTTTTAATATGACCAGTATCGAAGGCTATGTGCAAATCATCATTGGCAACTGGTACACTTCAGAAACCATGTCGCAAGCAGGTGGCAAAGACAACAATCAAACGATCTTTACCAATCATGCGCCCACAGTCCTGAGCAAAATCAATGAGTTTGATTATGAGTTTGATTGTTTAATTGATTTTATGGATATTCCTCAAGGAATGAGCAACAAAGAGTATGCAATGAATGAAATTGATAAAATCAGGCAGTATTATGCATCATTATTGAAGGAGAAAGGTGATTGACATGAGCAATGAATCTTCCAGGAAAAAAAAGGCTGTAGTATCCGGCGATTTGGCAATAGACTGGAATGTGGCTCTTACAACTAATGCTTCAGACAATATTCATAACCCGGAAAAATGGAAAGATACTGGTGCTATTGCGCACATGCAATATGGAGGTTCTGCCCTCCTGGCGTCAATTATTAAATCCATAGCCCTTGATCTTGAAAAAGAAAGTCAGCAAGCATGGGAAATATTTGATGTTGATGTCAATCAAAATTGCCTGGCTCCGCACCAAAAAAACTATCACCACTCTCATGCGATATGGCACTATTATGCCCCTCCATTTCCTGCCTGGAGAGTAAAAGAATTTTTGGGGATATCCAAAGGCAATATGGAGCAGGTTGCTCGATGGCATAAAATTAACGAGGAACCCTGTCAGGCTGATCTGGTGGTGCTCGACGATGCTGATTTGGGGTTTAGGGATTGCAAAGAACTTTGGCCAAAAGCAATTCTTGAGCTTCATCCTTCCACCTGGATTTTATTAAAAATTGCGCGCCCTATCGCTTGTGGAGCTTTGTGGGATTATCTGCTTGAACACTTTGCGGATCGACTGATTGTAGTGATGAGCGCCAATGATTTGAGACGCACTGAGGTTCAAATCAGCAGGGAGCTCTCCTGGGAAAGAACCTCGCGAGATCTATACTGGGAGCTTACACACAACCCCAAGGTAAACTCGCTCTCACAATGTGCTCATATTATCGTTTCTTTTGATACTGCAGGGGCTTTTCATTTATCAAAGAACTCCAGCAAAAATGGTGCCCAAGGTAAAGAGCTATATCAAGCTGCACTTTTTTTTGATCCTTTGATTGTGGAGGGCATGTGGAGCCAACAATTTCCTGGAGGGATGATAGGGTATACTTCATGTCTTACTGCAGGAATAGCCAATCAGTTAATGCTTGACCCGTCTTCTCCTTCTATTGATAAAGGTATCCAGTCGGGCCTCAGCGCCATGCGCATGCTTCATCAAAAAGGCTACTCCTTTTTTCAACATCCTCAGCATGGCAACCAGCTTTCATTTCCACTTGAAACCATTGTGCAGGAGTTATCTCGTCCATCCATTTGCTTTGAAAACTCTCGCATTCCTTTTCCCAATAGAAATGCCAACTTTATGGAGAAAAGTGACAAAAAATCGATGCAGTTTGAAAAATGGAGCATTCTTCAAGATTGTTGCGACTCTTTAAAAAAGGTAGCTCATCATATTGTGATGGATGGCGTTGAAAAAGCTCTTGTGGGAGTTCCTATTGGGAAATTTGGCAAACTGGTTACAGCGGATCGACGCGAAATTGAAAGCTTCCGAAGCATACGAAGTCTGATTGGAGAATATTGCGAACAACGACAGCACAAACCCTTGTCTATTGCAGTCTTTGGGCCACCGGGGTCTGGCAAATCTTTTACAGTAAGTCAGATTGCTCAATCTTCAAGTCCGGACGATATTATACCTTTAAGCTTTAATCTATCGCAATTTAATACCATAGAAGATCTTTATGATGCTTTTCATCGCATTAGAGATACGGCTTTAAAAGGCAAAATTCCTTTGGTTTTTTGGGATGAATTTGATTGTATTTTTAATCAGAAACCTATGGGTTGGCTTCGATATTTTCTTGCGCCCATGCATGATGGCACTTTTCAAGAAGGTCAGATCGTGCATCCTATTGGAAGAAGTATATTTGTTTTTGCGGGGGGTGTTTATTCCAGCTTGAACGAGTTTGTCAACACCTCTGGTGTAGAAGATTTTTCCATGGTCAAAGGCCCTGATTTTATCAGCCGATTGAAAGGATATGTGGATATTTTGGGACCTAATCCCAATCTTGCTGATCAAGGAAAGGAAGATCCTTACTATCTTATTCGTCGGTCAATCATTTTAAGAGTATTGCTTGAGCTCAATGTTCCTCAGATATTTTCATCCTATAAAGGAATGAAAAGGCCAAACATAGATCAAGGTGTGCTGAGAGCCTTGCTCCATGTCAGCTCATACAAGCATGGTGTGCGCTCCATCGAGAGTATTTTGTCCATGAGCAGTCTCTCTGGAAAATCCAGCTTTGAACGATCTTCTTTGCCTCCCGAGGCACAGCTCAAGTTGCATGTGAATGGAAATGAATTTTTATATCTGGTCAAACACCTGGAGCTGGAGGGAGAAATATTGGAAAATATCACTCAGTCCATGCATCAGGTATATTTGAGTCAAAGTAAAAAGGAAGGCTGGAAATATGGTGAAATTAAAAATAATGAGGAAAAGATTTCTCCCTTTCTGAAACCTTACCATGAACTTCACGAAACTTTGAAAGAAAAATGTCGCGATAAAATCAGAAATCTGCCCACTGTGCTCATGGCTGCAGGCTATATTTTGGTTCCCATGAAGTCGCAAGATCAAGCCTATTGTTTTTCGAGCAAAGAGCTGGGCAAGCTCGCTCAGCTTAAACATCATTTATCGACGAAGCAATATAGCGATCAATTCAATCTGAAGCAAAGCTGGAAAAATTTGCCTGGAGAGCTTCAAAAAGAAGAAATCAAACTGCTGAGCGAAATGCCCGATATCCTTGCTAAAGCTGGTTATGCTGTGATTAAAATTGATGAGGATGAATCCTTTGAATAATCCTCAAAGGAATCTTGAAACTTTTGAGCATGGCTTTGTAGTTGGGGTTACCGGTCATCGCTTTTTAATCTTTGAAAATGGTCTTGTGGAAGCTATTAAAGCTTTTTTCGATACGATCCTGGATCATAATTCTTTTCATGAGCCCCTGGTGATCATTTCTCCTCTTGCAGAAGGAGCTGACCGATTGGTTGCCAGAGTTGCGTTGGAGCAATATCAGGCCAAATTGTGGGTCCCTTTGCCCATGCCCATGAAAGCATATATGGAAGATTTTTGTTGCGAAGATTCCAAGGCTGAGTTTATGCAACTAATCGAACAGGCTTCCAAAGTAACAGTGATGCCCAAAGCTCAAGATCGAAATGATAGTTATCATCAGGCGGGAATGTTAATGCTCCGACATTGCAAGGTTTTAATCGCTCTTTGGGATGGAAAAGATGCTCGAGGTCATGGTGGAACAGCAAATATCGTACAAACTGCTTTATCCATGAATAAACCCATTGGACATATTTTGTCAGAAAATCATACTTCCGAGCATGAAAAAAATAAAAAAGTTCATCATTGCATACAGTGGCACTATATGGATTTGTTATGACTCAAAAAAAAGACAAGGGGACGGGGGGGTTGTCTTCGAAGACAACCCCCCCGTCCCCTTGTCTTTTTTTTGA
>PXBT01000075.1 GCA_003566815.1 Caldisericota bacterium
CGATAGTGCGATCTGGGTAAGGGATATCATTGTCAATGGTGGCAGGTATGCCTATGATGGGGATATCTTCTTTATCCAGCATGCCCGCTATTTTCATATAAGAGAATCCACCGATAAGCACCAATGAGGTTATGCTATATTTATCCAGTATTTTTTTTAAAGCGTCAATTGTGCCCTTTTCTTCAAAGGGGTTGCCCACCGAGGTGCCCAAAATGGTGCCGCCTATGGGCAAAATACCTGAAACTGTAGCGCGATCCATCACGAAAAGATCTTCTTTCAACAATCCCTTAAAACCATTTTTAATGCCCATGACTTCGTAGGAATGCTGAAAGGCAGTTCTTGCTACCGCACGAATAGCTGCATTTTGACCCGGCGCATCAGCTCCCGCGGTTAATAGTCCAATTCTACGCATCGTTTGCCTCCTTTAAGCCAGCAACAAAGGTATAAAAACCAATGAAATAATTGAAACCAATTTAATTAAAATGTTTAGAGAAGGTCCGGCAGTATCCTTTAAAGGATCTCCCACTGTGTCTCCTGTAACGGAAGCATGGTGGGCGGCTGATCCTTTGCCTCCCATATGACCTGATTCGATATATTTTTTGGCATTATCCCAGGCTCCTCCTGCATTAGTCATAAATATTGCCATGCTGACGCCACTGATCAGAGTGCCTGCTATAAGCCCAGCAACGGCTTCCAGCCCCAACAAATAGAACACCAAAAAAGGAGAAATGATGCCTGTGAGGCTGGGCAAAATCATACCTTTTAATGCTCCAATGGTAGCGATATCGATGCATTTTTCATAATCTGGAGAAGCTTCATTTTGAAGTATTCCTACGATTTGCTTGAATTGTCTTCTGACTTCATTCACCATGGCATGAGCAGTCTTTGAAACTGAAGTCAGAGCTTGTGAAGAGAAAAAGAAAGGAAGCATGCCGCCCAAAAGCAAACCAACCAGGAGTTTGGGATCATCGAGACTCAGATTGCTGGTCTGAGTTTGAATAGAAAAGGTATTAAACAGTGTCAAAGCTGCCAGAGCTGCTGAGCCTATGGAAAAACCTTTTCCCACGGCGGCGGTGGTATTTCCAATAGCATCCAGGACATCGGTGTTTTGCCTGACATGAGAAGGTTGGTGCGTCAACTCTGCTATCCCCCCTGCATTGTCAGAAATGGGACCATATGCATCAATACTGATGGTGGAGGCGAGAGTAAGCAGCATGCCAAGACCAGCAAGAGCAATGCCCAACAATCCCAGCAGGCTGGAAGATGCAAAAATTGCAGCAGTAATGAGCAATATGGTAAGGAATGTGCTTTCCATGCCTGTGCCCAGGCCAGCCAAAATGTTGGTAGCGCTTCCGGAAAGAGAATGCTGTGCAATCCGTTTTACAGGTTTGGAAGAGGTATAATAGTCGGTTATTCTGCCTATAAAAACACCGCACAATATTCCTGTGGCGGTAGCAAGAAAAGGCTTGATGTCGTTAAAAAACAGAAGACTGAGCAGTAAAACGCCTATTAATGTAACGCCGGATGCAAACAGTCCGATATTGCGAATAAAGGATTCAGGGCTGAAACGAGCTTTTTTGATCAGCACTCGACCCATTAAAAGAAAAAAGAGAGAAGCTATCAGACCAAGTGCTACAATACAAAAAATAAACAAGGGATAGGGCTGAGTGGAAGCTGTTAATAGACTGATTGCGAGGCAACCATAGAAAGCTCCAACATAGGATTCAAAAAGATCAGCCCCCATGCCTGCAACATCTCCCACATTGTCTCCCACATTGTCGGCTATTACAGCCGGATTGCGAGGATCATCCTCCGGGATTCGAGCTTCGACTTTGCCTACAATATCAGCTCCGATATCAGCGGCTTTGGTGTAAATCCCTCCTCCAATGCGCGCAAAAAGAGCCACAAAAGAAGCGCCCAGGGAGAAAGCCACAAGAAAGTCAATGGAATTGACTTGAGCAAAGATCGACAGAGTTTCCAGCAATGAAAAACCTATAATGCCCATGGAGCAGGTAAGAATACCCATCACGCTACCACCCGAAAAAGCAACAAACAAAGCTTCATGTACTGAAGTTCGAGCAGCATAAGCAGTTTTATGGTTGGCGATTGTAGCTATGTTCATTCCTGTAAAACCGCTTATAAGCGAACAAAAACAGCCCATAAGAAAAAAAAGCGAAAAGTAAGGGTGGAAAAGAAAGCCCAGCAATAGTGCCAAAAGCGCAAGGAAAGGCGCCATAGTTTTGAATTGACGCTTTAAATAGGTCAGAGCGCCCTTTCGAATAATAAGCCCCATTTTTTCAATGGATGCATCCGAGGGTAGCTTTTGTATGCTACGAATAAGAAAAACAAGTGCAATGATGCCAATAAATCCTGCAGAAAAACCTATCCATATGTTTTCCATTTTTCACCTTATTTCACAATATGGTTTTTACCATTATCCAATTTTGACATTGTATAGCAATAGTTTATAATTCAATTATAATAATTCAAGGTATTTTAGCGGGCGGGTGGCTCAGCGGTAGAGCACTTCCCTCACACGGAAGGGGTCACAGGTTCAAATCCTGTTCCGCCCATGTATTCATTGGGCGCCGACGTAGCTCAGTAGGAAGAGCAGCTGATTCGTAATCAGCAGGTCATCAGTTCGATCCTGATCGTCGGCTTGTTCATGAGGTGAAAGATGGAAGAAAAAAAAGTAATGGGCCCTTACGAATTAATAGAAGAAATCGGAAGCGGCGGTATGTCCATCGTATACAAAGCCAATCATCCCACCCTTTCCAAGATGGTGGCTGTCAAGGTGCTTTCGCCCTCGTTATCTCTTGGTCCAAAATTCATAGAACGATTCAAAAATGAAGCCAACCTTCTGACTTCATTCAGGCATCAAAATATTGTCAATATTATTGATTTTGGAGAAGACCAGCACCAATATTATATTGTAATGGATTATATTGATGGGTATACCGTTCGTCAGATGATCAAGGAAACAGGCCCCATTTCGCTTAAAATTGCCATCAATGTGGTTAAAAATGTGGCAGCTGCCATTTCTTATACTCATCGCAAGGGTATCATTCATAGAGACCTGAAGTCCTCCAATATAATGATTGACCATACAGGGCGCATCCTGGTCACTGATTTTGGTCTGTCCAAGGATATCAGCCTCAAAAGTATTCCTGAGGCCTCCATACAATCCAGCGATATTGCAGGTACTTTTGGATACATTGCTCCCGAACAGCTTGATCCAAAGATTGGAAATATTGATGAGAGGACGGATATTTATTCCCTGGGGGTGGTGTTTTATGAAATGCTCACAGGCCAACTGCCCTTCAGCGAAAGCAATGCTCCCATCAATCTGGCTTATATGCACCTGACAGTTGCGCCGGAATCTCCCCTGAAGCTTCGAAAGGATTTACTGCCCAAAACTGAGCAAATTGTGATGAAGATGCTGGAAAAAGATCCTCTCAAAAGGTATCAATCTTTTGAAGAAGTGCTCGAAGCTGTGAGCGAGCTGGAAGAAGTCAGCAAATATTATAAAGAGGGATCCTCGGATATGCAGGGTTCTTTTTTTGAGATTGTCACCGAAGATCAATCGTTCACCAAAAGTGTTGAAGAGTTCAACAAAACCTTTGAAAAAAAATCGAAACCCAGGGAAGAAGAATACAAGGAATCTCCGCTTGAAGGCAAAATTATTCAAAAAAGATACCGCATTGAAAAGCTTTTACTCAAAAGAATTTTGAGCAATTTGTACCTCGGATATGATATGCAGACTCAGGAGCAGGTGACAGTGCAGGTGCCCAATGAGACTCGACCCACTTTCAAGTCACGCCTTGAACGCGAAATAGAAACCATGAAACAGGTGGATCATCCCAGTTTTGTAAAGTTCCTCGACATCATCAATGAGGATGATACATTTTATGTTATAAGGGAATATATCGATGGTCGTTCCATCAAAAATATGATGGATAGCGGAAGTGTGCCAATAGAAAATGCGGTACAGATTATAATCAGCGTGCTGGATGGATTAAAATATCTCCATGGCAGAGGCATTGTGCATCGTGATATTAATTCTGATGTAGTCATGGTAACCGAAGATTTTAACGCAAAAATCACAACCCTTGGAATCACCCGAGTGGAAGATGCTTCTTCTGTTTCCAGCGGTGAATTTTTAGGTATCGTTCAATACACAGCTCCTGAGCAAATTACTCAATCACGCTCCGATGCAAGATCAGATATTTATTCAGTAGGGATATTGTTGTTTGAATTGCTCACGGGCAAGCCACCTTTTACATCATCGCTTCCAGTGGATGTGATGGATATGCATCTAAAAAAGATTCCACGATTTCCCGATCAAATGCAAAATCAAATTCCACTCAATTTACAGCGAATAGTACTCAAAGCACTCTCCAAGTCACCCGATCAACGATATCAATCAGTCAAAGAGTTTCAAGGGGAGCTCACAAATTTTTTATCCAAACACAACACTCTGGACGATCTGGGCGAGGAGCCTGTGAAGGCAGGCAAAGAGAAGGCTTCCAAAGGAGAAGATCCTTCCGAAATGCTGTATAAAAATATGATGGAATCCTCGCCCAGGGCAGGCAAAAATCTCTCTTTTTCCATCAAGAAAAAAGAAGCCTCAAAAAATAATAAAAAGAAACAAAAGGTCAATATCAATGAAATGATCACAGATAATATCCAGACACAAAAAGAACCCAAAAAGGTGGATTTTGATCTTGAAAAATCTTCAAAACCCTCAAAAAAAACAAAGCTTCCACAAGAATCGAAACCCCGGCAAAAATCAAAATTACTTGCTCCCTTGCTGATTATTTTATTGCTAATCTTGACGGGCTTGTTGTTTTATCCTCAACTTTCCTCTGTTTGGCTTTCTTTGCGAGACAGGGAGCAAATCACTGAACCTCTGCCGCCTCCACCCCCCATTGCAAACCAGGATCCAACTTACGCAAAGATTGTCTTATCAAAGGATCAAGCCCTGGTGTTTCCCAGTTTTGAAAAATTTGAAGCCACTTTTGATTTGGATGAAACCATCAGCTCGGTCGAAGTGGATCAATTGCCCCAGGATGTCAGCATTATCAGCTCAAAGTTAGAAAATAACCAGTATAAGGCAGTTTTTTATGCTGAAACGGTGGCTCCCAGGGCTCCTTTTGTAGCCAGATTGACCGGGTTTGACCAGGAAAGTAGGGAAATATACCAGGAAAACTTTATTTTTACAGTCTCCAATGAGTCTCTGATCAAAATCAGATTTATGCTGGGTAGCCCAACCTATCAAAAAATAACCCATGAGGGAGCGGTTTATAAAGATTTTGACATACTCCCTCTGATCCATGGATTCAATATTTATCTTCCCCTTCGATTCATCGTCGAAACCTTTGAAGGAGAAATAGAGTATGATTTTGATGATCATCGCATCACTATTCACAATATTGGCGATAATGTCTATCATTTTTATCTTTATACCGACCAGTATTTTGTCGGCGAAAAACGATTTCCCGTCAATCCTATTTTGGAGATTGAGCACCGAGCATACCTGCCCCTGTTTATTTTTGCAGAGGAAAAGGGGCTGTACACCACTATTTCTCCAGGGGATGACGGTTCGACCATTATAACTGTGAGCAAGGTGAAATAGGTTTTTATGGAAAAAGAATTCTCCGCCAAATTATCTGTGCTGATTGCAACTCATCTTAAAGAGGAGTCAGATCAGATTGCCGAAGCGCTATCGGCAGAAAATGACTTTTTTGTAGAAGAAATTATCAACGACGGGTTTCTTTTATTGGAAAAAATCCAGGTACTTATGCCCGATATACTGATTCTTGACTATCATCTCAAAAATATTGATATGGTAATGTTCATAGAGGAGTCTCAAACTCGTTGCCCCTCCATGACCATCATATTGCTCACCGACAAGGATGACTCGGTGGATCTCTTTCTTTTTTATAACGCTTCCATTCGCAATGTATATCCAAGGCCCATTGACTATCAGCAATTGCCTGCTATTGTACGCAATGCTTTTTTGGTGTCCTTCAAAAAGATCAAGACTCAGTCTTCAGGAAACGCCAAAAAGAAAGCTGGCATGGTCATTGCATTGTCCAGCGCCAAGGGAGGCGTGGGAAAGTCCTTTATTTCCTCCAACCTGAGCCTTATTCTGGCCAATCTGAAAGATAACTATAAGGTTTTGCTCCTTGATTTTGCTCTGCCTTATGGAGATCAAAGGGCCATTATGGGCATACCACCCTCCACCACCCAATCCGTAGTGGATTTGATCAGCATTGCGGACGAGATCACTCCTGAGCGCATCAAGTCAGTGGTGGTCAACAGCAAGGCTTATCCCAATGTGGATTTGGTGCTTTCTTCCTCCAATACCAGCATTCGGGATGATTTTTCTGAGCTTATGCCTCGAGTACTCAAATCCTTGCGACTCATTTATGATTTTATCGTCATTGATCTCAATCCAGGGATTGATGTCATCTCAAAGCCTATTTTGGAAAAGTCAGATAAAATATTGCTTCCATTTACTCCCGAGATACCCTCTATTTTGAGGCTTATCAACTACTTGAAGGATTTCCAATGGCTCAAAATCATGAATCCTCCCGAAATCATCTATAATCGACAAAGCAAAAAATCCGATAGAGAAGTGGGCAGCTTGCTCTCCAAGGTGTTGCCCTACAAGATTTTTGCTACCATTACTGAAGATATTCGTACCGCTACTTATTCTCTCAACTATCTGACTCCTGCAGTATTGCGCAAAACACCTATACGCAAAGATGTTCTATTTCTTTCTCAACAACTTCTGCAATGGTTTGAAGCCAATTCCTGAGGTGAAACATGGAGCGTAAAACAGGTCCCATCATGGACAGTGAAACCTATTATCGCAGTATTCGCGACTTTATTTTCAGGTATATATCACCCACCCACATCCTCAAAGAAAAATCCAATCCCAAAAGCCCTGTCAGAGATGAAATAAGAAACCTTGCGCTCAGAGCCATACAGGAGTCCAAGCGCATCCTGCCTATTGATTACCAGGAGCAATTGATTCAGCGACTCCTTAATGAAATATTTGGCTTTGGGATCATACAACCGTTGCTGGATGATGTTGATGTAGCTGAAATTATGATTATTGGCCCTGACCAGGTCTATATTGAACAAAATGGCAGACTCAAGCTCACCGACTACAAATTTGACAGTGAAGCCCAGATAATGCAGATTATTGACCGTATTGTCAGCCCCATAGGGCGTCGAATTGATGAGTCCAGCCCACTGGTCGATGCCAGACTTCCCGATGGAAGTCGTATCAATGCTGTTATCCCTCCCATTGCTGTAAAGAGTCCGACCCTTACCATACGAAAATTTAAAACTGGCATTCTTGACTATCAAAGCTTGATTCGTCTGGGTAGCATGACGCCCATGGCTGCCCAATTTATTGATTTGTGCGTCAAGTCGCGCATGAATATTCTGATCTCAGGTGGCACGGGCTCAGGCAAAACCACCCTGCTCAATGTTTGTTCCTCTTCCATTCCCTCTGATGAGCGTATTATCACGATCGAGGACTCAATTGAATTAAAACTGCTCCAACCCCATGTGGTATCGCTCGAAGCAAGACCTGCCAATATCGAGGGGCAGGGCAAAGTGGCTATCCGTGACCTGGTGATCAACTCTCTGCGTATGCGACCCGACCGTATTGTGGTGGGTGAGGTGCGAGGTCCTGAGGCTTTTGATATGCTCCAGGCTATGAATACCGGTCACGACGGATCACTCTCCACCATTCACTCCAATTCTCCCAAGGATGCTGTATCCAGGCTGGTCTCCATGGTATATATGGCAGGGATCGAGATGCCGGTCTATGTTATTCGAGAAATCATCTATGGCGCAGTGGAGCTGGTGATCCAGACCTCCCGATTGCCGGATGGTTCAAGAAAAATTATTTCTGTAACCTCTCTCGACAGCTTTTCAAACGACCAGGTGCAATTGCATGATATTTTTCGTTTTGAATGGTCGGATCAAACCACAGAAGATGGCAAAATCATAGGAGAATATCGCTTTAATGGTATAGGCAACAGGCTCACCGACAAGATTCGTCGTTTGAGTCATTCCTACCCCGAGGCAGGTGAATTTTTAAAAGCCTGTGAAAAAGAGGAAGGGCAATATCAGCATGAGCATGCATAGAAAAAAAAATATTGAAAATTTATTTTCCGATCAGTATCGTGGGCCCAAAGAAAAAGCATCCACAGAACAGGGACAGGAAAAAGAAGGTTTTATCCAGTCTTTGCCAGATCTTTTGGGTATTTCCATCAAGCCAGGCATTTTGTTTATTTTATTGTTATTTGGAGGCGTGCTTTCCTGGTATATGGCTTTCCAGTTTCTCGACAGCATTGTGCTTTCCCTGCTCTTTCTGGCCAGCTTGATTTTTGGTTTTACCGCCATCATCAACAGCAGAAGACATGCCAGGCAGGATGCTTTTACCCAGCAGTTGCCCGATACCCTTTCTGCTGTCGCCAATTCGCTAAAGGCAGGGTTTTCACTCGACCAGTCTTTTCAGTTTGTTTCCGAGTCCATGCCCGAGCCTACCAAGACTGAATTTCATCGTATTCACATGAACTACCGGGTGGGCTACACCATGGCAGAGTCTTTGAGAGAGTTGTCTCACCGTTACCCCAATGCGGAAGTCATGCTCTTTGTGTCCAGTATGATTCTCCAAAACCAGGTGGGGGGCAATGTTATTCCCTTTTTGCTGGAGCTGGGAGTTATTCTCAGAGAGCGCCTCAAGCTCAAAAATCAAATCAAAGTGGGTACCGCTCAGGTCAGGCTCTCTTCCATGATTATAGCTGTGATCCCCTACTTTATGCTGGTGCTTTTGCATTTTTCGGGCTACAGAGCACTGAGCGAGACTTTCAGAGGGGTATTGGTGCTGATGTTGGCTGTTATGCTGCAAATGGTGGGAATGGCGATCATTTCCACCTTTATGAAGGTGGACTTGTAGATGGATCTTATTGATCTTATCTTAATCTATGCATTGGGTTTTTTATTTTTTGTACTGGTGGCTCTATTTTTTCACAACAAAAAAAAGGAAAATATCCAAAAAAAGCTGGCACTCCTTTTTGACGAGACCAAAAAAGAAAAAAAGCCCAAATCACCTCATTTGATTCTGGGGATATTTGTGATTTTTGCGCGGGTATTGGCCAAGGTGCTCTCGGGCTTTTACAAAAAAATGACCCGGAGCATTTCCATGGAAACCATGGCCAAAACGGAAATCAGACTGCAATTAGCCAATTATCCCTTTTTGCTGGATGCGCACGGGTGGCATTGGCTCAAAATCACCAGTGCATTGATTTTTTTCCTGGTTATGTTTATGATCAGTGCAGGCAATGAGCAGTGGAATTATATGATCTATGCAGTGTTTTTGACCGCATTGGGCTACTATTATCCCGACTATTTTCTCAATACTTTGCTTGATAAGCGAAAAAACAAAATCAGCCGAGAGCTTCCTGATGCCATGGATTTTTTGTCGCTATGTCTTGCCGCAGGGATGAATTTTCAACTGGCCATAGAGGAATATATCAAA
>PXBT01000066.1 GCA_003566815.1 Caldisericota bacterium
CTGGGTTGCTCGACTATCAGCTCTTCAAGCCCTTCGATTGCAGTGAGTTGCTGAAGAATATTCTTCAGTGACAATTTTTGCGTATCTATACTCATGCGCAAATGATCCCCCTGCTCTTCCACGGGAATATGCTCAAAATGTCTGACAATTTCTGTTTTTGAGACTCCCTTCAACTTAATGCTTCGTTCATGCACATCTTCACTTAAAAAAGTATCCAGACTTGTATCACGCAGAATCCGCCCATGATTGATAAACAAGAGTCGAGTGCAAAGCGCCTCTACATCCCACAAATCATGAGAAGCCAAAAGAATGGTTTTTCCCTCTTTTCTGCTTAAATAGCTTAAAAAAGATCGAAGGTCAAATTTGGTCTCGATATCCAGCCCAATGGTAGGCTCATCTAAAAAGAGAATCTCGGGATCATGAAGGAGGGATGCAATAATGTCTGCACGCATGCGAAGCCCCAGGCTCAATTGTCTTACAGGCACACCGAGCCAATCTTCCATGCGCAATATTCCAACCAGAGATTGGAAGCGTTTTTGAAAATCTGCTTCAGGGATAGAGTAAACACTTTTCAAAAGGTAAAAGGATTCCTGCAGAGGAAGGTCCCACCATAGTTGAGTGCGTTGGCCAAAAACAACTCCAATATGCTTTACATGCTCAATTCGTTGCTTCCATGGAACTCGACCCAAAACGGTGCAAGAGCCCTCGGTGGGCATCAGGATACCGGATAATATTTTTAAAGTAGTGGATTTGCCAGCTCCATTGGGACCAATAAACCCAACACAGTCACCTTGTTCAATGGTAAAGTTAACAGCTTTTAAAGCAGGTATGACTGTTTTTTCTCGCTGAAAAATCCCTTTAAAGGATCCTTTTAGCCCTTTTTCTCTTTTTGAAACCAGATAATTTTTCGTTAAATTTTCAGCTCTAATGATAAATTTTCCCATGTACCCCTCTTTAGGACGCACAATTTTCAATCAAAAAAAAGCAAAACAAAATTTTACATGAAGGTGATATTTTGTCAAAAAAAAGATGTCAACAGTTCTTGACACACCTAAATCATTTAGGTATATTATGTGCATAGATGATTTAGGTACGGAGGTGACCGTTAATGAATTATTTTTCAAGAGAATTGGTTGCAGCTACCACCAAACCCCTCCTGCTCGCCATCCTCTTTCAGGGCGAAAACTATGGATACGAAATCATTCGCATGGTTCACTGCCTCAGCGAAGGAAAGCTCGAATGGAGCGACGGACTGATTTACCCTGTGCTCCATCGACTGGAGGAACAAAAACTTATCAAATCTCGTTGGGTGCGCCATGAAAATCAAAAAATGCGCAAATACTACGCCCTGACCAAAAAAGGCCAGGCAGAGCTGTGCAAAGAAAAAGAGCAATGGGCAAAAGCCAATGCATTAATGCAACAGCTATTCAATGGGTTGCCATGTTCCATCTAGCTGAATCCATCGAAAACTGGAAAAAACAATTTTACTATCGCAAGGGGATCAGTCCCTGGGACATCTATGAGCTCAGTCAGCATCTGGAAGAAGAAATTGCTCTTCACCAGCAAAAAGGGCTAAGCGACGAGCAAGCTTTTCAATTAGCCACCGAGCACCTGGGCACCCCCGAAACCATCGAGCATGAATTCAATAAACTGGATCGAAGCAAGAAAAACGGCATCTCCCTGGCAGTTGTGGCAAAAATCTATTTCAGCATCTTTGCTCGACAAAACTATTTTGATCTGATTTTCTTCTCAATTTTAAGTGGTTTATTTATTATCCAATGGTGGATATATTATCATTTTACTATCACCCCTGCTATAGAATTTTTAAGAATTGTTTTATTTTTCCTTATGCATGGAGTTATAGGGCTTTTTTCCTTACTTGCCCTGTCTTTGGTTCAATTTAAAAAAATTAATTCCATAACTGTTATTCAAAGGAGAATTGTTTCAATATTATTCTTTATGGTTGTAGATTTTTTTATCATTTTGATAAGTTTGGTTCTATCTATTTTCTTAATTATTCCTGGAGTCTGGTTTTATAAAAGGTTTTTTCTTGTACCATGGATTATGCTGAATCAATCCTCCAATTTGGTTTCAGCAATGAAAACAAGCTATTGGTTGACCTCAATGCAAACCTTCCTTTGGTTTTATTCATTATTAAACTTGCTTATGCTGGCATTTTGGGTAGTTATCATGCATTATCCATATCAAATAATATATCAATCTTTCTACCTTGTTTTTAAGACCATTTTTAGCGCTATCATCTATCATTATCTTACTGTGGTCGTTCCTGTGGAAGAAGATTGATAGAGAAAGAAGGGAGGAAAAGATGGTTAAACTTTATTTTAAGAAGAGTGAAAGACCGCTTAACATAAAAAAATGGTTTTTTCTTTGCAATTTACTGATTATTGCTTTGGCACTTGCTTTTTTTAACTCAACTATTTTTAAAATTCAAGCTACACAAGGATCCTCTCAAGGAAATGCTATAAATAATAAAGCCAACCATAATGAAACTTTAAATTTAGATGAAATGTGGAGTGAAAGTTTCGAAAAGCAAATTTTAACACATATTTCAGCTATAAATGATCAGGGGCAAAAAAAGTTAATACCTTTAATTGATATCCTGCCCAATGGGGATATTGTTTTGATAACACAAGATAAAGTGTTGCATTGTTTTAGCAGAAATGGAACATTGAATTGGAAGCGGCAACTTTCTTTTACCATGCCGAAGACTATTAATTCAATTTTTGAGCTTTTTCATAATATTGTCTTAAATGTTGCTCAGCTGTTATTTCCTTATTATGAATTCCAGGATAGTGAATCATTGCAGAATGAAGATGTTGTTTTACATGTTTTTCAAGATGGAAATATACTTATAGGCTCAAACAATTCTTTGCTATCAATTAGCTGTAGCGGTTCATTTAAATGGAAAAAAAGAGAAACTGGATTGATTTATTCCCCAAATTACAACCTGGCTTTATTATTAAGAAAAATGGATCAGCATTTTTTTTTAAAGGCTATTGATTCCAAAGGCAAAGTGATTTGGAGCATCTCACAAGAGGGCGATTTAAAAAGAATTTGGAAGGAAAATAATAGCTTGTATGTATATTTCAAGCACGAAGCTACTGGATCCTTATATTGCATCAATAGAGATTATAAAATTAATAAAATTAATTCAGGGATCGCATTGCAAAGAACATCTAATTATCGAACAAATCTCACTGAAAAAGGAATAATAGCTTATCCAAATCATTCTCATTACAAGAATTTATTAAAAAAAAGTCAACGATTTATTATCAATTTTATAACACATGATCCCAATTATAGGCATGATAAGGATAAAAATATTATAATGTTTTCAGATTTGAACAATAATCCAATTTGGTCTTATGCAGTTTTTTTAGTTGATGAGTTCATTGAGGATATTAGGTGGATGCAAAAGAATGAACAATTAACTGTTCTGACGCAATTTTTTGACCAAGATGCTTTGATAAAAACTCGAATATTTGCTTTGGATTTAAAAGGTAAACTACTATGGGAAGAGATTTTTTTAAATAAAGGATTAACTAATTTTAAGATTAATAGTTTTCAAGGTCTTTTTATCAACTCTTTTGACAAAAATGAAAATCTATATTTTATTTTACAAACCAAAAATGATGATTTAATCGTACACGAACTAATTGGGCTTACTCCTGATGGAGATTTGTTCTTGAGCAAAACATTAGACGACAATGTGATCAATAAAAACAAATTAGGGACAAGTGCCTATATCATCCCCAGCAAACAACAAGGATATGTCCTTATTACTTCCACAGACAATGAAGAAATATTTTTCAATAAAATAGCTGTCCTTTACGATAAATAAATCAAAAATAAAACAGCGCCTCCGCTGCCCTCGACGCACATCAAAAGAATCATAAAACGGAACCAAAAAGTTTATACTGGCAAAAAAGGGCTAAACGATTTATCATAGTTATAGTCGATGAAACATGGATGGGAGAGATGAACTAAGATGATGACAAAAAGAATGATCGTTTCGCTTATTACAGGTGCTATTCTTGGTTTGATTTGCATATTAGGCGCATCGGTAAGATCAGGCTTTGAGTTAAATGCTTTTTACCTGTTTGCCTTTTGGTACAATCGGTTACTGATGGGCTTTATCATTGGCTTGCTTGATGGAAAACCCGGATGGCCCAAAGTGCTGTATCGAGGAGCTTTAATTGGTTTTCTCGTTTCATTTGCATTTTATAGCTCAATAAGCTTTGCAGACCCCATTGGTTTTGGAGCAGGAATAATATACGGGATCATTATCGAAACTGTTGCCCTGAAATATGGGAAAACGAAAAAAAATGATGCTTAATAAACACTTTTCTCTTCTTGCAAATCCATATACAGGCAACAATTTATCAAAGGAAAATGACTCCCTGGTTGATGTCGTCACGGGAGAGAGCTTTGCTATAAAAAACAACATCCCCTCTCTTTTAAGAGAAGAGAAAGTTACAGGATTAAACCGTTTATATCAGAAAAGATACGATTGGATTGCATACATCTATGACTTCATAATGCTAACTTTGTCACCTTTGTTTGGAGGAAACAAGGTTTTTAAAAACATTGCTGAAATCATCAAGATAAAAAGTGGTGATCGTGTCCTGGAAACTTCGGTTGGAACGGGTATCGAAATTAAGAACCTGGTGGATCATAACAAAATAGGAGATTTTTATGGCATGGACATTTCATATGGAATGTTAAAAAAATGTCGTCAAAACTCTAAAAATTGGAAGATTGACATCAAATTGGTGCAAGCAAATGCGGAGGACATTCCTTTTAAAGACGAATGCTTTGATGTGGTTTTTCATATTGGAGGTATCAATTTTTTCAACAACAAAGAAAAAGCAATCCTCGAAATGATACGAGTAGCCAAACCAGGCGCAAGGATATATATTGGAGATGAGACCGTGAAACAGATTGAGAAACAGCCAGGTTTTATTTCCAGGTTTTATCAAAAGCCTGACAAAGAAACCTATGCCCCTCCTTTAAAAATGATTCCAAGGAATATGATAAATGTTAAGAATCAATTCCTGTGGAAAGGCAAGGTTTATATGATTTCTTTTCAAAAGCCTGCCTAGGCACTGTTCTAATCAGAACTTAAATCTCATAACCCGCGCTATCTCGCTTATTACTCCTTCACAGAAACCTCTGCACCTCCAAGAGGTAGCCATTGGGGTCATGGATAAAAAAGTGATAGATGCGAAAACGGGGGTTTTCCTGGAAGATATTCATAAAAAATTATAAATATGGTTTTTAATAACCATTGCTTTTTTTTGATTATGGTTTATAATAACCATAACATTTTTCAGGAGGCAATAATTTGGATAAACAAACATACGAAGCGCTCAAGAAAAAAGATTTTAGTCATGTTGAGTCCTATATTCTCGACCATTTAAAGGACAAAAGGAAAGCTGAAGAAGTTTTCATATATGTTATAGGAATCTCTTTTATTGCTCTATGCTCCAGAGAATTGAAGACTAGCAGTTTAGCCATAAAACATATAGAAAAAAGCCTGGAAAGCGAAACAACCTTTCATTTTTTAAAAAAGGTATATGAAGAGCATATTCTCGAAATCGAGAATGTTTCAAAGAAATTTGACACGGATTTATTGAAAGCAACAATACTATTTTCCAGCTTATCAAGACTCAGCGATTCGACTCTTTGTCATACTCCAGAAGGAATTGCAAAACTTGCTGTTTCTCTTCTGGATTTAAACCCTAATGATACGATTCTTGATCTTGGATCGGGTGCTTTATCATTTTTAATTAATGCAGCATACAAATCAGATAGTTCAAAACTATTTGGTGTCGAAATCAACACATCCAGCATAATTATTTCAAATATTCGTCAATATATCTTGCAGCTCCCAATTAAGCTGATTCAAGGAAACATTATTAGCCAAAGCTTCTCTAATTTATCTGCTAATAAAGTTTTTTCAGATCATCCTTATGGAATGAGGCTCCTTGACTTAAAAATGCTGTTTAGCAAAAACCCAATGCTTAGTGAATTTTTTAATGAAGAGAAAAGGACAGTATCAGGGGATTGGGTTTTTAATATTGCTGCTTTCTTGAATATGAAAATACCTGGAAAGACAGTAGTATTAATGACAAATGCAGGAACCTGGAACAAATCTGACGAAAATATTCGGAAAAAGATGTTGGAAAAACGAATAATTGAGGCTGTTATCCTGCTTCCCGAGCGTTTGATGAATCATTCAATGATTCCTCTAACCTTGCTGGTTTTAAGTCACAACAATAATAAAATAAAAATGGTGGATGCTTCACAAATTTTTACTGAGGGCAGAAGACAAAATGTGCTGGAGGAAAAAGATATTAATACCATTCTTGAAGCTTGCTATCAAAATACAACCATTAGCAAAACAGTAACCTTGGATGATGTTATATCTCAGGAGTATATTCTTAATCCCAGAAGATATATCGGAGAAAACATAAAAATAAAAAACAGCATTACTCTGGGGGAAGTTTGCTTATCGATTAATCGTGGCGCAATAATGAAATCAAACGAACTTGATAAGTTGATTTGTGCTGAAAAAACAAACTCACATTATTTGAGATTGCAAGATATTCAAAACGGGTTTATTGAAGAAAAACTTCCATCACTGACGAGCGTTAAAGAAGAACATGCAAGATATGCAATTAACGATAAAAACCTCATAGTATCAAAGATCTTTCCGTTTAAAGTTGCGTTGGCAAAAATAAAAGAAGACGAGCAGATGATCGCTAGTGGGAATTTGTATTTTCTTGAATTGGATGAGAGCAAAGTAAACCCAATATTTGTTGAAGTTTTTTTGAGAAGTGAAGCTGGAATAGCTCAGTTTAACTTTTTTTCAAAAGGCACAGTCGTGAAATGCATCAGCATCCAGGATTTAAAGGAAATCCAGATCCCAAACTTACCCAGAGAAGAACAAGATAAAATTGCCAAAGAATATGAAATATTAAGCGATGAAATCTTGATTCTACAAAGACAAGTTGAAATGGTTTGCGATAAGAGAGACAAGTTGATTGAAAGCGTAATAAAATGAAGATTACTAAAGATGAGCTGATTGATATTATTGCTGAAGCCTCTCATCGATTACATTTGGATTTACGAAGTGCTTTTGAATCTGATGGTCTTCGCGATTATTTAATAAGCATAGGCATGGGTGACCTATATCCTATAGAGCCTGATTCATTGTATGAAACCAATCCAGAAGGGATTATTTTAGTTTTTGGAGATTCTTCCATAAAAGATCGCGAAATCATTGGCATCTTGAATGATTGTGGCATTAGTAAAGATCGCATTGAGCTTCACCTTGGGTACAATGAAGCTAAAAAGTTTCAATTTAGCAAAATTCAATACAACCCTAAATATCGACTTATACTGTTTGGTCCCGTCCCACATTCTGTAGAAGGAAAGCAAGAGAAATCAAGCATTATTACACAGCTGGAAAGTGATGATGGTTATCCAAAAATAATAAGACTAACTGATGGGCATGGTTTGAAAATAACAAAAACAAGCTTAAGAAAAGCCATTGAAATAGAAATAAAAACAGGCTACTTGGAATAGAAATCATATTTTGATGCAACGGTTGAATATAGCAAACAAAAAAGAGCAATAAAGGGAATTGTTGCCAAATTATGTCATTGTAGATTGGAAAATTTTCTATTCAACAATAAAAAAACTTAAATCTTTTAATCTACTATCCTGCCAAGCCTTCACAGAAACCTCTGCACCTCTACCAGGTAGCCATTGGGGTCATGGACAAAAAAGTGATAGATACGAAAACGGGGATTTTCCTGAGGAGGATGAAGGGGCGTCAGACCAGCTTCAACCAATCGTTCATAAGCTCCATCCACATCCTGGGTTAGCATAGTGATAATGGGAGATTTTTCATTTTTAGCTATTTTCATATGAGTGCAAAACCCCACTTTGCCTCCTCCGGGTACCTCATAAATCCTGCATAAACCCTGATCTTTATACAAAGGAAGCCCCAGGATTTCATGATAAAATTGATGCGTCTGTTCCATATCCAGGCAGGCTAAAAAAAAGATGAGTCCTTCCCATTGGATCGACATATCACCCTCCTTGAACTGTTTTACAACAGTATAGCAAAAACCCAGGCTCTCCAAAGCGTTTTGCGCATATGATATAATTTGAACATTAAAAGTGCTAAAATCAGCAACGGAGGAATAGGATGACCGAAACCCTTGAGTTTAGAGAAATCAACGATGAAAATTGCAGAGAGGTGATTAAACTAAGCGACACCTTGACTGAATCACAAAAAAAATGTGTAGCCACCAATGCAATTTCGATTGCCCAGGGGGGCATCAGTGGCTATTCCTGGTTTCGAGCAATTTATCTGCAAGATAAACCCATTGGCTTTGTCATGCTTGACCTTTATATCGACGAAATACCCGAGCAAGAGCAACCTTCACTATATCTTTGGCGTTTTATGATCGCCAGGCAGTGGCAGGGGAAAGGATATGGCAAGCAAGTCCTCGACATGATCGTAAATTATTTTCAAAAGCAAGGCGCCAGGACCATGTACACCTCTTGTGTCGAAAAAGAAGAGGACAGTCCCTATAATTTTTACATGAAGTACGGTTTTATTGATACCGGTAAAGAAGCCGCAGGCGAAGAAATATTAAAATATGATTTTCCTCCTCCTCCTGACCCAGAGACTCAAGTCAAGCCAGCGCCTCGTCCCTGGGAGTTCATGATCCCCAATATTGCACTCATCACTATATGGACAGATCAATTTCAAGTGATGAAAAACTTTTACCATAAGGTCATGGGTCTCTATATCAAGACCGAACATGAAAACTATCTGGAGTTTGAGCACAACAAGGTACGCTTTGCTATCTGTGATCGCAAGGTCATGAAAGAGGCAAGCCCCGAGTTTGAAAAAAAGGCTGACGGGGTTTCATTTTCACTTGCTTTTCCTTGCTTCAAGCCCGAGCATGTAGATATCACCTATGAGCGCCTGGTGAAACATGGAGCAGGTGCAGTTGCTTCTCCCCAAAATATGCCATGGAATCAGCGGATGGCGCTATTTTCCGACCCTGAAGGCAATATCCATGAAGTTTTTGCTGAGTTAAAGCCCGAGAAATCAGATAGCAATTAGTTGATTAAAAACCTGCTGATTGCTATATAGCTTAATACGGCGGTACCTGTGCTTAGCGCTGTGCCCCAAATCAAATCAACGATAGTGACAATGATGGGCCAGTTTTTCAGCGTAGCCAAGTTGGTCAGATCATAGGTGGCATAGGTGATGAGCCCAAATAATGCGCCTGCGCCCAGAGCATAGCCCAGGCTACCTCTTTCAA
>PXBT01000015.1 GCA_003566815.1 Caldisericota bacterium
AAGATGTCATCCATCGCAATGAAATCAGAGACTCTGCCCTCCTTGAAAACTTATTAAAATTTATCGCCTCCAACATTGGCAGTATTGTCTCTACCAAAAAAATCAGTGATTATTTGATTAGCAATGGCAGAAAAACAACTCCCGACACCATTGACAACTACCTTCAAATGCTTGAAAAAGCTTTCATCATCTACAAAGCCCCACGCTATGACCTCAAAGGAAAATTGTTCTTAAAAACACTCGAAAAGTATTATCTAGTGGATATCGGAATCAGAAATCAACTATGCGGATTGCGAAATGTGGATATTGGGCACCTCCTGGAAAACATTGTATTTTTAGAATTGCTACGAAGAGGCTACGAAGTTAGTATTGGGAAAATTGGACCACTGGAAGTGGATTTTGTTGCTCGAAAAGCAAAAGATATTCATTACTTTCAAGTTTCTGCCACTATCCTGGATGAAAATACTCGAAATCGAGAGCTCAAACCTTTACAGGAGATAAATGACAACTATTCCAAAACTATACTCACCCTCGACCAAACACCCTTCATCGATTATGCAGGTATAAAGGTGGTACACTTGATAGACTTTCTGAGAGAATAATAAAAATTAAGCCAAATCAGAAAACTAATCCTCCTTGGCAGTAAACACAAATTTCTTCTATAATAAAAGCAAACTCAGCATTAAGGAGAGATTTATTATGAAGGTTGCAGTGGGGCTAAGCGGAGGCGTTGATTCATCAGTAGCAGCACTCAGGATGGTTGAAGCAGGACACGAGGTCATGGGTATCACCATGAAAATCTGGAGCGGCGAGTCTTCATCAAGTTCCGTGAGGCATGCCTGCTATAGTCCCAATGAAGATCAGGAAATTGAAATAGCCCAAAAGGTTTGCGATATTCTTGAAATCCCCTTTTACCTCTATGATTGCTCAGCAGACTATCAAGCCATTGTGCTGGACAACTTTCGCGACCAGTATATCCTGGGCAATACTCCCAATCCCTGCGTCATATGCAACCAAAAAGTTAAATTTGGCGTCCTGCTGCAGCTTGCAAAAAAAGAAATCAATTTTGATAGTTTTGCCACAGGACACTATGCTCGCACCCACTTTGATCAGGAAGGCAAGCGATTCCAGCTATTGAAAGCAAAAGACCCCATGAAAGATCAGACTTATTTCCTATATCGCCTCAACCAGGAACAGCTTTCAAGCACCATATTTCCCCTTGGAGAGCTCACAAAAGACGAAGTTTACCATATCGCCCGAAAAGCAGGATTGCCCACCAGTGAAGAGAAAGAAAGCCAGGATTTCTATGACGGAGACTACCGAGAGCTGATAAAAATGCCTCCCAAACAAGGTAATATCGTCACCCAAGAAGGCGAAGTGGTGGGACAGCATGAAGGATATTGGAACTTTACCATTGGCCAGCGAAGGGGATTGAGGGTATCAAGCTCCCAGCCTCTCTATGTATTGAAACTGGTTCCCGAAAAAAATGAAGTAGTGGTGGGATCCAAGAAAGAAGGCGAACGCTCCTGCTTTTGGGTGTCCGATATCAATTGGGTAAGCTGGGAAGGCTTGCGAGCTCATGAAGAAGTGCAGGTA
Source organism: Caldisericota bacterium (assembly GCA_003566815.1). Lineage (GTDB taxonomy): Bacteria > Caldisericota > Caldisericia > UBA6126 > UBA6126 > T3SED10-260. Next base: position 1,597 of record PXBT01000015.1, read on the forward strand.
AAAACCCGATCCACTCAAGTTCCTCGACCAGCCACCCTCAGTATGGATGATGAAAAAAATAAGATCAAAGTAAGCTATGACTTGCCCGAAAATGCAGTCACCCCAGGTCAATCCGCTGTTTTTTATGACGACGATATCGTGATTGGCGGAGGCATCATTTCCTCCAGATAAAATCCTTTAATAAATATTGAATCAGCGCTAAGATCTCTTTTCAAGCGCTTTTATTTTCGTGCTCCATGTCTTTTCTTTTTCATCTTTGCTCATTAAACTTTTATTCATCATGATTGATTAAATCAATTATACTAAGCAACCCAAAATGTGACAAGTTACAGGTGGGCAAATTATTACTCAAGAAAATTAAATAGAAATTAGCGCTTAATTGCTTTCATTTCATTTTCAAGTATAAAATATCTTCTTCAACCCCAAAAAACAGAAGCTTTAGCTTTTCCAAATCATAACTATCTTTTTGTGAAAGTAGCGTATAACATCCTCTTTTTAATTACTTGCACCTTCTTTCCACTCATTTTGGATGTTTCTTCCATTTTCTCATTTCCTTGTACAAATAGACATCATCAAAATACCCAGGCTAAACTGCTTCCTCAAGAGCAAGCTTTATCAATCGATCGCTTTGATCCACCAAAAACAAGGGGATATTGAGCACATCACCATCCAGCTTCAAATTGTCCAGAGAAAAGCGAATGCGCAATTTCACCTGATCGCCATACTTTTCCTTAAACTTCTTCAAGCTCTTGCTTGTAGTATTTTGCTCTGCCTTAACTTCGACAGGGAAAATGTCATTGTCTCGCTGTATAAGAAAATCCACTTCATATCTGGGGTTATCACTGCTCCAATAGCGTGGGACAGCCTCAAACAAAGGTCGCAAAGACTGCAACACAAAATTTTCACTCAATGCCCCTTTAAATGCTGTAAACAGTCGATTGCCCTCTCCAAATACTGAAGGTGAAAGCAGAGCAAGGCGTCTGAGCAATCCAATATCCACCATATATAGCTTAAATGCTGAAAGATCATCATAAGCAGAAATAGGCAGCCCAGGGCGAGTGCTTCGATATACTTTGCACACCAAATCTGTGTCCAACAGCCACTGTAAAGCATCTTCATATTCTCTTGCACGAGCCCCCTCTTTTGCCAATTTAAAAAGAAACTTTTTGTTTTCTCGACTCAGCTGAGAAGGCATTGATCTCCAAATAGCAGAAATCTTTCGATGCTGTCCTGGTTCTGGATATTTAGCAAAATCCCGTTCATAAGCATTTAAAATATTCATCAATGCATTCTGCATCGCTTCTACATCTCTCTCCTGCGTCCAGCGCATTAATGGCTCAGGCATTCCTCCGGATACATAGTACATTTTTAATTTTTCACATAAGGGGTTAAAAAAAGCTGAAGGGATGGGCTCAAGTTTGTCTATGGAGTCCAGATAGCCAGCAAGATTTGCATCGCCATTTGCAGGCAAAAACTCAGAAAAACTCATTGGATAAAGATTTAGAAAATCAACAGAGCCCACAGGAAAAGATGAAGGTTTTGAAAGTGCTATACCAAGCAAGGAACCTGCACATGCTACATGATACTCATTGGCATTTTCAAAAAAATATTTAAGGGTATTAAGCGCATTGGGACAAGCCTGGATTTCATCAAAAATGATCAAAGTGTTTCCTTTTTCTATAGATTGACCGCTTGCAAGGATCAGGTTTTGCAATATTCGATCTATGTCTTTGGTGCTGTTAAAAAAATCTTGATACTCCATATTTTCATCAAAATTGAAATAAGCCATATTTTTATAATACTTGCGGGCAAACTCTTTCAAAATCCAGGTTTTGCCCACCTGGCGCACTCCTTTTAAAATTAAAGGCTTGCGGTAGGGAGAGTTTTTCCATTTTGTTAATTGCGATAAAACTTGCCTTTTCATCATATGCTCCTTGAAAATCACATAAATATATAAAAAAATGTGAAAAAAATCACACAAGCATAATTAATTATGTGTAAAAATTCACAAAAAGCAATGATGCTAACTACCAAAAATACTTATGTTTAGCAATGATATAGAGGGACGAGGGTGCTGACTCACTATTAAGCGTCAACTTAACCCCTATTCATGGTGATTTTTAGTTTTACAGTTTTCCAAAAAAACTAACAGAGTAACTAAGCATTTACTGGAGCATAAGCTTTATTAATGGGAATCACAAAGCAGTTTTTCGGAAAAATACTTTCCAAGTTTTTTATTAAGCAGCCTATGCACCCCCGTCCCTGTGACTCATTTTATTTTTTAAAATTATAACCCAAGAAATCTAAATAAAATTAGCGCTTAATTGCTTTCATTTCATTTTCAAGTATAAAAAAAAGAATGGAAGAAACGATGATCTGCCCTCGATGCAATAGTACCGATATCGCAGTCAAGAGATTAAAGAATCCTGCCAGCATTGGCAAAACTATTTTAGAAATTATATCCATACTCTTATCCCTGCGAGACGATTTTCCCAAAAGTCACAAAACCAGAATATTGACCATAGCTTTCTGTCAGAATTGTGATTACAGGTGGAAAATATCTACTTCAACCACCAAAAAACAGAAGCATTAGCTTATTAAAATCGTAATTTTATGGCTCTTTGCGCTCAATGTCTCCAAAAGCATCAAAATCTTCGTCATAACTATAAATTGAGGTTATCCCAAGAGAACGCATATAGCAAACATTGTACAAGTCTGCAAAAGAGATAGCGCTGGAAGCATAAAGATCCAGAGCATCTTCAAAAACCGGTTTGTTTTCCAGATGCAAGCCTCTAAGCTGAAGCAAAGGAAGCATAATTTCAGCAATTTTACTCCGAGACACTTTGTAATAACTGCTTAGCGTAAAAATGGTTTCAAAAATAACCAGAGGGCTGGTGTAAACTTTTTCTTCATTTGCTTCCACTCTTTTCAATAAATCCAAGACCTTTTCAGCCTTGACAGAGTCATCCCCAGTAAAATATCTTAAGAATATATTGGTATCCACAAAATGCATCAGTTTTGATCCCCCATAACCTCTTTGGCTATAGAAGCTTCAACTTCTTTTCGTAAGACCTTGTAATCTTCAGGGGTTTGCCTGGGGCTGATGCAGGCAAAATGCTTATCCAGCGTGGAATGCACAGGAACCAGACGAACACTTTCCTTTTCAAGAATAAAAGCAATACGGTCTCCAGGCTTTAATCCCAAACGGTCTCGTATCCGTTTAGGCAAGGTAAACTGAGCTTTTTTGGTTAATACCGACTGAATAGATTTTTTCTTCATCCCTTACCTCATATAAAGTAATACAAATTATCTATGCTTAATTATATAAAAGTAAGAAATTTATTCAAGCATTACTTTATGTAACCCTTTCAGCCTATATATATACCAGTGATTCCCTGCCCCTACGCTGGATACTGGATCGTCACCTTCATGGCCTGGCCATCCCAGTCCACTTTGCATCCGAGAGCTTCGGTCACAAAGCGTAACGGTATCACCGTACGCCCCTGCAGGATTACAGGTGCCACATCCAGGTACACCGTCCTCCCATTGACCGTTGCTTCCCTTTTCCCAATGTAAAGAGTAATGTTGGTGTTGTCCAGGCGATAAGTTACTGTAGCCACCCTGCCATTGGCATCGGTAGTAAAGCCGACTTCTGCTCCCAGGGATTCGCCCACAAAGCGAAAAGGCACAAAAGTACGCCCTGAATCGATAAAGGGAGCTACATCCAGCACCACGAGCTGCTGGTTAACATAGGCATTCCTGCTCCCAATGGTCAAGACAATGGTAATCTTGCCATCCGCTCCCCGGGTCAGGGTCACCGTATGCGTACTGGTGATCGTCTCTCCCGTCTTGGTAGTTACGACCACCGTGATAGTATTACTACCCGGTTGCAGTTCCACCGTTGCGCTAAAGCTTCCATCCGCTCCCACACTCACCGACCTGCCATTAACCGTAACGGTGGATCCTTTGGGAGCATTTCCAGTAAAGGTATAACTGCTCTGTGAAGTAGTCGCATTGGAAGGAATATTAACCGTAGCCCGAGGTACATTAGGCGTCACACACACTTCATTCGAAGCCCCGGACTCACTGCGGTCACTATAGACGGCTTTCATATAATAGCAAGCCTGCATCCCATTGTCCACATTATGATCCATGTGGCTCAAGCCCTTGATGGGAAAGTCGGTAATCGGACTGCCATAAGGAATCCGAGGTGTCTTGCGATAGAGATTGTAGCCAATGATATTGGAAGTGTTTTGTGGAGGTGTCCATTCCAAAAATACCTTGCCATCCCCCGGGTAAGCCCGAAGCGTAAAGGGTTGACCTGGCCCAGGATCTCCAGGTGAAGGTGGCGGAGGCGGAGGTGTTTGCTCTAAAGGTGGCGGAGGTCCATTTTTGGGAATAAAAGGCTCAGTCACGGCGATGATATAGTTATTATCATTTCGTGCACGCAAACGCAATTCATAGGTATTGTTTTCATCAGGACATGTAAATTCAAGAGTACCGCTGGTATTACCCCTGAGAAATGTATGTTGAAACCATCTTTCCGAGGGTCTCAATTGAACCAAAAAAAGACAATCATTGCTGAACCCAGGAGCTCCCGAATAGTTTACAGTAAGTTTTCTTCTGCCTTGAGCATCAGCATCGTGTACCGTAACTCTTATGGAAACCGGCCCCCAATTGACTGCAATATGATTACTTCTTGCAATGGGATTATCTGGATTGCCTCTATTGCGCTCAAACATTCGAAATTCATATCTCCCTGGCTCTTCAGGGGCATCAAAGCTTAAAGTTCCACTGGTTTTACCTTCAAGAAACTGATTTCCTCCCCTAACTTCTTCTGTATTGGGGCTAATCTGATATAAACGAATAATATCATTTTGATTACCAGGAGCTCCCGAAAAGTTTACAGTAACTTTTTGATCCGGTGCGATGAAAATCTGATTTGGGCTTGCAGTCAGGCTTTGCGCTTGCGCAAGAGGAGCAATGCCTGCAAACAGAGAAAAAATATAAACTGAAAGAACAAAAATTAATATAAAAAATCGACTATACTTCATATGATCCCCTCCTATTTCAGAGCATTTCATCACGAACATAGAAAAAAATTTTTATATTTATATCATCATTTCTTTTAAATACAATAATTTTAGGCTAATTTTTTTATTAACGCTTTATAATACGCCAGAAAATTTTCTCTTATCGCACTTCCATTTGCAAATTAGCAGTCCTGGTTCGACTGAGCTGGTCAGTTACCTCTACTTCAATCTTCATCAGCCCTTGGGAGCGGAAGGTATGTTGCAAGGTTTGTCGCACATTCCGCTGGTCATCCAAATGAGTGCGCTCCCCGTCACCCCAATCAATAGTTAAGTCATAGGGCAGTCGGGCTCCCGTAAGCACAAAGTCAATTTCCAGGGTAGCATCCTGGACAATAAAAAGAGAGCCTGTCTGAGGATCCCATTGGGCATTGCGGTAGTAAAGCCCCAGATACAGGTCAGGCTGACCAGAGCGCTGAGGCACCAGTTGAAGCATCACATGAGTAAAATCACTGGACTCTTCCGCACAAGTCACATCAAAGAAAACAGGAAGAGTGCGTGGTTGAGCTACTGCTACCTCCACTGAAAGATCCACCTGAAAACTTTGAACGCTCAAGGGAGCTATCGTCCCCATTTCAATTTCAATCATTTCAGGCGTCAGTACTTGGGAGCGATACCTCGTGGCTCTCAAAAAGCGGGTCTCCCTGGGTATCGTGACCGTCACCCGGGTATGCGTTGCAGGCTCTTCTCCCTGGTTAGCCACGGTCACAAAGAGCATAGCCTCTTCCCCTTTAAAGAAAGCAGGCTTGTTCACTTCTGCCCAGATACGCAGATGTGGAGGAGAAGTATCTAAAATATGTCGCAAAAGCATTGCTGATGTAGTAGTTGCGCTTGCCCCTTCCAGGCAGTTGACCTCTATCTCCAGATTTACTGCTTCATCAGCAGATACATTGAGCAATACCTCCATGTAAACAGTGAAACCAAGGCTCTCTCCATAAGGAAGATCGCCAACATAAAAGATCAAACTATTGCCAGACCCAATGGTTACAGGATAATCCTGGTCTTGCATAAAACCAAGCGCTGGAGGCAGGATCACTTCCACTTCATTGGCTGTTGCAATACTATTGCCTGTGTTGCTTAGCACTATCTCAAGCAAAGGGTTATCCCCTTGTTCATACACAACTTCATCCAAAGATGCGGTGATCTCAAGGATGGGTCGAGGGAGCTCCAACTTAACTAAAAAAATATCTCTATTTCCATTATTGACATGGCTGTATCCTGGAGCAGGATTCCCTCCTACTGTACGATCAGTAGGAAAATTATTACTCCAAGTAAAACCTGCAACATATACATATCCATCGCTATCAACAGCAATGGATCTTCCATAGTCAGGCGCTATATCACCCAAAAAAGTGGTATACATAAGTTCAGTGCCAGTGCGATTAAGCTTGACAACAAAAGCATCCTCCATGCCGTTATAGCTCTGATCATACCCTGGAGCAGGGGATCCTCCCACCGTGGCATCCATAGGAAAATCAGCACTCAGCGTTTCCCCTGTTATATAGGCATATCCTGCGGTATCGACTGCAATATCATAAGCAAAGTCAATTCCGCTCCCGCCCAGAAAGGTGGAATATAATAACTCTGTACCTGTGGCATCCAACTTAACTACAAAAGCATCTCTAGTCCCATTAAAACTCTGATCATACCCTGGAGCAGGGGGGCCTCCCACCGTGGCATCCATAGGAAAATCTGCACCATAAGTTTCTCCAGTAATATAGGCATTGCCCTCGCTGTCTATTGCAATAGAGTAAGCATAATCTCTTTCACTGCCACCCAAAAAAGTAGCATATAACAATTCTGTGCCCGAAGGATTAAATTTAATCACAAAAACATCAGCCATCCCATTGTGAACCTGATCATACCCCGGAGCAGGTGGACCTCCCACGGTTGTATCCATGGGGAAGTCTGCACTGGTAGCTTCACCAGTTACATAGGCGTGCCCTTGATCATCTACTGCAATGCCCATGATATCGGAATAGCCACTACCCTTCAAATAAGTTGCATAGAGCAATTCTGTGCCCGCGCTATTGAGTTTGACTAAAAAAGCGTCTGATCCAGGACTGGAAGACTGATCATACCCTGGAGCTGGTGGTCCACCTACCGTAACGTCCATAGGGAAATCCAAACTTGCAGTAGAGCCCCCAATATAAGCGTTACCCCAGGGATCAATAGCAATAGCATATCCATAATCAGCGCCACTTCCACCCAGATAAGTGGAATATAGTAGCTCTGTGCCTGTAGCATCAAGTTTTACAGCAAATGCACATTGGTTTCCGTTCCATGTTTGATCATATCCAGGAGCAAGAGGCCCTCCTACAGTGCTATCCATAGGGAAGTCAGCGCCAAAGGTCCGACCAGTAAGATAAGCATTTCCTGCCTCATCTACCGCAATACCAAGACCTCTATTATTCGAAGTGCTACCCAGAAAAGTGGAATATATCAACTCAGTGCCCTCAGCATTGAGCTTGCTTACAAAGGCAACAACAGATCCATTAAAATTTTGGTCGTACCCTGGTGCTGGAGATCCTCCCACTGTTTCGTCCATAGGGAAATCAGCACTTCCAGAACTGCCTGTAATATAAGCATTTCCAGCGCTATCTATAGCAACAAA
>PXBT01000132.1 GCA_003566815.1 Caldisericota bacterium
CAAAAACTTGCACAACAAATTCGCAATTTCTCTAAAATAACTGAAATTATCATTGGTTTGCCAAAAAATTTAAAAAATGAAGATACACCACAGACCCAAAAAGCAAGAGAATTTCACGATTTAATACAAAAAAGCTTTCCAGAGATCAAAGTTTCCATGGTGGATGAACGACTTACTTCAGCGCAGTTGATTAAAAATATTCACAGCAGGGGAGGCAGTGCAAGTAAAATGAGAGCAACCAAAGATAAATATGAAGCTGCCCTGCTACTTGAATTTTATTTGGAATGGAAGAAAAATGAAAAAGAACGGATTGATTCGTAAGCTCATTGTTTCATTGACCGTGATCTTGTTGATTGCTGGTATTGGTTTATTTTCTGCTTTTCAGTGGATAAAGCTTCAATTGCAACCTACTTATCAGGGGTCTATTGCATTTGAGATTCAAAAGGACACTACTCTTGCACAGGTAGCTCAAAAACTGGAATCTTTGGGGTATGTTCGTAATGCAAGGGTTTTCACCTATTATCTTCGTTACAAAGATGTTGATCGAAATATTAAAGCGGGGGAGTATAAGATCGAAGCTTATACCAGCCTGGATGACCTTATCAAAGTATTAGTTACTGGACAGGAAAAAACCTATCGATTTACAGTCCCCGAAGGGTTTCATCATCGACAAATTGCAAACAAATTGTCAGCAGAAGGATTGATGAATGCTGAAGAATTCAAGCAATGGGTTCACCATCCTCCAGATGAAATTCTTTCCAAATTGCCCGAATCAATTCCTGAAAATGCTTCTTTAGAGGGTTTTTTGTTTCCTGAAACTTATTTTATTGCCCGACCAGATGCTTTTAGGATTATAGATTTGATGACTTCTCAATTTTCCCAGATTTTTACAGAAGAAATGCTTGAGCGATCTCATGAGCTTGGATTTACATTGCATGAAATTATTACACTTGCTTCTATTATTGAAAGAGAGGCACAGTATTATGATGAATTGGCTCTGGTATCTTCGGTTTTTCATAATCGGCTCAGAGATGGATGGCTTCTCCAGGCTTGCTCTACAGTAGAGTATGTAACAGAAAAGGAAGGTTATGTCCTAACGCTGGAAGAACTGCAAATTGATTCACCATATAATACCTATATGTATTCCGGTCTGCCCAAAGGACCTATTGCCAACCCAGGCTTAAGCTCTATTATGGCTGCCTTATATCCAGATTCTTCAAATTACTATTTTTTCGTTGCCAAAGGAGATGGCACCCATGCTTTCAGTAGGACCCTGGAGGAACATAATCGAAATGTACGAAGATACATACCCTGAAGTTAATGATATTGAAGTAACTATTCGTGTTCCTTTTGAAGAAATATGGTTTGTTCAGCATATGATTGAAGACATGGATGGTCTGGGCCTGGTGACTTCAGGGAAGGAAAAAAAAGCACCCCCGGGAACTATTCATGTTTTAACCACGCAAGATCGTATCAACGAGCTTAACGAATTAATCATTGAGCTGAAAAGATTTACAGGAGACTTGGAGATTGTTCATGTGGAATGTAGTTGAAAAAAAAATAACCCCGGATCTTATGGTGGATCGTATTAGTCATATTTCTCCTGAATTGCTCACAAAGTGGAAACTGAAAGGAGTAATACTGGACGTTGACAATACTTTGCTTTCAAAAAAGGCAAATGTTCCGGACGATGACATTTTCGACTGGGTGGAATCCATTAGACCGATGATGAATATAGTGCTGCTTTCCAATAATATTCCTTCTCGCATCCATCGTGCTTCCATGCCCCTTGATTTACCGTATATTGGGTGGACCATGAAACCATTTCCCTGGTATTTTAAAAAAGCTCTTCGCTTTTTAAATCTTTGCCCTGATGAGGTTGGAATGATTGGCGATCAGCTTTTTACTGATATCCTGGGCGCAAAATGGTCAGGTGTTGGAAAAACTATTTATGTCAGACCTATGGATTTGAGATATGAATCATGCTGGACAAAATGTATGAGAAAACTTGAAAAAAAAGTGATGCTTCAATGGACAACAAAGAGCAGCCTTTAATCAAAAAGCTAATTCCTGAAGAATTGGCTCAAAAAATATCTGTTGAATCTTTTTATTTTGAGAGTAAAAGCAGGCGACCGATACTCCGTGTCTCCGAGCCATTGGATGAATACACTGAAAAGACATTGATTGGCTTGCTTGGAGAAGATTTGTGCATTAATCAGGTTGCAAGTCAGTCCAAAAATCCTGAAGAACTAATCAATCGTCTGCTTGAGGAAGCTCTTCTGAAAAAAGCTACTGACCTGCATTTTGATCCTCAAAAAGAATCTGTTGTGGTGAGGGTAAGAATGGATGGTCTTTTGTATCCTATTTATCAGTTGTCATCCTCTCTTTATCAGCGAGTATTGAACCATTTAAAAATTAGATCACGGCTGAATATTGCAGAAAAACGACTTCCACAGGAAGGATCTTTCTCTCATAATATTGGAGAAAACTCAATGGATATTCGTATATCCATTATTTCCACTTGCTTTGGAGAAAAACTTGCTATGAGAATTTTGCTTTCAATCAATGAATTCGGCAAGTTGGAAGATATTGGTTTTCCCTCTTCTCTGACTTCCATGATGCAAGGCAAATTAAACAAAAAAACAGGTGCAATATGGGTTAGCGGACCAACAGGTTCTGGAAAATCATCCACTTTGCATGTATTTTTGCAATATATTGATAAAAAAAGACTCCATGTTATATCAATAGAAGATCCAGTTGAAATATATGATCCTCAAATCAATCAATTATCAATAGTGGAGTCGATGGGTTTGACCTATTCATTTCTTCTTAAAAAAGTTCTCAGACAAGACCCTGATGTTATATTGCTTGGCGAAATTCGTGATCCCGAGACAGCTCGATTGACCTGCGAGGCTTCATTGACAGGACATTTTGTTTTGTCATCCATCCATGCAAAGGATGGAGAAAGCATTTTACTTCGTCTGATGGATATGGGGGTTGACCCCTATCTGGTGGCTTCTTCTGCAGACATTTTGATCTCACAAAGACTGGTCAGGAAAGTATGCAAGCATTGTGCCGAGGAGGTATTAGTTTCTCCCTATATGAGAGAGTGGTCGGGGTTGGAAAAAATGATGAAAGGAAGAGGATGTGAGGATTGTTATTATAGTGGCTTTCGCTACAGGACAGGAATATTTGAAGTGATATCCTTAAGCTCGGAATCAAAAAGAGTTATTGCTGATGTTAATAGGCATGCCGAGTTAAACGAATGCCTTAAAAATGACCGTTGGACAAGCCTTAAAGAATATGGGCTAAACTTGGTAAGACAAGGAAAAACCACGGTGGATGAAGTTTATTTAAGCCTTGATTCATGAAACTGAATCGAAAAGAATGGACTTCATGGTGTTTTCAAGTTGCTATGCTTTTACAGCAAAATTTTCTTTTGCAGGATGTGCTTGAAATTGTATCAAAAAGTCGCACCTATGCAAAAGTAAAGCATCTCTCCGTCTGCATCAGAGAAGATATGATCAAAGGGTATTCTTTTTCTGAATCATTACAGCGTCATTGCACCAAAATTGAATCCTATATTATGGTTTCTATCAATTCTGGAGAAGAAAACAGCACTATTGAAAAAACATTTCATCATCTTTATCTCTACCTTGACCGCAAAAATCGTCTCGATGAAAAACTAAAGAGCACTTCCGCCTATCCTTTGTTGATATTAGTGGTAGCTATTGGCTTGACTTCAGCCTTGCTTGGATTTATGGTGCCCTTGATTCAGGAAATTGCCCAAAGTCTCGATACTCCATTGCCTGAAAATACCAGGCGTATCATTCATGCAACACAGTGGGTATCTCTTCATAGGTGGTGGCTAATGCTGGGGGGCGCACTTTTTGCAGGATTTTTATATTTTATAGGGAGTAAATATAAATATTTTATACATTCTGTTTGGCTTTATTTTCCTTTACTGGGTGAGTGGATCAGAAAAAAAGACTTATGGAAATTTTTCAGCACTTTTTCTTTATTGCTCAACAACCAGGTAAGCGCAGAGCAATCGCTAAGCATAGCAGCAGAAACATTACAAAATGCTCGACTTTATGAAGAAATTTCATTGACTATTGCGCCTATTCAGCAGGGAGCAACTCTTTCAGGTTCTTTGCATCGTTTTATGTTGAGTAGCGAGTATATCTATTCTTTGCTCAAGACAGGAGAAGAAAGCAATCGAATGGCACAAAATGCTCAATTCATCTCAGATGCCCTTCAAAATGAACTATATGCTCGATATGAACAATGGGTAAAGCTGGCTGAACCAGCTCTTTTTATAGTAATTGGAATGATTATTTTATGGATGGTTTTTTCTGCTTATTTACCTATGTTGTCATTATTTCAATGGGATATGTGGCATATACCTTAATCAATTATTTCTTTTTTTTGAACTTATTTTTTTAGTTATAATTTATATTAAAGAAAAACAATCGATGAAAAAGTTAAGAAAAGGGAGGCTAAATGAAAATGACGAAATGCATAAAAAATTCAAGTGCGTTGGTGCTGATTATTGCATTAATTTTTACCCTTAATGCATGTGCTCAAGAGGTTGCAGATGTTACCCAGGAAACTGCTGAAACTCCAGTTGAAATTGTGGATCAAAGAGTTGAATATTATTCAGGAGTAACTGCTCATCAGATTTTAATGCGAGAAGCTTTTTTTGAACTCAACAGCTTGATCCAATATCCTGCACCTGAAGACGATCAATGGATGTTCAGGCTCAATGTTGAAATTGCAAGGATTCAGCGTATTCTGAGGGAAGAATTTGGCACTATTTGTCCCATAGAATACGACGATGCCAATATCCACTATCTGCAAGCTCTGGAAAATTTGCAATATTTTGTGGACAATTATCCAACAGCCTTGGAAGACATGGACACTTCATTGATGGATGAATGCCGAGTTGCTTTGATGTCAGGGGTGGATATGCTGGATCTTGCAGTAGAAGAGCTCCAAAGGCAAGAGCCTTGATTAAGACTGTTGAATAATTTTATTGATCAGTAATTTTGCTTTTTCTTTTATAGCAGGGTTGGGATCTGAAAGAAGTAGTTTGACTTTTTTCAGGCAGGCGGGGTCAGCTATCATACTCAATGTTTCCATTATATGTAGTTTTCGCGAGTCGTTGCTTTTTTCCAGCTCATTGGCTAAAAGCTCGGTGACCATAGGGTTGTTCATGCCATAAAGACATAGGGATACATAATTTCGCACCCATTCGTTTTCGTCACCCAAAGCCTCCATTAATGGTTCAATAGCATCAGGATCCTTGATAGCGCCCAGCTCCAGGGTGGCGTAAATGTCTTTATTTCGAATTCGATGAAGCAAGCGCTGTATCCTTTTTTTCATTTTATCCTTTCGTGTTATAAACGTATAGCTTGAAAAGATTTTTCATTACTTTGATTATTATGGCATAAAAAAATTCAAATGCTATGTTTATCCATGTAAAAATAAAATTTTGATTTATTATTGATTATTCATAAAATATATATAATAAAGTCAATATTCTTAATAGGAGAAAGCATGAAATTGCTGAAGGTGGAAAAAGGTCAGACCCAGATTGAATATGTACTCCTTATTGCGGTTCTTGTACTGGTTGCTATTGCTGGGATACCGCCTTTAAGGGAAGCAGTTGCCGGAGTGGTCAATGGCACTATTGATGCTTTCAATCGATTTTCTGAATCTTGAGTTTGGGTTTTTTCATTGCCAACCTCGCTAATTTCTTTTAACAATAATGTATTTTACTTTTATTGACTTTGCCCTTAGGTTGTTGCTTGCTTTGGTACTGGGGGCTTCCATAGGCATAGAAAGATCATTGCGCAAAAGAATGGCGGGTCTCAAGACCAATACTTTGGTGGCTATGGGAGCTGCGATGTTTGTAATGTATTCCTTGAATGTAATGGGAGAGGGATCACCAACTCGAGTTGCTGCTCAGGTGGTATCGGGTATAGGTTTTTTGGGAGCTGGAGTCATACTTCGTGATGGTTGGAATGTTCGAGGACTTACCACAGCTGCTACCATCTGGTGTTCAGCTGCAATAGGTGTGCTCAGTGGTTCAGGCAATTATCTTCATGCTATATTTGCCACTTTTGTTATTGTTTCTGCGAATATCCTGTTTAGAAGAATCGAGGAGCAATTTAACCTTAATAAGGGCAAAGAGCTTATAACTCCCTATCAATATCGTATTTATGTGTCTTTTTATCCTGAAAACTACGAATTAGTAAAAGCATTGTTGGTTAATTTGCTGGAGTCTAAAGGGTTCCAGCTAAAATCCCTGCAAAAGGAAGTTGATGATCATGCTCGACTTCATACTATAATTATTGATACTTTATCAAAAAATACCGGCCAGGAAGCCCTGGCCGGTATTGTAAAGCGTTTGGTTGTGGATCGAAAAGTCGAACGAATCCACTGGCAGGAAGTGGATACTCGGGATTAATATCTTAAAATTCCTGCAATATTGGATTGATCGGGCATAAACTCAGGTTTGACCGAGTATACATTTCCTTTGTGAATTAAGGTTTGAATGCTTGCATAGCCCAATAAATCTTCATCTCCAGGCTCAAAATGATCATGAAGCATAACTTTACCCTGAGATTTGTCCACTACTCCCCATTGCTCCACTTCTCGAGCAACAAATAAAGTATCAATCTGCCCATGACAAGAGGCTGTAACAAGCTCCTCAATTTGACTTGATGTTTTTCCTGTCCCTTTGAGCTGATGGTATCGTTCTTCAGCTTCTGATCGTTCTTTTTTAAAGAGAGGTCGTATCAAGGGGAAGCCTTTTTCAAGTAGTTCTTGCACATTGGAATGATCAGGGTTGCCACTAATTAAGGAATCAAATAGTTGGGGGTAAGTATTAATTTCTTTATATAAAGAAAAATTGGCTTCTACCGTTGCAACCATCAAAGGATCTCTAAGATCTTTCAAGGTTTTATTGATATGCTGGTCAATCAAGCGGAAATATTTTCTCAGACCTTCTTTTTCCTGTTCGTTAAAGTCTCCTCCACCATGCTGAACAGAAGTTTGGTCACCTTTTCCACCTGATCCGACATAATGATGATGCATGTGGTTTTCTACATCTTTTTCACCAAGCACTTCTGCTAAACATTTGGGCATACCCTCTACTTCAATTTCTTCTACATGGTCACGATTACATTGCAGCAAGCGAACTTGTTCCGGGCTGATGGCAAGGATATAGAATTGTTCTTCCCTGCTAAGCAAAGGGAGCAAAGGTTTTAAATGGAATCGATGCGTCACAACGGATAGCTCTCTGAAAGCATGTGTGGTGCGAAAGTAATCATATCCCTGAGGAGCAATAAAAAGTGCGAATCCTTTCCTTTGATGTTTCCAGAAAAAATGATTGGAGAGCAGTTGATAAGCAGGATCCAGGATAGATTTGATATCAGGTGTTCTGACGCCTTCGGCTTCAAGCTCATCTTCTGCAATTCGGATAAGATTCTTAAAGCGGATAGGGTTTTGCTCAGCCTCTATTCCAGCAGAGTGAGTGGGTAAATAAATCGATACATGATATCCTCCTGAAGATTGGGACAATTTTTGCAAATCTTCTCTTGTAAATAGTCGCACAAGTCCACCTCCTTCTGAAAATATACGCTGTATTCCAAATAATACATCGCATCTATTATATTATATACCAAAGTTATCAATCACTCCAGAAAGGTTAGGATAGTCTTATCAAAAGCATAAGCTATAATAGCATTAATCAAAGGAGGCAAAGATGTCAGGAATAATTTTGAAAAATGTGAGTATTTCTCCATCCTGGTTGTCTTATGTGGGGTGCATGGATGGACTTTTGCGTTCTGCCGGGCTTTGGAAAGATGAGCTTTGGAAATTGTCAGGACTTTCAGGGATGGCGTTTTTATTTGTAGTGCATGAGGCTTGTTGTCCCAGCTCGGTGACTATGTATGACTGGAAAAATGAGCATTTTATGGCTTTGGATCGTCTGGGGATCTATACAGAGGCAGATGAGCTATGGTACAAGCCCGATTTGCATACTTTTTCCAATATGCAAAAGCAGGCTTCTTGTCGCATTCAACAGAGTATTGAGCAGGGAAAGGCTGTGCTGACATGGTCTCCCACTGCTTGCCTTGAGTTTGGACTCATAAAAGGATTTAATGATGAAGAGAGAGTTTATTTTGTGGAAGCTGTCAATGAAGAGCATCCAGATCCTTTGTCGTATGAAAATTTGGGAAAGGGAGAAGTGCCAGTTTTATATGTTCAATACATTCAGGAAAAAGTACCTATGCCCATAGAAAAAATGGTGTCCAGTTCTTTAAAGTATGCTTTAACATTATGGAACAAAGAAGCTCACCTTCATCCTCATTATCATTGTGGCAGAAAAGCTTATGAAGCTTTGCTTCATGCCCTGGATCACCCAAAGCTAAGTACTTTTGGTTTGAGCTATCTGCTGGCAGTTTACCAGGAATCAAAACAAACTATATTTCAGATTTTAAATTGGATAAGCATGACCTTAAATGAATTTAAAGAAATGGAAGAAGCCTCTTTGCTATACCAACAAGTAGCAAAACATTTTAAGAATATGCACGAAGTATTTCCTTTTCAGCCTATAACAAAAGATATAATTTATAATGAAGCTGTACAAAAATTATTAAAAAATGAAATAAAGCAAGCCAGAGATAAGGAACAGCAAGCCATGAATATTATTGAAAAACTGGTTTCTTTATAAGCAGGCAACATTAGGTTTAAATATTTTTTAAAGCCACCGAAAGCATGAGCTTGATTCTGTTGACCTGATTGACCATGCTTGCGCCAGGATCATAGTCAATGGCTACAATGTTGGCTTGAGGATGGAATCGCTTGATTTCTTTGAACATTCCTTTTCCTATGATATGGTTGGGCAGGCAGGCAAAGGGCTGAAGGCAGGCAATGTTGGGTGCTCCATGCTGAATGAGTTCCAGCATTTCTGCAGTTAAAAACCAGCCTTCCCCTGTCTGATGACCTAAATGTATCAATTGACTGGCTTGACGAGCTAAATCATAAATCGTTTTGGGGGCATAAAAACGCCTGCTTTGCAATAAGGCTTTTCTCATATACTTACGGGTATTTTCCAATCTCCAGATGATAAATCTGCTGGACCATGCTTTTTTTAGTGAGCCTGCAAGTTTTTCTCTGCTAAAAATATTTGAATAAGCAGAATAGAGTAAAAAGTCCATCAAATCAGG
>PXBT01000040.1 GCA_003566815.1 Caldisericota bacterium
AATTTAAGTTTGGGCAAATTTTATGGATGGACCGAAGATCCTCTCTCGCTGGTTTGTGATCGTGTAGCGGAAGCAGGAGTGATAGTAGTTGCATCTGCAGGAAACAGCGGCATGAGAGATGAAAATATGAATCGATTTCCTCTTTCTTCTCCCAGTTCAGGCTTAAAGGTCATATCTGTAGCTTCTTCAGATGAAACTATGAAGCCAGGTTTTGTGCTTAAAGTTTCCGAAGATGAAGAATATGGAACTTTTCCTGGCAATATGCTGGAATATTCTCCCCCGCTTCCAAAAGACAAAGAATTGTATATTGTTCCCGTTGGAGGACAAGGGAGTCCCAAAGATTACGAAGACCTTGAGGTGGAAAATAAAGTTGTAATGGTAGAGCGAGGAGGACTTTCTTTCAGAGAAAAATCCCTGGTAGCAAAATCCAAAGGCGCTGCTGCCATCATAATTTATAACAATGTTCCAGGAAGTTTTCATGGCACACTGGGAGAAGAGGATGATTATATCCCTACCATTGGCATCAGCAGAGAAGACGCTCGAATAATACTTGATCTTCACGAAGAAAATCCTGAAAGCAAACTGATTTTTGACTATGCGCAAATATCCATGGTATCAGGTTTTTCCTCTCAAGGTCCCACTCCTGACTTTTATCTCAAGCCCGACATGATAGCTCCTGGATCCAATATTCTCTCCAGTGCTCCGAGAGGCACTTATGCCTATGCCAGTGGCACCAGCATGTCAGCTCCGCATGTTGCAGGAGGAGCTGCGCTAATGAAACAGCTCCATCCCGAGTGGACGCCAGATGAAATCAAATCTTTGCTGGTCAACTACACTGACATCATGATTCGTCCACAAACAGGCAAACCCTATTCCGTTTACAAGCAGGGAGCAGGATTCATGAACCTGGAACGCTCTGCTCAAGGCTTTGTATTGGCTGATCCTGTCAATTTAACTTACTACTATGTGCAGGACAAAGAAGAAAAGACCACTTCTTTTACGCTCAGCAACAAAGGAGAAGCATCAGTAGAGCTAAGCATGGAAGTTTGGACTGATGATCCCTATTTCAGCCTCTGCATTGATGGCGAAATCTTTCACTTGGAAGCGGGAGAAAACAAAACCTTTGACACCACATTGCTTTTTGATGAAGATCAGGAGCCTGCAGAAGGGCATCGTGAGTTTCGAATTTTCATTCACTATGAAGAACAGCGAATGATTGTGCCAGGCATTTTTTACTATGGAGAGCATCAGCCTATGGATCATGTGACGGGCTCCTTCATGTTTCCTACTTTAGCCATTTCTCCCAATCATGACGGGATACAGGACAGCAACTTCCTTTATTTCCTCTCGCCCAACATTATAGATGGAGTCCAGGTCAACATATACGACCGCTCTGGCAGGGAAAATCTGGGAATAATGGCTTTTATCCGTAGAAGGATGGGCGCAGGTCGTTTTGCAGTTGAATTTAATGGAACAGCTATGGGAAAAAGCCTGGCTGACGGAATGTACATGCTCCGCGTTTATATTCTGCCCAGAGGAAAAGACTGGAAAAACTCAGATAACTGGGTAAAAAGTGCTGAAAACATGGCGCTTATTGACCGAGAGCCTCCCACGCTTCACCTCGAAATGGAAAAAATAAATCCCAATCGAGTGGAAGTTAAGGGAAAAATTGAAGACAACCGCAGTTCTTTAGGCTTGTTTCTTTACTATGAAATTGACGATGAAGAATTTGCTCAAATAGAAGTTAATTCAGATGGAAGTTTCCAACAAACTATTGATATTAGCAAAAACAATTTCTTTATACGCTTCACCGCACAGGATCTTGCAGGTAACCGAACTCGTTTGAAAAAAAGAATTCCGTAAATGGAAAAAGTAGGTTTGATTTAGTATTTTTGCTAATTTATAATGATAGAGACCTTAGTCAAATTTATTGAAAAAAGGGGAAAATCAAGTGAGTGAAAAAATTCTTATGAAAGGTGCTGAAGCTATAGGAGAAGCTGCCATAAAAGCTGGATGCAGACTATTTTTTGGCTATCCCATCACACCTCAAAATGAAGCGCCAGCTTATATGTCCAAACGAATGCCAGAAGTAAATGGCACATTCCTCCAGGCAGAGAGTGAAGTATCTGCCATTAATATGCTGTACGGAGCTGCAGGAGCGGGACATCGAGTGATGACCAGCTCATCCAGCCCTGGTATTAGTCTGATGATGGAAGGTTTATCCTACATTGCAGGGGCTCAACTCCCTGTAGTAGTGGTCAACGTCATGAGAGGCGGCCCTGGGCTGGGAGGCATAGGACCCGCTCAAGCCGACTATTTTCAATCCACCAAAGGAGGTGGGCACGGTGATTTTCGCATCATCACCCTTGCTCCAGCCGACCTGCAAGAGCAGGTAGACATTATGTACGATGCTTTTGATTTAGCCGATAAATACAGAAATCCTGTCATGGTGCTTACCGATGGATTGCTGGGTCAAATCATGGAAGCAGTGGAATTCAAAACAGAACTCGATCCTTCCTCATTCAAGCCCCCAGCATGGGCAGTTACGGGTAGAAAAAATCGTCCCAAAAACCTCATCAATTCTTTTGATCTTGATTTGGATGGACTTGAGCGCCACAATCACGAAATCCAGGCAAAATACAAAACCATCCAGGAAAAAGAAGTTAAATTTGAATCTTTTCATGCAGAGGATTCAGAAATTGTAGTAGTAGCTTATGGCACTATGGGAAGAATTTGCAAAACAGCCATTCGAAAAATGAGAGAGAAAGAAAATGCATCCGTTGGATTGCTGCGACCAATCACTCTTTGGCCCTTTCCAGAAAAAAAGATGCTGGAGTTAGCGCAAAAACCTTCTGTCAAAGCGTTTTGTACATTTGAGCTCAGTGCAGGACAAATGGTGGAAGATGTCAGGCTTTATTCCAAAGAACTCAAACCTGTGCATTTTCATGGAAGAACGGGAGGAAATGTTCCTTCTCCCGAGGAAGTCATTGAAAAAATAAAGTCGGTCCAAAAGGAGGCCAGGTAAAATGACAGAAGGAATGAAGCAAATTTTTAAAAATACCACCTATCTCACTGACATGCAGAGAAGCTATTGCCCTGGATGCACTCACGGGGTTATCCACCGTGTTTTATGTGAAGTATTGGAAGAAATGAATCTGATGGAAAAATCCGTCATTGTAATACCCGTAGGATGCTCAACACTTGCAGTGGATTATTTTGAGTTTGACACCGTACAAGCGCCTCATGGTAGAGCACCTGCAGTAGCAACTGGCGTAAAAAGAGCTGCTCCAGAAAATTTTGTGATGACTTACCAGGGAGATGGCGATCTTGCTTCCATTGGCACTGCAGAAATAGTCCATGCTGCAAACCGAGGCGAAAACATTACCACCATTTTTGTCAACAATGGCATCTATGGCATGACAGGGGGTCAAATGGCTCCCACCACCCTGATGGGATGGAAAACAGAAACTTCCCCTTATGGCAGAGAAGCTTCACGAGATGGCAACCCCATACGCGTCTCTGAAATGCTTTCTCAATTGAATGGTCCAGCTTATATCGCACGCACCTCAACAGATAGTCCCAAAAATATCATAGGCACCAAGAAAGCTATTCGAAAAGCATTTCAAGCCCAACTCAAGGGTCTGGGATTCTCTATGGTGGAAATCCTTTCCAACTGTCCCACCAACTGGGGCATGAGTGCTGTTGACTCTATAAAACGCATTCAGGATGAAACCATGAAATACTATCCCCTGGGCGAATATAAAGTAGTGGAGGGAATATAATGGAAATCGAACTGTTAGCGGCAGGATTTGGTGGACAAGGTGTAATGGTCATCGGTCAATTTATGGCCGCTGCCAGCGTTAAGGAAAACAAATATGCACTCTTTTACCCTTCTTATGGACCAGCTATGCGAGGAGGCACAGCCAACTGCACGGTTGTTTCTTCAGATGAGCCTATCGGCTCTCCTATTTTTACCGCTCATCAAAATGTGATGGCCTTGAACCTTCCATCTTTCGACAAATTTGAAAGCACCGTACAACCCAATGGCAAACTTTTTATTAACTCCAGCCTGATTGACAAAAAAAGTGATCGAAAAGATATTGAATGCATTTATGTGCCATCCAATGAAATGGCTATTGAAGCTGGTTCCAACCTGGCAGCCAATATCGTAATGCTGGGCGTTTTTTTAAAGCTTACCCAGTTTGCAAAAAAAGAAACCATGGAGCAAGTGATCCAGGAAAAATTTGGGCGTAAAGGAGAAAAAATCGTATCCATCAATCTTAAAGCACTGGATGCAGGATACAACTTTGTATGATGAATATCACCCCATCAGAAAGGCTTTTTGATATTTTTGAGTCCCTGTTGGAAGTTAATAGCCCTCCAGGAAAAGAAGAAAAAATAGCCCAACTGGTAAAAAAACTCCTAAATCCTGTTCCATTAATTGAAAAAACCTCCATTACCAAAGATGGAAAACCTCACAACAACCTTCTCTTCAAACTTCCTGCTTCAGAACAGACAAACCGACCCACCCTTTTGCTTTCAGCTCACCTTGATACAGTGGAACCAACAGAAGGCCTGGTGGTAAAAGTCATGGATGATGCCTACCATACTTCAGGCAACACTATTTTAGGGGGAGATGACAAATCATGCATTGCCATCATTATTGAAACCCTGCTCACCTTATGCGAAAAATCTTTGCCTCACCCTGCTCTCGAAATACTCTTCACTGAAAAAGAGGAAGTTGGCTTGCTCGGATCCAAGAGATTATCGCCTGATGTTTTTACCTCGCAACAAGGTATCATCCTTGATGCTGATGGAGTTGCAGGTCTGATTACCTACCAGGCTCCCTTTCAGCGCAATTTTAAAGCTCACATCAAAGGCATTCCCGCTCATGCAGGATCCGAACCCGAAAAAGGAAAAAGCGCTATTTTAGGAGCATCCAAAATAATACAAAGTATCCCCTTTGGAAGAATTGACGACGAAACTTCTCTTAATATAGGCAAAATTGCAGGGGGAAAAGCTACCAACATTGTAGCGGAAGATGTTTTTATCGACGGAGAAATTCGATCCATTTCCAAAGACAAACTCGAACTGTTAAATACCTACATTGAAAAGCAATTAACAAGCCTCCAGGAGGAAGATTACCAAGTCCAGTATGACACAAACCTAACCTATCATGGCTATAGCAACGACCTAAGCACACCTTTCCATAAACATCTCAAAAACACCGCCCTTCAATGCGGCATTGAACCAGTCTTTAAAAAATCAGGCGGAGGTTCAGATGCCAATGTGCTCAGAGGGTTTCTGCCCAATCTGGAGTGCGTGGTTCTTTCCACAGGAATGCAAAAAGTTCATACCCACCAGGAATTCATAAGAAAAAAAGACCTATTCTCTACAGCTCAATGGCTACTTTCTTTTATCACCAACGATGTTAGTCAAACTTAAGGATATTTTAGAAAAAGCAGTTAAAGGCTCCTATGCTGTAGGGGCCTTTAATGTGCAGAATCTTGAATTTGCTCATGGCATCATTGATGCTGCTGCTGAGCATTCATCACCCATAATTATGCAAATTTCGCCTCGTACGCTTGCTTTCTTTGAAACAGAAACCATTCTGAAACCAACACTATTGTTGGCAGAAAAAGCCTCAGTTCCTGTCTGCGTTCATCTGGATCATGCCAAAGATTTGGATACAGTGCGCAAAGGCATTGACGCTGGCTTTACTTCCATCATGTTTGACGGCTCCTCTCGACCCCTTCAGGAAAACATCGAACTAAGCCGGCAAGTCTCTCAGTGGTGCAGGGAACATCATGTTTCCCTTGAAACAGAAGTAGGTGTAGTGGGGAGCGATGAAGAAAACAAAAATGCAGACATTCCTCTTCAATATACAAAAATAGAAGAGGTTCAGCAATTTTTAAACCAGGTGGATACCGATGCGCTTGCAGTTTCTGTAGGAAGCATTCATGGAATGCAGACTGCCAAAGTAAGGCTCAATTTTGATTTACTCGCTCAACTATCGTCAATAATAAGTATTCCATTGGTCATGCATGGTTCTTCAGGTGTGATCGATCAGGATCTGAAAGATGCCATACGATTTGGAATACGAAAAATCAATGTAGCTACACGACTTAAAATAGCTGCAGGAAGCGCAATATATGAAATTTCTCGAATACAAGGCATGTCAGGTCTTGGAGATACCATGCAACTTTCCATTGAAATCAGGAAGGCTGTAAAAAAAGCAGTTCTTTCACGATTATCAGTCTTTAACCCTTCTTCAAAAGAATAAACTTTTTTAAAAACTAAAAAAGATATAGTTTTTATTTTATTTTTCAATAGTTTTAATATATAATATGAATATGTAAAAATCCTTCTTGCTGGGAGGTATTTATTAATAATATAATAATCAAGTGCAAGGCACATTTTAAATCATAAAAGTTTTTTGCATTTTTTTATAAAATGCAGAGGAGGCAAGGATGACTCAGGAAGATTTAAGCAAAAAACTAAATGATCTATTCCAGAGCAAGCAGTCTCATATTGTCATTATTCCAGGTAAACCCGGTGCCGGTAAAACAACCTTTCTCAAGCAGTGGATGAAAGACAAAACTGCCATCTATTTCAGATCTGATCTTCAACATGACCGCATTCAGATTCCAAGGTTTTCAAAAGCAGTTCAAGCTCATTTTAACCAAACCCAGCCTGAATACCCCAATTGGGATGCTTTTTTTAACAATGTTTTTACTTTGGCAGGCAAAAAAAAGAAGATGCTTATTATACTTGATGAGTTTCCCAAGCTTCTCAAATCCAATCGAACCTTTTTGGTAACCATTGAAAAACTTTGGGAAAAGCTTGCAAAAAAATATCCCATTATGTTAATCATGGCTGGTTCTTCATTGCCAGAAATGAATTACACCCATCTTCGCTTGACTGGTCTTCAAAGCAACAATCCTTCTGTAGCGCTTGTGCCTTTTTTACCCATGAATTTTGCTGAATTCAAAGACAGGTTCACCTCATTAAGTTTCGAAGATGCCGTAGCCCTGTATGGTATCACGGGAGGTACCGAACGCTTTGTTCAACGCATCAATCCTCATCATACTTTAGAACAAAATGTGCGATCTTTTTTTGATCATCGAAATTTTTATGACTTTGATCCAAAATATCTTTTTCACTATGATTTTCATGATCCCACCACCTATTTTTCCATCCTCCAGATTCTAGCGAAGAATGAAAAAAAGATTGGAGTTATTGCCAAACGCCTTGATCTCAAAACACACAATCTCCCCTCCTTTTTGGATCGCCTCAGAGACCTGAAAGTTATAGAACGCATTCTGCCTCCCACTGATGAAAACCCTGTGATTAGCAGAAAAGGACGATATCATATTGTTGACGCTTTTCATCGGTTTTGGTTTCGATATATATACCCCCATCAGGATATCCTTTCAGTCGACAATATCGATTATGTATGGGACTACTTTATGGAAAAATTCAACCTGCACATGAAAGAAACCATTATCGATATCATTTCAGAAAAATTTCAAACCAACCCTCTTTTTCCCATCAAAAATATAGGACCCTGGTGGAACAAAAACAAAAACATGGACCTCATTATAACAGGGCAAAACGATGTTATTCTTTGCGATATAAGCTACAATAATGGGCCAGTGCGATATAGTGCTTATGAAAAGCTTAACCAGATGAAAGAAGTCATGGAAATACCTCGTAGAATAAAAAAATTTCATTACCTGTTCTTTTCCAATGAAGGATTTGACCCAGATTTCGTGCATGCAATTCGTCGCAAGAAAAAAATCTATCTTTGGAGCATGGACGATATTAAATAAGCTTTTGCCAAGCATGCCAGATCGTTTAACAACCAAATCAAAAAGCCTCTTGCTGATTCAATCAGCAAGAGGCTTTAATTATACGCTCTAAAATAGTCAAAGCCTGATTTCAGGGTCGATTTCAGGGCTCCATCAAAGTGATACGATGATAGCGACAATTTAGAAAATCCAGCACATAAATATGCTCATCATGAACGCGGAGACGGATAGGAGCATAAAACCGATTGCTTCTCGCCTGATAGTCTTCTATAGTTAGTCTTGCTCCAAGGACACCCATACCGCCTACACGATATTCTACATTTCCTCTACGGTTGACACCCAATATGACTTGCGATCTCATATCATTCACTATCCACTCAACTTCTTCTTCAGGATGAAAATCAAAGCTGGTGGGGAAATTAAATATTCGATTAATTTTTACCGTTTCCTTCAGACTGCCATCTTCTCGATCAAATATCAATATCATGTTGTTAAAACTGTCCAAAATATGGTATTCTGTCTCGTTAGCAATAAAATCGAGGGGCATCGTAAAGCCATCAGGCCCTTTTTTGGAAAAGAAGGTATAATCGAGCTGAATTACCTCTTTTTCTCCCTCAGGATCGATAAATGTGACATTGGGCTTAAAGACTCCTCCAAGCATAATCTCAGGGTTGAAAACATGAAAACCCTCACTACAGGCATAAGCACCAAAGAGTAATTCAAAATTGCCATGCAGAAAGTTCCAATGACCGGTATCAAGCTCATATTCCAGTACATCGCCCCACAACAGCACTACATAGAGCGATTTTTCACGGATAGCCAAATGGGTGATAATCACAGGAAGATCCAAGCCTTCTTCTTCTTTAATATCCATGTAATAATCTGATTCCGAAACATTAATAACATCGACGATATCTCCATCAGGTCCAAACACATCAATGGTATTCATCATAAAATTGTTGTGATACAGATTACCATCATCGTCAACCGCAAAAGAAAAAGATCCAAAAACCTGTCCAGGGTCATAAGGGCTTTTACCTATTTTTTGCACCAATTCGATCTCTGCGCT
>PXBT01000054.1 GCA_003566815.1 Caldisericota bacterium
CTTTTTATGCCTTTAACCCAATGAATACTATGATAATTACAGCAAATTTATGAGGAGGTTTTTTTTCCAATGAGTGAAGGTAATGTTCAAGTAACCATCAATGGTCACTCTCATGCTGTCCCAGCTAATTCAACAATTTTGGAAGCTTGCCAGAAGGCTCACATCCAGATTCCCACTTTATGCTACTGGAAAGATCTTTGCGAAGAAGGATCTTGTGGCATTTGCGTAGTTGAGGTTGCCAAATCGCATAAACTTCAACGAGCTTGTGTTACTCAAGTTTTTGAAGGAATGGAAATTCTGACGCACACCCCCAAAGTTTTGGATGCAAGAAAAATTGTTGCAGAACTTATATTGGCCAATCACCCCAAAGATTGCTTGTCTTGTGATGCCAATGAGTCTTGCGACCTTCGAAAGATTACTTATGATTTGGGCGTGGACCAGGCTCGGTTTCAAAAAACTCGCGTGGAAGATTTTGACCTTGATCTAACTTCACCTGCATTTAAAAGAGATATGAACAAATGCATCCTTTGTCGTCGATGTGTGGAAGTTTGCGACAAGGTTCAATCTGTTTCAGTGATTGATACTGCTGGCAGGGGATTTGAGAGTAAAATCGCAACTTTTATGGATCGAGGTATTGGTGATTCCTATTGTATCAACTGTGGCCAATGCGTATTGGTTTGCCCCACTGGCGCATTGATTGAGCAAAACGAAATTGATGGTGTATGGAAAGCATTGGCAGATCCAAAGAAAATCGTTTTGGTCGAAACAGCTCCTGCTGTTCGCGTAGCTATTGGAGAAGCATTTGGAATGCCTGCCGGATCCCTGGTTACTGGCAAAATGGTGGCAGGTCTGCGTCGTTTGAATTTCGACAAAGTATTTGATACTCAGTTTTCTGCTGACCTTACCATTATGGAAGAAGGATTTGAGCTCATTGGAAGAATCAAAAAAGCTTTGGGGCAGGATAAAGGCGAATATCATGGTCCTCCCAATCTGCCTATGATTACTTCCTGTTCTCCTGGATGGATAAAATTTGCTGAACACTTTTTCCCTGAGGTGCTGGATCACTTGTCCACCTGCAAATCTCCTCAGCAAATGTTTGGATCATGCGCAAAGACCTATTATGCAGAAAAAATGAATGTTGATCCCAGAGATATTGTGGTAGTCTCCATTATGCCGTGCACAGCCAAAAAATATGAAGCCAAGCGCCCCGAAATGAACAGTGCCTTTCATTATTGGAAAGAAAAATATCAATTGAGTGATGATCAATCTTTTCCTGATGTTGACTTTGTTTTAACCACAAGAGAAGCCTCAAGGATGATGAAGCAGGCTGGTATTCATTTGCCTGATCTCCCTGATGAGCAATTTGACCAACCTTTGGGGATGTCCACTGGAGCTGCGACTATATTTGGGTCTTCTGGTGGTGTTATGGAAGCTGCCATTCGTACTGCCTATGAAGTCATCACCGAAAAACCTTTGCCCAAACTCGATTTTGAACAAGTTCGAGGTCTCGAGGGTATCAAAAAAGCAGACATCGACATTGAAGGATTAACGCTCAAAATTGCTGTTGCCAACAGCCTGGGTAGCGCAAGAATCCTGCTTGATGAAGTAGCAGCAGGTAAGTCTCCTTACCACTTTATTGAAGTCATGACCTGCCCTGGCGGATGTATTGGCGGAGGCGGACAGCCTTATCCCACCAATACTGAAGTTAGAGAAAAGAGGATCAAGGCAGTATATACCGAAGATCGCAACTTAACAATACGCAAATCTCATGAAAACCCTGCGGTCAAAAGCATTTATACTGAATTCTTCGGTAAACCTAACAGTGAAAAGTCTCACCATCTGCTCCATACCACCTATACCAAGCGAGATATTCATGAAATGGAAAAACAGCATTCCTGATCCAATAGCATTCTATTGAATCAATTTATAAAAAGGGTCACCCAAAGTGGCCCTTTTTTTTATTTCATCAGGGAGGTTAAAAATGAAGGGACTGGTGCTTGAAGGCGGAGGCGCACGAGGAGCTTATCAAATAGGAGCTTATAAGGCTCTTGAAGAGGAAGGATATGTTTTTGATGGCGTATGTGGCACTTCGATTGGCGCACTCAATGGAGCCCTGATAGCTCAAGGTGATGCAGAAAAAGCTTACAAACTTTGGGAAAATCTTGATCCAGCTGAACTATTTGGAGTAACTCCCAAAACATGGAATGCAGTAATAAAGAAAAAAATCAGCACACAGGAACTACCTGAGCTCTTCAAAGCACTTCATGGTATAGTTCGCGAAAAAGGTATCGACACTAAAAAAATCAAAAAACTACTTCATGAAGTAGTGGATGAAAAAGCACTTCGAAGCTCAACTGTGGATTTTGGTTTTATCACCTTCAGCTTGAGCGACAGAAAAGCATTGGAATACTTCAAAGAAGATGTCCCTGAAGGTAAAATGGTGGATTATATTGTTGGAAGCGCAAATTTGCCCATCTTTCAAATGGAGAAAATTGATGGCAAAATATTGCTGGATGGTGGCGTATATGACAACCTCCCTGTAAAATTGTTGCAAAAAAAAGGGTATAAAGACCTGGTCATCATTCGTACTTTTGCTGCGGGTATTAAAAAAAAGTTTGAACGAAAAAGTTTTAATATTTTGTGGATTGAGCCATCCGAGGATTTGGGCAATATCTTAAACTTTGATCCTGAAAATTCAAAATTTATGCTCAAATTGGGTTATTTTGATGTACAGCGATTAATCCATTCATTAAAAGGTACAAAATATTACATTAAGCCAAAAAATGATGATACTTTTTACCTTAACTTTTTCAAGCAGTTTGGGGAACAAGACCTGGAGCCTTTAGCCAATAAAATTGGCTTAAAGGGAATACCTCCGTTTCGTTTGATATTTGAGCATATCCTCCCTCTGTTGAGCGAAACTCTTGGTCTTGGTCAGCAATCCAGCTATGAAGACATTGCTCTTGGGGTTGCTGAATGGATGGCACAAGCCCTATCTATTGAACGATTTAAAATATACGAAGCAGATGAATTATTTGATACAATTCGCAAACACCCCAAAGCCCAAAAAATATTTCATGCCCCCAAAACATTCCCAGCATTATTTATTAAAAATGAGCTGATTGCAAAAATGTATAAAGATCTTGTACTCCAAACATTGAGTCACTTTATGGTGCATGCCTATCAAAAACCATCAGATCATTTATAATCCGTTTTTTTCTTTGCTTTCATGGGCATTTTTGGTATAATATATTCATAATGTGTGGAAGATTTGCTCTTGCTCCAAAAAAGAATTTTGTTCTCCATTATGGGGTTCACCATTTCAATGGTGAAGAATCGTTTTCTTCTCATAATATCTGTCCTTCATCAAGGATCCCCGTTGTGGTTCGTAATGAAGAAAATCAAATTGAATGGATGCTATGGGGTTGGTGGAAAGGTAAAGTTATCAACGCCAGAGCTGAAACTGTCGAAAAGAAGCCCTGGTTTCAGTCTTCCTTGAAAAAACATCGTTGCATCATTCCTGTGAGTGGTTTTTATGAGTGGAGAGACGAAAATGGCAAAAAAATACCTTATCGCTTTCGTGATCCGAACCATGATGTTTTTTCCCTGGCAGGAATTTATCGAAAATCCAGGGAAACAAAAAATTATGAGTGTTTGATCCTAACTACTGATGCTAATTCTTCTGTTCGAAATATCCACCGCCGAATGCCAGTTCTTTTACCAGATTCATGGCAAAACTATTGGCTAAGCTCAAACCTGGAGATTCCATTTGCTCAACTTATGGTTGCCAATTCAAGCTATCTTTTAACAAAGGAAAGGATGACTCCTTTTATCAACTCTCCAGGATTTACCAAAGAACCCGAGGTGATTCATGGCACATAAATCAATGCTTTATTTTTTAACTTTTATTTTTATAGCTTTTTCTTTTTTTTCTTGTGCAAGAGATACTACCGAAAATATGCAATCCCTAAGAGATACAGCCCAGTCCTCCACTGCTCAACAAAGGCCTGGTTCGCCTGATTCAACACCCATGATACATGAAATTCGTGAAAAAATGGATGAAGAATACATAGAGCATAAAATTAAATCCATTGTGGATGGCTTTCTGGTAAAAGGTCTTGATCGCAATATGCAGTCTTATATTATGGCAGAGTCAGAATTTGAGGAAATTCATTCCATTGAATATTTTCCCCCCACTCAAACTTGCGAAGTGATATTCAGCTTTTTTCTAATGCCTGAAGAATTTCGAGGACAAGATACTATTGAGTCTGATGGAATGGTTTTTGAAGTTAGCAACCAACACAGACAAGGGAAAGCCGTTTTTAAATATCTCCACGGAGCCTGGGAGCTGGATCAAATGTTTGATCAGTTTTTTCAGATTGACTTCTTACTGGAAGAAAAATAAAGACTATCTATCTCTTTTTTACTTAAATATCGGTATTGACCTGGCGCCAGGTTGTCCAGCCTGATTTCTCCAATGGCTATTCGCTTTAGTTGCAACACTTTCAGTCCAGCCTCTTCTGACATTCTTCTAATCTGACGATAGAGGCCTTCCATTAATACAATCTCATAGATAGAGCTTTTAGCAAACTCCTTGATTAGGGATATTTTTTTTGCTTGCACCTTTTTATAGTCTAAAATCATTGGTGAGCTGAATTTATTTATCTGTTGTTGAGTGGGTTTACCTTCCCATTCAACACGATAAACTTTAGGCAAATGATATCGAGGATGCATAATTTTGTTGGCTATTTCTCCATCATTGGTTAATAGCAATAGCCCTTCAGAATCAAAATCAAGTCTTCCTGCGGGATAAACTCTCAATGGTAGCTGTTTTAACAACTCATAGACCGATGGACGATTTTGGGGGTCATTCATTGTGGTTATCATATGGCGAGGCTTGTATAAAGCAAGATAAACCAGTGTTTCCGGATGGCTGATTTCATTGCCATTGACTTTGACGGTATCTTTTTTAGGATCAATTTTAATTCCCATTTCGCGAACAGTCACGCCATTGACCTGGACTTTGCCTTCCTTGATCATAATTTCAGCATTCCTTCTTGAAGTGATTCCGCATTGGGAAATGAATTTCTGCAATCTTACGCTATCATCTTTTTCTTTTTTTATAATCTTTCGTCTTCTCATCATTTTTCCTTTCTTGATCATCCAAATCTGCCCCCTGTTCGACCAAATCCGCCACCTCCGCCTTCCACCCAAAGTTTCGCATGCATTTCATCTTTAGGCTGAACTTCACCCCAAAGAGGTCCATGCGCCCAGATAAAATAATCTTCCATAGCAATTGGACTTTCCCATTTGATGATTGCGTTAAAGGCTGATATCTCAAAATCCCAGTCATCTCCCTGGAGTTCCCAG
This sequence comes from Caldisericota bacterium, assembly GCA_003566815.1. GTDB lineage: Bacteria > Caldisericota > Caldisericia > UBA6126 > UBA6126 > T3SED10-260. The sequence continues at coordinate 5,371 of PXBT01000054.1, forward strand.
TAAAAATGTCCCATATCTTCATAAATCTTAACAGCATTGTGAATTTCATAGGCATAAGTGAAGGTTTTGACTTCGTGGTCCGCCTCAAAATAATAGTACACCCTGATGCCATTGTGTAAATTTTCTATTCGATAGGTATGTGGATCTGTTCTGTGTGAAGTAGTTAGCTGATAGGGAATTTCTTCATCAGCAAAAGTAAAATTTTGGATCGAAATCCCATCTTCAAAAAAAAGGTCATATTCTCCAAAGGTAAATTGACCCTTAAAATTGATGGTTCTTTTTTCTTCAATGCTGACTGTTCCATCTTGATGAACCACAGCTGTAATATCTACAGAAGGGATGCTTATAGACCTGGCATACGCAACCGTGGGAATTATAAGAATGCATATAAAAACTATTGCACTCATCAAAACAGAAAAAACTTTTTGCACCCCAATCTCCCCCAGTGTATATTTTTTGTATCATTGTATCCCAAAAATGCTGCTTTTCACGATTTGAAAGATTTTATACAGTGGTCATATTGTATAAAACGTTCAAATGACATTGCTTCAGTTTCTGATTTCGATGCCCCCCATGATGGCAGTGCATTGAACTTTTAGCACTGGTTTGTTTTCTCCTTCAATACTTTTACCCTTGGTGTGATTTTCACAAGAACCCAACAAAGGTAAACTACTGGAATGAACCACCCAATCTTCAGGGACTCTGATTTCGATGCCCCCCATGATGGCAGTGCAATCAAGATATGCTCCTTTTTCTGAAAGTTGGGCATCACGCAAGTCGAGATCGACTCCACCCATCATTGCGAAAGCGGAACCGCCCTTGTAGTTTTGTGAAATGTTGCGCGTATCTGTGCCAGACATTAAAGCAAAATATGAGGTTTGTTCTTCGTCAATACTGGTTTTACCTTTCACTACTTTTCGGGAAACAATAATCCAAAGCCCTGCCACAATTAAAGCTACTGCCCAAAATATACCCGTAGCATTATCAGGTAGTTGTCCCAAATTTCTCAATAAAAAATAAGCTCCTACAAGAAGCAATATCAATGAACCAAAAGGCACTGAATGGGTTCGAAGCAAAGTCATGCCACCAATCAATATAAGTATTACAGGCCAATAAGTGGAAAAAACAGCTCCAAGGGTGAACCCATCAACAAACAAATTGAGCAATATCACTGAACCAATCAAAATAAGTATAAATGCAAGCACATTTCTTCCAGACATATTATCCTCCAAACTTTTTTCTATTAGGTATTTTACTTCAAAAACACTAAGTTGACCAATGGTTTTTTAAGGTGCACATCGTGCTCTGATTCTTTAGTTCCATGCTATTTGACCCTGACTTATAATATCGGGCTAATGTATACATCTCAAATAATGAAAAAGTTAATTGAAAGCTTCTATTAACTATAGTAAAATTTTTTATATTGTAATGATTTTTATTAAAATCATGTCACCAAGGGAGGATATAAATGGCGGATCAATGGTATTTATCAAGAGACGGGCAATCGTTTGGGCCATATACCTGGAATGAAATCGTATCATTTTCTCAGTCAGGAAATCTTCAGCCACAAGACCAACTATGGAATCCTGCTACTGATCAGTGGACGCAAGCTGATCAAGTTCCTGGTCTTTTTTCTACCCCCCCTGCTTCACCCTCTACTCAGACACCCATGGCTTCGTCGCCATCTTATAACGCTCCCAAGCCTTCAACAGGTACAAGCAAAACTCCTCTATTTATGATCGCTGGCATCCTTTTTCTTGCATTGATTGTTACATCTGTTGCCCTGCTTTGGCCTAGAGGCGCCTCTATTCCATTTCTCTCCGGGGATGGCTCAGTCAGACACGAAGCATTTCAAAGGCCTGCTCCGAAAATGAACACCTGGGAATATCAACCCCTGATTGCTGAGCCTATTGTGATGGAAGCTGGGGAACAAGATATTACATTGGGAAACCTTCAAACCCATGGGATATCTGTGGAAATTCCTCAACAAGCTTTTGATCAAAAAACTACCGTTTCTCTCTACCATCCTTCCGAAAATCCTCAAATCAATACCAACGCTATAAAGCCAGTGGGCGCTCCTGTCCGCTTTGAAATACAGGGACAACAACATCGCACCAATGAGCCTGTTGTGGTAAGAGTTAAAGTTGATCCTGCTGAGCTTTCCGCTCTTGAGGAAACAGGAGGGTTCAGGGGAGTGCACTATAACGAAGAAGGCGAATGGACCTATGTTCATGCAGACAACGTTAATGTGCAGGAAGGATATATCCAGTTTCATACCTATCATAATTTCCTTTGGGGAGCTGCTGAGCTCACCGAAGAAGAACGAATGGAGCAATTCATCAAAGATCGTTCGGTGCAAACCTGGGGCGAAAAACAAATGGGCGATGAAGTAGAGAATGTTACTCGAGAAATGATTCACGAGATCATGAGAAGAGAGTTTAACGCCAGCAATACTTCTGAGCTCAATTTGATCGCTGATGAAGTATTGAAAGAAATGAAATATGGAACATTGGAATATGGCAAAGTTGCTCTGGATCTAAAGAATGGTGACTATGCCTCTCTGACCTCCAATGTAGCAACGATTCTGGGAAACACCCTTGCATTAAGTATGAAGAGAGGAACACTAAAAACTGTATTTGGAGAAGCAGGCAATGCCGCATCCCTTGCAGGACACCTGTGGGAAGGAGACTATAGAGGAGCTGGGCTGAAACTTGCTGACATCGTATCAACAAAATTTGTTCCATTTTATAAAGTTGCAAAAGTTTGGATTCAAGTAGTCGATGCACGTATTACCAACTGGAAAAACGATGAAATCGAAAAAGCCTACAAAATCTACCGAGATGGCGTAGAAAGCATGACTCGATGGGGATATAATGTAGAGCCTGGGGACTTTGACTCTCTTTGGGACCAGATGAGAGGAGTTGCAAGGCAAGTGGGCATTGATGCTGTGGATCGCTATTGCAAGGCACACGACATTCAGCCCAGCTCGCTTTCCAGATCTGAGCGAGAAAGAATCATGAATGAAGCCAGAGAAAATCTGCGAAAACAATTTGAGCAAAGAGTCAGGCAAGAGGAAGAAATTAAAGCTATCGAAGAAGATCAACGAGAGCTGATAAGACAATTTGAATCCTGGGGGCTTCTTCGTCGGGGAAGCGCATGGTTTCCATTTGACGAACCCATTGAGCGAATGCTCGAGCGACTATATGGGCAAGTAGAACGAATAATGAAAGATACGGGTAGATTTGAGCTCATTTATCGTAGAATGGATTTGCATGATGAGGATCGAGGGCAGAAATACTATGGTGAATTGAAAAACACAGAGCTTTTGGCCAAGCATGTAGCTGACCTAATCAGTATTCGA
>PXBT01000162.1 GCA_003566815.1 Caldisericota bacterium
ACCCTGGCTGGTAACTCGGGATGATGTGACTGCTGAAGAGTTTGAGGATCGAGAAAAAGCTCATCGTCCTCATATGAGGCATCTTTTACCAGAAGACCGAAATCGCAATTTTAATGAAATTGTTGCTGGCTATAGCCCTGAAGAAGCTGTCCAGGACGCAAAGCGTTGTTTGGAGTGTGGGTGCCATGACTATTTTGAGTGCAAGCTGATTGATTTTTCCAAACAGTATCAAGCTCAACCTGAGCCATTAATGGGAGAGTTGCATCAGCGAAAAGTTCCCAATACCCACCCCTTTATTGATCGAAATCCTGACAAGTGTATTTTGTGTGGACTGTGCGTGCGTATTTGTGATGAAGTTATGGGGGTTACGGCTTTGGGTCTTGTGCATCGAGGTTTTGATGCTATCGTAAAGCCTGCAATGGATAAGCCTTTGGAAGATACGGACTGCATTTCCTGTGGACAATGTATTGCTGTATGCCCAACAGGAGCTTTGCAGGAAAAACTATGTATTCCAAAATCTGTGCCCGTAGAAACTGCAAGTACAAAAAAAATCTGTGCTTTTTGCAGTTTAGGTTGTCAAATGGATCTCCAAACCAGAGGGGATCTTATTGTTCGAACTCTTCCTGACAAAAATAGTACAGTTGATCAGGGTTTACTATGTGTTAAAGGTCGCTTTGGTTTCTCCTTTCTCCATGATCAGCATAAACCATTGCAACCAATGGTGAGGAAAAATGGGCAGTTGGAAAATGTATCCTGGGATGAAGCTATCCAATATACTGCAAAAAAAGTGCAGGGTATTGCTTTCCAGTATGGAGCTGATGCAACTGCAATTTCCGTGGGAGATTCATTGACAACACAGGAAATCTATCTGGCCAGGTATCTTGCCACTGATGTATTTCGTACTCCGTGGATAAGCAGTTTTGGTATGATAGAATCAGGTTTGGCAGAAGTTTTTGGTATGGATGCTTCCCCTAATACTATTGATGAATTAGCTAGCACAGAAGCGATCATATTAATAGGATCCAACGCTTACCAGGACCATACTATTGCAGGCGTCAAGATCAAAGAAGCAGTAAAGACAGGATCAAGGCTTGTTTTGATTAATCCATGTTCTACCAAACTTGACGAATGGGCTGATTTCACGGTTAATCCAGCCAACAAGGTGCATTTCTTGAAAGAAGTTGCAGCTGCCATGACTTTGATGGGAGCAAAACCTAAAAATGCTCACGGATGGGAAGCCCTTGAAAAAGAGTTAAGCTCTATAGCACCAAGTGAAGAGGCAAAGAAAATTGCAGAGCTATATTTAAAAGCTAAAAGCGCCATGATTGTTTTTGATCAAAATAAAGTCAGCACTGCAGGAGCAAAGATGATCGCCAATCTTGCCCTAATTTCAGGCCATATTGGCAAACCACGGAGAGGTATTGTACAGCTTAAAGCTCATAATAATTCCCAAGCTCTTCCTTTACTGGGTATTAAGCCCCTTGCAGAAGCAATGCTCAATGGAGTTGATGAAGGCAATATTAAATCTTTGCTTCTTATAGGCGAGAATTATCCTGACCTTCGATTGGAAAAACTGGATTTTCTTATGGTCATGGACACCTATCTTAATGAAAATACAAAGACTGCTGATGTTTTTCTTCCTATGGCAAGCTTTGCTGAATCTTGCGGCACTTATATCAGCACTGATCGAAAAATTCAATCTTTTTGTCAAGCAATTCCTCCTGCTTCAGGTATGGAAAACTGGCAGATTCTTCAGGCTATTGCATTGCAATTAAAGGCTTACCCAACTCCCAAAAGTTTTAATGACCTTTCAGAAGAAGTTTATAGGAATAACCCTGGATTTTTAGGGATAAGATCTTTTGAGCAATCTCCTGTTTTTTGGCCTGCAGGAAAAAGTCCAGTGCTTTATGTTGATGGGTATGAACTTGAAGATGGTTTTGCAAAAATGAGTCTGGTTGAAGACGATCTTTTGTTTGTTGCTCAAGCTGATACTCGCTACCCTGAAAAAGTTTTCATTGATTTTCTAAAAGAACGCCAACTGCTGAGATCATAAATTTGTAGTGATTAATATTATGCAGAGAGCAGTTCGACTGCTCTCTGCGACAAGCATGAAAGATTAGCAGGAGTGTCTATGGAAAAATTTAGTTTTGTGCATACATCGGATCTTCATCTTGACAGTCGATTTAAAGGGATCTCAGGAATTAATGATCAAGTGGGGGAGTTGCTTGCTGATGCAACTTTTTCAGCGTATTTCTCTATCATTGATTATTGTATTCATCATAAGGTTGATTTTCTTTTGATTGCAGGAGATATTTATAATGCAGAAGATCGAAGCCTGCGATCACAATTAAAATTTCTTGAAGGCATGAAAAAGCTTAATAAGTATGGAGTTCAAGTTTATCTTGTTCATGGAAACCATGATCCCTTGAGCGGCTGGTCAGCCAAACTATCTTTTCCTCCCAATGTGCATGTTTTTGGAGGATCAAAAGTAGAGAGCAAAGTATTCATGAAGCACAATAAACCTTTAGCTAAAATTCATGGCATCAGCTTTTTAAACAGGTCTGTTACTGCTAATCTATCGAAAAAGTTTCCAATTAAAAACTTTATTGAATCTCTATTTGAAATTGGTTTGCTCCATTGCAATGTTGGTAATAATATGGCCCATGAGCCCTATGCGCCCTGCACGCTTCAGGATCTGGACAGCCATGAGCTGGATTATTGGGCTTTGGGACATATTCATGCTTTTAAAATCCTTCAAAAAGAACCATGGATAGTATATTCGGGTTGTCCTCAGGGTATCAATCCCAAAGAGACTGGGGAAAAAGGGGTTATGCATGTCGAAGTGGAAAACAACAAGGTAAATGATTGCAACTGGATTCCATTGCATGCAGTGCAATGGTTTATCAATGAAATATCTATAGAGGGTTATTCCACTGAACAGCAATTAATGGATGGAATATATCAAGAAATTGAAAAAGTAAGAAAAAAAGCAGAACAGCGACCTGCTATATTGCGACTGGTTTTGAATGGGAGGGGACCACTTTTTTCCAGCTTGACAAAAAAGGATTTTCTTGAGGACTTGATCGAAGAAATTCGATCATTAGAACAGGACCCTGCAGAAATGGTTTGGGTGGAAAATATTGTTAATAAAACAGGCATGAGCATCAACAAGGATCATTTAAAGCAACAAAATGACTTTATAGCTGATTTGCTAAAAATATTTGAGCAATCAAAAAAAGACGATGAATTGCAAACTCACTTGAAAGAAGAACTAAGTCCTTTATTTAATTCTCCAGGCGGTAGAAAGTTTATAAGTAAATTGAGCTCTGAAGAAATGAATGAGATCATTGAACAAGCTGAAAATTTTTGTTTGGATTATTTGCCTATCGGTTATTCCGATAATGAAAGATGAGGTTGCTCCATGATTTTTAATGAAGTATATATGGATGGATTTGGGACTTTTAATCAATTTCATATTAAAAAACTTCACCCTGGATTAACCATCATTTTAGGCAACAATGAAGCAGGGAAATCTACTATTATGAATTTCATCAAGAGAATGCTTTTTGGATTTCCTGATAAAAGAAGCAATTTGAATCTTTATCCTCCTCTTAATGGCGGCAGACATGGGGGAAGACTTATGGTTTCAGTAGACAATGAACCTTATATTATTGAACGATATTCAGAAGATAAAAATGCTCTCCAGGTGATACTTCAGGATGGCTCTATCGGATCTTTTGCAGAGCTTCATCGATTAACTGGAAGCATTAACAAAGAAGTTTATGAAAATATTTTTGCCTTTGGTTTGGATGAGCTGCAAAATTTTCAGACTCTTAACAATGACTCTATCAAAGAACAGCTCTATAGTGCTGGTAAAGGTATAGGTCAATTTTCACTAGGAGACTTGCAGAAAGAAATAGATAAACAAATGGGGCTATTGTTCAAACCATCAGGAAGCAAGCCCGAAATTAATGCAATGTTAAAAGAAATTAATATTTTTAATCAACAAATTCATGAAATCGAAAAAGATGCAAACAGACATGAAGAGTTGAATGACGAGCTGGAGCGCACAGCATCTGCGATTAAAACTTCGGAAAATGAACGAAAGAAGCTGATGGTACAAAAACATACCTATGATCAAATTAAAAATACCTGGGAAGATTGGCAAAAATTAAAAGAACTGCAACATGAACTATCCCAAACCAAAGAATACACTGAGTTTCCTGAAGATGGACTGGCTAATCTGGAAAAAAAACAACAGGAGATTTGCTCGATAGAAAAAACAATAGAACAATTCCATCAAAAGAATGTCAAGAATGAAAGGGAAAAGGAAAAACTTTTTATATCGCCTTTACTGCTTGAACAAAAAGACAGCATCTATGAAATCCAAAAAGGGCTGAAACAATATGAGAAAGCTGTCATTGATCTGCCTCGACTTGAAAGCAACTTGAAAAATGAAAAAAATGGATTAAATCTTTGCCTTCAGGAGATTGGAGAAGAGTGGGATCTTGAGAAAGCTTTATCCATGGATATATCTTTTCAAAATAAAGACTTTATCAAACAATTTCAACAAAAGAAGCTTTCTTTGAAAGAAAAAAATCAAAACTTTCATCTTGAACTCAATGCTATTGAGAAAGAAATTTATAGATTGGAAGATGAGATCCAGGAAAAGAAAGAATCACTTTTAGACCTAAGTATTGAAAAGAAAGAAAATGAAACATTAAAGGAAAAAGAGAAATTATTGTTCCAATTAAAAATGAATTTAGTCCATTTGAAAGAAAATGAAACAGAACTCCATCGAATGATAGAAAGAGAAGAGTTGGTGAAGCTGTCATCTTCGAGTGAAAAAACTTTGGAAAATAAACCTTTAATTATGATCTTTTCTGGATTAATTGCGGTTTTATCAATTACTATGGCTTTGATATTTTTTACACGATCAGATTTTTTATTTGGAGTTTTAGCATTTGTTGCATTTTTCTCTTCATTGGGCTTAATGTTTATGATGAGGCAAAAAAAATCTTCTAACCTGGAGCATAAGCAAAGCGATGCTGACAAAATAGCAATTAGCGCTGAAGAGAGGATAAAAAATCAGCAGGATAAAGTAGATCGCCTGGTGACATTATTAAAAGAAAATGCTAAAGAATTAAGGTTTCATAAAATACCTGAAATAGAAGAAGTTGAATCTTATCAGCATGCTCTCCAGGAGGAGCTGCATCAACAAAAAATTGCTCAAGAACTTGAGATTACTATTGCAAAACTAAAAAAATCTCTTGAGAAAATATATTCAGACAGAGATAAAATAATGCAAGAGATTGAAAAAATAGAGATAGAACAAAACAATGCTGATAAAGAATGGCAAACTTTTCTAACACGGCACAGCCTGAGAGAAAAATTATTACCAGATAGTGTCAATGAAATCTTTTCAAATATCCGACTTATCCATGAAAAGAAAAACACCATAGACGAATATCAAGATAGAATAAAACAAGTTAAAGATTGCATCAAGGATTTTGAAGCCAGATTTTTCGATTTAATGGAAAAAATGAATAAAAAAGTAGAAAAATCAATGATGATTCCAGATTTGGAAATATTGTCAAGAGAGTTAAATGAAACACTAAAAAATTACGAATTATTTCAGAAGATTTCATCTGATCAGAATGAAATCAAAAATGAATTAGAACAATTAAAACTAAACAAAGAAAAAATATATCAATCTTTGCAGGATTTGATTGATGGTGTTCATGCAGATGGAGTAGAAGATTTTATCCAAAAAGGAAAATCTCATGAAAGATATCAATGGCTGAAAGAACAAATTAGTGGCATTAAAAATACCATTAAAAGGATTTGCGGTGAACATGAAGCTTATGAAAAATTTATATTGCAATATCCTGATACTTTCGAAGAATTAACTGCAAAAGAGATTGATCTTCAGCATGCAATCGATCATAACGAAGAACAATTGAATCTTCTAAAAACCCAGGAGGGAAAATTACTAAAAGAAATTGAGCAAATTGAAAAAAAGGAAGAGGGCTCAGCGTTAAGATTAAAAAAGACTGTGAAAGAATCAGAACTGCAAAATTTGTCGAGACGATGGTCCAGCCTGGTTGTAGCAAAAACATTAATGAGAAAAGCTATTGTTCTATATGAAAGAGAAAAGCAACCCAATGTCATGAAAGAAGCGCAAAAGTATTTTTCTCTAATGACCCTTGGAAAGTATGTTAATATATTTGCCCCTATTGATGAATCAAAAATCTATATCGAGGATGAACAGCATCAGAGGAAAGAAGGAAATGAACTAAGCAAAGGAACAGCAGAACAGCTTTATTTATCTCTTCGTTTTGGCTTTATAAGGGAGTTTAGTAAAAAATCCAGACCTTTGCCCATTATTTTTGATGATGTTTTTGTAAATTTTGATCCAGTCAGATTTGATGCAACATGTAAAGCGGTTAAAGAGCTGGCTGATTATCATCAAATTTTATATTTTACCTGCCATTCCGATACTGCGGAAAAGTTACATAAAATGGATACTGATTCATTGTTTATCAAGCTACAGTAGATGAAATGCTTTATTTGCACATCAAGAAACTGTGATTAAAATATAGAAAAGGAAAGGGTGGAAATAAAATAAAATGAATGAACAGTGGTTTATAATCAATGATAATAAAAAAGAAGGACCTTATTCTCTTCATGATCTTAAAGAATTCATAAAATCCGGAAAGCTCAAAAAAGAAGATTTTCTTGCAGATGAAAAGGACAATAGCTACAAAGCCACTCAAATTCAAGGGTTGTTTCACCAAGATAATAAAAAAACAAGAAACCCCCCCATAGTTATACTTGGAGTACTTGCATTTTCTTTGATTCTGGGTGGAGTATTTCTCTTGACCACCAACAAAGAAAACAATGAGATACTATTGAACCAAAACATTCCATCCTATGAAAATATTGATGAAAAAAGCAGTGATAATGAGGCTCAAGAGAAGGACATTTTTGATATTTCTTCCATTGAAAAAGGAAGAGGAAATACTGCTGGAAATTTAATTAATAGTGGATTGGCGACTCAGTGTGAGGATTGGATTTACTATTATTGCACCGATGAAAGAGGAGTATGTAGAAAAAAGATTGCCGGCACAGAAAGAGAAATCATAAATAATGAAATCATATCATTTTTGAATGTGGTTGACGATTGGCTTTTTTATGTTTGCGGACGAAGAGAAAATTCAATTCATCGCATTCATATAAATGGCGATTATAAAAAAAGACTCAACTATGATGAATCGGTCAATCTGATAGTTCATGACGAATGGATGTATTACTTAAATCGTAATGATAATTATTCAATATATAAAATGAAACTGGATGGATCTGAACGACAAAAAATAAATGATGATCCTTCTTCTTATCTCAATGTAACCGATGATTGGATCTATTATGCCAATCAGCAAGACAGGTATGCTATTTATCGCATTCGTAAGGATGGATCCGATCGACAGAAAATCAATGAGGATGTCTCTCTTTTTTTTGTTGTTGACGAAGATTGGATTTATTACAGAAAGGGTCAGGCTGGTGGGACTTTATTTAGAATGAAAACTGATGGAACTCAAAAGGAGCAACTCAATCATGATGTGACAGAGTTTATTAATGTTTACAATGGATGGGTTTATTATAGCAACTGGGATGATGATTCTTCCATATATCGTATCCGATTGGACGGCTCTGACCGACAAAAGATCAACCAGCAACCAGCAACATTTAACAATATTGCTGGTGATTATCTTTTTTTCATCAATCCATTAGATCAAACATTGCAAATCATTAAAAAAGATGGTTCTGAAACTTAAAAACTTTTTATTGATTTTTTACAAGTTTAAAACATAGCAGGGACACTACTTGTCCTCTTATTATGGTATGCTGTTGTAAAACAAGCATGATATAAGAGGAGGTAGTTTGTTTTGAAAAAAGAACATGTCAAAAAACTGAATGAATATATCATTTTTTTTGAGCAAACTCCTTCACATGCACTTTATGATTTTAACTACATAGGCCGAACATGGTCATTTTTAAATAAAGTTACAGATGCTTATGTTTATCATCCAAAAATTATTGATTTTATTGAAGATTGCAAAAATTTAGGCTGGATAGACTGTGGATCCTGGATATCATTAACAGGGTCTGCAGATTGGAATCAAAGCATAACAGGTGGGATAGATCAGGCTGATCTATTTAAGCTTAAGTCAATTTTGACCTTCTATATTAATGCAGGAAAATTTTGTGATGGATTTTTTGTTATTTTATTGAAAAAAAAATTATTACTTAAGGTTCTAAAAAGAGTAAAAAATAATCTTTAATTAAAACCCAAACCCTCACCCACAGCACCCTTTCTCCCTTTGCATTTTTTTTTAGGCCTTCCCCTTGACAAGTACTTCATCT
>PXBT01000041.1 GCA_003566815.1 Caldisericota bacterium
ATCATGAATTAGCAGCACATAATCAGCAATTAGCGGATCAGCTTTCTTTTTCTGGCATGAGATTTCAGCAGGGCGACATTGCTTCTCTTGATGAGCAAAAAATACATATGGCACTTTCTTTGCATGCTTGCGATACAGCTACCGATGAAGCCATCCTGAAAGGAGTTGCCATGGGGGCATCCTGGATTTTTGCTGCACCCTGTTGCCAGCATGAATTCTATGATCAATTGGATCATCCTTTGTTAAAACCATTATGGAAACATGGAATTTTAAGAGAAAAAGTCTCTTCTCTGCTGACTGATGCCTTTCGATCGCTTTACCTGGAAGCTATGGGATACAAAGTTCAGGTCATGGAATTTATAGATGCAAGGCATAGCCCAAAAAATATTTTAATTCGAGCTGTAAAAACTCAAGAGACATTTTCTGGTAAAAAGCTTGAAGCCTGTATCCGATGGGCAAAAGAGTTAGATGTTAAGCCTCATATTCTCAAAGAATATTTCAATCGTTTACCTTGACCAATTTTAACTCATAAGCAAAAGGCTGACGGCCATCACAACCATGCCTCCCAGCAAACCATAGATAGAGTAATGATAATAACCATATTCTCTTGATGCTGGCAAAAGCTCGTCCAATGAAATAAAAACCATAATACCTGCTACTGAAGCAAAGATGATTCCAAAAAGGGTATCGGACAAAAAAGGAAGCAGAATTAGAAAACCAACCACTGCTCCGATAGGTTCAGCCAAACCTGAAAGAAAAGAATAAATAAAAGCTTTTTTGCGACTCCCGGTAGCATAATAAATGGGTACGGATACCGCTATGCCTTCAGGGATATTATGGATGGCAATGGCCACTGCAATAGCGATTCCCAGCCCAGGATCCTGCACTGCTGCAATAAAGGTTGCCAATCCTTCGGGAAAATTGTGAATAGCAATGGCAAGGGCGGTAAAGATTCCCAGGCGATGAAGCTTTCGTTGATCATCAGGAACATGTTGCAAATCTTCAACCTTTCTTAGCTGGTGGGGGTTTTCAAAAGATGGAACCAGCCGGTCGATGATAGCAATCAATATAAAGCCTGCAAAAAATGCTCCTGCGGTTGCCCACATTCCTTGCACTTTTCCGAGTGATCCCACTAGAGCTTCCTGGGCTTCAGGAAATATTTCGATCATCGAAACATAGATCATGACTCCAGCTGAAAATCCTAAAGAAACAGAAAGAAATACTCGATTGGTTTTTTTTGCAAATAATGCAATAATACTGCCGATACCTGTGGACAAACCTGCAAAAAGAGTTAGAAGAAAAGGAAAAATATATTGCTCCATCTCGAAATATCACCTCCTGCAAATTCAATATACATTATACAGAAAAATGTTTCTTTTATTCCATTGAGCTTAAAGTATAATTATAACTTAAGTGTTTTTTTAAGAAGGAGCAGTTTGTTATGAACAATGAAATAGACAGAAGCGATTTGTCAAATTTGGGATTTACTCGACGCCCCAAAAAACAACCTTTTTCGATTGCAAAATGGTCAGGAATCTCCGTTGTATTGATAGTAGTTATATTTGTTACAGTTTCTTTGCAACAGGGATGGATGACGGTGCAATTCCATTTTGGGGGCCAGCCAACCTCTCCCACTCAAAATGAAGCAAGCATCATAGGGGATACTCAGCAGCGTGTTGAAAGAATATTGCCTCCCAGCCAGAATGAAACTATAGCTTTATTAAGAGAAGAAATAGAACTTGCTTTTATGGATCAGATTGAAGAATGGTTCGAAGGTGGCGACAATCTGGACGAAAAGGTTGAACGATATGAAGCTCTAATGGAAGAATTGGGAAGAGCGTATTATCAGCATTATGTGGTTCAGGGACATGGCACGCTTGAAGACGCATATAAAGCTATGGAAGAATATGTGCTAAATTTTGAAGTGGAGGGCGTTACCCTATCTCAAGATTCGGTCGAGTACTATCAGCAATATATCGTGGAAGAATAATTTTAATTAGAGTGCCTTTGCCCAATTGACTACTTGCTGATATTTTTCCCCCATGTGATTCAACGAGCTTTTTCACAATAGCCAATCCTATTCCTGTGCCACCCGATACTCTTGAACGAGAAGGTTCTGTGCGGTAGAATCGTTCAAAAATATGAGGAAGATCTTTTTCTTCAATACCTGTTCCTTCATCCTCAATAATAATGGAGTATTTTTTTGCATCCAAACTATGTGTTGAAATAGTTATTTTTTTTCCATCATCACTATGTTGAAGAGCATTTTGGATCAAGTTAATCATAAGCTGATAAAACCGATCAGGATCTATATAAACTCGCTTGAGAGAAGAATCGGGTAAGTATAAAATTTGAATATTTCTTTGCTGAGCCATGCGGCTGAATGAGTTTAAAACTTTATGCATCATCTGGTCTATTTTACATGGTTGCGTATGGAGCTGAAAAGCATTAGATTCTACAAGAGAAAGCTCTCTCAAATCCTCTACCATTTTTTTCATCCTGGAGGATTCTTCCCGAAGAAGCTGGAGGGTTTGATTCCATTGATTTTTGTCAATTAGTCCCTCTTCTATGGCTTGAAGATATCCTGCAATGCTGGTTAGCGGGGTAGCCAACTCATGAGATAGATTTGCGACAAGCTCCCTGCGCAATTGTTCTTTATCTTCCAGCTGAATGGCCATAGAATTGAATGATTTTGCAACAATTCCCCATTCATCATCAGAGTCGATGTTTAATCGATGATCAAGTTTTCCAGCAGCGATGTTTTTTGTTGCAGTGACCATTTCCTGCATGGGCTTTGTCATACGATGAGCCATGATCCAGCTAAGAAAAATTGCAACTATGATTGTTACTATTCCGCCCAAATAAATCGATCGAGTAACTTCATTCAAGAATTCCATTTGTTGAAGATTCCAGCGAAACCGAGGATGGTCTCCAATAAGCCTGGAGCCAGCACCCATACCTTCTCCCGCAGATCTTTCGTGTTGGAGGGTATATTGGTGAAAATGTTCCTGGATACGAACGCGAATAATGAATGAGGTAAAAATAACTGCAAATAAGCTCAAGAGCACCATTACTAAAAGAAATTTTAGCTGAATGTTCCATTTCATGGTTCAACAAAACGATAGCCAACACTAAAAACAGATTCAATATAAACAGGATTTTTTGAAGAATCACCCAGTTTTTTGCGAATATTTTTGATGTGAACATCGATGGTGCGTTCCTCCACCAGCACATCATGATCTGTATATATTTCATCCAGTAGACGACTTCGAGAAAAAACCTGACCAGGGTGTGAAGCCATGAAAAATAACAACTTAAATTCAAGGGCAGAAAAATGAAGCTTGGTGTTATTCTGAATTACTTCCATTTTATCTTGATCAATAATGAGATTATTGATTTTAATCTTTTTTGATTCAAAAGTTGTCGTTCTTCGAATAATGGCTCGAATGCGAGAAATCAACTCTCTGGGGTTAAATGGTTTGGTAATATAGTCGTCAGCACCTGTTTCAAGTCCAAGGATTTTATCGATATCATCAGATTTTGCGGTTAATAATATAACAGGAGTATTATCAACCTGACGGATAGCCTTGAGTACAGACCATCCGTCAAGTTTTGGTAGCATTAAATCAAGCACAACAAAATCAGGTTTGATTTGCTGAAAAAGCTTTAATCCTTCTTTTCCATCAGAAGCAACGCTGACTTTATAATGCTCTTTTTGAAGGTAAAGACCGATCAAGGATGCAATGCGATCATCATCCTCAATCAGCAATATTTTCATCAGGGCATGGGAGGCATCATTTGTTGCATGTCTGGTCTTGCTGGAGGAGGAACGATTTCATTGATGGTGTACATTTCTTCTAACTGTTGTAAAAACTCTTCTGTTTTATGAAATCTTTTTTCTTCCATCAGATCATCCATCACAATATCCATGACTTCTTCAAGGGCAAAATTTTCTTCATCAAAGAAATCTTTTACACGCATAACAAAGTATATTTCCTGCCCATTATTATCAATACTTGCAACAAAAGGAGTCAATAGGGGTCGCTCACGATTAAACACTTCCTCATGCAAGGAAGGAGGAATCCCTGCTCGAGGAATGGGTCCAATGTCACCAGGAGCTGCTGGTACAGCATCCAGATCATCTGGAGGGGTAAAGCGCCTTGCCACTTCGTGAAAATCTCCTCCATGGACAATTTCATCGAGTACTTGCTCAGCTTCTGCTTTTGATTCAACAGAGATGATATGCAAATGTGCGCTTTCTTCCTTGTTGTATCGTTCATAATTTCTTTCATAGAATTCAAGAAGCTCATCTTCAGTAACTTCTATTTTATTAAACTCTGGCTCCATCACTTTATCTTGAAGAGCTTGCTTTCTCATATCGCTTAAAAAATCATCATAAGTAAGGTTAAATTGTTTCAGTACATCTTCAAATTCTTCATCAAAATTGTCCCTACCTCTTTGAATCATGTTCTTAAATTTTTCAACAGTATATTGGACATCCTCTTCGGTGACTGTGATGCCATTCTCTTCAGCATATATTTGAAACAAGAGATTAGCTTGAGCTGTTTTATAAGCCTGGATTATAAAATGATTCCTGAAGTTTTCAGCTTCTTGGGGAGGCATTTGAGCTACTTCTCTTTCAAAGTCAGGCGGTTTCATGCGTTGGGCTTGTTCTTCAATCTCTGCCTTGGTAACTTCATTGCCATTAATGGAAAAGACTACATCATTCGAACGAGCAGCATGGAAATCGTTTCCACTGCCTTCATCTGGTCTGTCTTGAGAAGATCCGTTGGATCTGCAGGAAACCAGGCTCATCAAACTAAAAACCAAAAAAATACTTAAAAGAAAAGAAATGTTTCTTTTCAGCGCAAAATTCATATGATACTCCTTTGTAGTAAGTTGCTATTTGTTATAAAAAAAAACGTTTATAACCATACAGCCCATTTATTTTTTATCATTAGTCCTTAATTATAAAAGGAAGCTAAACTTTTTCAATGAAAAACGAAGAAGATATTTCTTTTCTGTTTTTTGCCCTGTCTGTTTGATATGCTACAATATTGATATCTCAAGCAATTGAGAAGCACAGGGGTGAGTCATGAAAAAACCTAAAGTGGATGTTTTTTGGAGGAGCGAGAAAGGCGCAACAAAGCGTCGAAACGAAGATTTTGTTTATTCCAGCCTGGAAGATTATCCTTCTGCAAAAGAAAAGTTGCTTATCATTGCAGATGGCTTTGGGGGTCATATCAATAGCAATCTGGCTACCAAAGGTGTAGTGGAAATCATAATAGAAAAATTCTTTTCTCCTGATGATGCAAGAAGCCCAAAAGCCAGAATAGAGACTGCTATTTATTCAGCTCAGCAATATTTGGCTACCAAAGCTCAAGAATGGTCAACTCCGGGCATTCGAGTAGGTTTGGCGATCGCAATCCTGCAAGATAACAAAGCTTATTTTGCAAACCTTGGGGGAGGGTTGATTTTATTTTCTTCGGGGAGCGGAAAAGATATGGAAGCATTCATGTTGCCTTCAGAAAACAGTCCTCTTAGAGATGACCATGAACCCGATTGTAAAATAATTGAAAAAACAGGGGAAAATTTTCGTGTTTCCATAACATCCGATGGTGTTGCCTTATGGATGGACCATGAAGATCAAAAAGAGCTTTTTATTCATTCAAAAGGCATTCGACTACTTCAGAATTATTTTTCAAAAATAAACCTTGATGCTGCGGAGGATAATTTAAGTGTTATCATACTGGAGCCTTCTAATAAATCATCAGGAATAAGCATTAAGTTCATATTGTTTTCTATTGTCATAATATTAATGATAGCAGGATTAGTCTGGGTTAGCCTCCGTATATTGCAAGGAAAGTCAATATTTAAATTTTCCTTTTTTCCAATTCAAAGAACATATGTTTCCAATCAAACGACTATGGTTGACGATTTTTTTACTGAAGAAGATGTTGAAGATCAAGATTCTGAGGAAACTTTCGAGATTATAGAAGAAACAGATGATGCTCCCGTTGATGATACTCCTCCTGATGTAATTCATCCTCCGCCATCCCCAGAACCTCCTCCTCCACCAGAGCCTCCGCCTCCGGCTGCTTCACCCCCTCCATCTCCTCCGGATCCAGTAGTTCCAGTCCCATCTGTCGATCTTTTTGAAAATGTTGAAGTTGTATTTAGTTCTGAGCCTGAAGGGGCGAGAGTTCATCTTAATGGTAATTATCTGGGCATCACCCCTTTAACCTACACTTTAAAACCAGGGAACTATGAAGTGCTTTATACAAAAACCTTGTATGGCGATAGCAGGGGGCAACTGATAGTATCAGGTGAAAAAGAATTGCAGAATTATTCGATGCAAATGCGTTTGTATCTATATCCTGTTTTTGTTCAGTCCAATCCATCAGAAGCTCGAATTTATGTAAACGATCGCTTTGATGGATTAACTCCATCCACACTTCAATTGAGACCTGGAATCTGGATTATTACAGTTTCGAAAGCTGGCTATGAAGATTATCATCGGACCATTATAATTGAAGATACTCAAGATCCTACTCCAGAAAGGATAAATGTTGATTTGGCTTCAATAGGACCTTCTGAGCTTCGAGGGTTTAGATACATGGAGAAAATTTAATGAAGAAAAATAAATTCCAACTATTTCTAATCGTTCTAATCATATTTAATCTATTATCGTCACATTGGAGACATGGGGTTGATTTTGTTCATGCCTCATCTGATCCTGGCTGGATAGCTGCAAATCATATGTTGCCTGATCATTTGATTGTAAATGATTTGACAGTTTTTGGAGAAAACAACGAACATGTGGTTATTGGATCGGATTTGGGTGCATATTTAAGCAAAGATCAAGGAATGAGCTGGGAAGATGTTAGCAGAGGACTCAGACACCCGGAAATTCTCTGCCTTGCAACCGATGCTTCAGGCGCAAGACTTTATGCAGGAACGCGCAGGGCTGGTGTTGCAAGGTTTTTGCCTGATGTTGGCAATTGGGCAAGATATAGCACAAATTTACCCGCATCAAGCATACATTCTCTTGCTGTTTCCAAGGAATATGTGTATGCAGGGACGAATTATGAAGGCTTGTTTCGAGTTCGTATAGGGTCAGAACGATGGGAAGATTTGACGCAGGACGATAATAACACTGAACTAAAAGATTGTTTGATAGAAGATATTGCTGTTATTTCAGAGAATCATATAATTCTTGCAACTGATAAAGGGCTGCTGGTAACGGAGAATGCTGGAGAGAGTTGGAGATATCTTACCGATTTTGCTGCTCGTTTTCGTCATTTTACTACTTTTTACCACTATCCTTCCCACTCTCAAATTATTGCTGGAACCGATGGAAAAGGTTTAATCTATTCCACTGATAAAGGTAGGTCATGGCAGGAAGCAAACATTCAGCATCCTGATATTGCTCAAGCTTATGTGCAATCGGTTTATTTTGATCCTGATGTACCTGATACCTGGTTTATTGCCCTTGACAGAGAAGGGGTTTATTTTACGAATGATCGTGGAGGAACCTGGCAAGCCATGAATCAGGGCCTTGTTAATCCTCGTGTTCAGTCCATGATTCGACTTCCTGAAGATGAATTGTCACTTATGGTAGGGACTATGGGCTCAGGAGTTTTTAAGTATGTGACCGCTTTTCCCCCAGAAGCACCGGTATGGTCTTATTTTATAGGAAGTCAGGCGATACATTTTGAATGGGAAAAACCAAAGCAGGGCACCTATCCTTTGGGAGGCTATGTAATTTATCGATCATCATTAGATCAACCCTATCAATGGAAAGAACGTACAAAGGTTTTGCCTGATACTTTATATTGGATTGATAAAGATGTTTCCTGGGGTGAAACCTGGATTTATGGAATGCGATCTTTTGATCAACAGGAAAAGCCTATGTATTCAGCTCTCTCTGAAATAAAGACTGTTTTGGTTAATGATGACCCCCTGATTGAACTCCATCATCCTCCCGAGGACTATGCAACCGAAGAAGAAGTCGTGCAACTTCAGGGCAGGGTTACTGACGAAGGTTCAGGAGTGCAGTCCCTGCATTTGAC
>PXBT01000023.1 GCA_003566815.1 Caldisericota bacterium
ACGTCGACAAAATCATCAGGCTGATCATTGCCGTGATTCTTGCGGCACTTTATTTCACTGAAGTAGCAACGGGAACGCTTGGAATTGTTTTTCTCATTGCCGCCATCGTGCTTCTCATCACAAACCTCACCGGTTTCTGTGGTCTCTATACCCTACTTGGAATCAACACCTGCAAGGTTAAGAAATGAGGTTGAATGCCATATGATTTTTAAGGCCATCCTTACGCCGGCTCAGGGGGTCAGTATGGTCCGGTATATCCATCAGTGGGCATGCTGTGTTTAATAAGCAAATAAGCGTTTATGAATATGACCAGCCATAATAAAAGCAATTACCTGGTCGCAGAAAAAGTATTTGAGCTTTTAGGTGAAGGAGGTGGATTATGCATAATCCGGCAGAAAAGCCAAACAGGGGAAAAGTTCTTTTATAGCCACAACGAATTTGTACCATCAGACGAAGGACTGGATGTAAATGAAAGAAGTGAACATGCAAGCTTCGAGGAGCCATTTCAACTCATCAATGAGAGTTACCCCTGGTATAGGCTGCATGTTGCAACGGTGCAAGACGATTACAGGGATTACGTCATTGACAAACTTATTGAAAAGCTAAACGAAAAATTGGTTCAGCCTGATCACATGGCGGACGTGAAAACCAGGTTGGAGGAAAGTTTGAAAATTGAATTAACCTGTGACGTTACAGGTAGTAAGCCAGTGTGGGGTTATTTCAAAATCGCTGAATAAAATACCTGGCCACAAAGAACATACCCATAATTGCCCTTCAATAGATACTTGCCTGACGTTTTGAAGGCAGTTCACCATAGCAGCGATTTCGGTTCCCACACTTAAAAAGCAATCTTAAGGGTAATCCTCGCCAAAAAATTGATAACTTTACAATGGAGCTGAATAGTAACAAAATGATTTGATTGATTTGGTCAAGTTCAAAATGAAACTAGCAAAAGCTACATCCTTCACCCTCCTCTTTCTTTTTATTTTGTTGCCTGAAGCCCACGCACAAAGGATATATGATGGCAGTGGAAGACATATCGGCCGGGTAGATTCAAACAGATACTATGATGGCACCGGGAGCTTAATTGGCAGGGTTGAGAATGACCGGGTTTATGATGGCAGGGGTCGAAGCATCGGCAGGATTGATGACAACAGATTGTACGACCGTTCAGGACGACAGATTGGGCGCACCAGCGGCAATCGACTCTACAATTCAAGGGGACGGAACATTGGTCGCATCAGGGGAAATAGGGTTTATGATGGACGAGGCAGCTTAATCGCCAGGGCTGAAGGACTCAGCAACAGGGAGATGGTTTTGTTCTTTTATTTTATTTTTTCCTCTGAGGCAATATCATTCAAAGGCAATACGCCAAGACGACTTAAGTTATAAATCAGCAAATATATCTTCTATTTCATCTGCCTGTTTTTTCATGTCTTCCATCGCTTTTTTTGCTTCGGGTGGCAATTTTGCTTTTCCCGCCTTTTTGGTCACGCTATCTGCTGCGTTTTTTTTAATCCATCAAAAAACTTATTTGCACCCTTTTCCAGAAATTTAAATAGTCCCATGGCAGTAGGTTTTTGGTTTTTACTTCCGAAATCAAACATCAAAATTATCAACTGTTGCTTTACTGAGCAGACAATCACATAAAAAGATGTTGTTACAATGAAGGAGCAACCTGAATCATGGATGTTTCGATAATAGAATCCCCAATAAGTTCATATTGAACACATTGGGCTTTTGGCATAAAACGAAAAGGCAGGCTGAAAAGGTGATTATTTCTCTTTTTGGCCTTCGTCTCCTACTTCAATGCCATTTTCAAGCATATCCATGAATTCATGATAATTATCTTCCAATGATTTCATAGCTTCTATGGCGTGTGGTGGCAAATCCTGCATTTCCGCCTTTTTGGTCACGCTATCAGCTGCGCCTTTTTTTAATCCATCAAAAAACTTATTTACACCCTTTTCCAGAAAGTTTAATAGTCCCATGGCAATAGATTTTTGGTTTGTACTTTCGAAATCAAATATCAAAATTATTTATGGGGGCTCTCCCGTATGGACAAAAACATAACATGTTGATGGAATGAAGGGCGAACCCCAAATCATGAATATTCCGATGATATAATCCCTGCTTCGGTCATGTTGGCCATCGAAGGATTTGTTGACTTAAAGTTAAATTTTGTCGTTCATTCATCTGCGATTTCACTTATTATTTTTAGATATCAAATAAATCTACCATTTCGTCATAACTATCTTCTATTGATTTCATTGCTTCTATAGCATGTGGAGGTAATTTTGCTTTTTCCGCCTTTTTAATTACTTGATCTGCTGTGCCTTTTTTTAATCCATTAAAAAACTTATTTACACCCTTTTCCAGAAAAGTAAATAGTCCCATGGCAGTATGTTTTTGGTTAGTGCTTACAATTCAAATATAAGGATTTTTTTGGTTTGTCAAAAAGATGAATGCATCAAGTGATTGCCTCGTGCAATCATTCTCGATCAAGGAGCATCATCATGGTTCAAAGGATTAGATCGGTTAATGAATGAGCAATGAGATCAATCATGTGGTAAAATCTAAAAAAAAGCATATATTCGCATAGATAATCAATTAATCAGACCCTTTGGTCAATACATATTCATTCTCGACAAGGTGTCCAAGGATGTTTCCTTTTTTATGAATTTTGAAACGTAAATACTCTAACTGGTATAATACCTTCATATAAGCAATTTTTTTTTCATTAACCAAAAACATCATTTATGGCTGACTACAAATTTGACGGAGAGAAGCTTAAACAAGGAGGCACAACAATTGCCAACGTCAAAGGTGACAAGATCCGCAAGGGCTCAGGAAGCTCCACGGTGGCAAACATCCGGGGGAATGACATTTGTCAGGGTCCTGGGTCATCCAAGCTTGCAAATGTTAAGGGAGGCTACATCAGGCAAGGCTCAGGAAGTACCCGAGTTGGCACCATGAAAGACGTTGACAAAGCCATTGACGGACCCGGAGGCGTTACCAAAGCAGCACTCTGGTATGTGTTTGTGCGATAAGGGTTAATAGCATGGCATGCCTGACAATTCATTAAGGTTAAACATTGCACTTAAAGGAACATAATTTAAAGCCATGCATGATTCATGGCCTGGGATTGTTGAATTATTCAATGAACTCAATGTCATCATGACTGCATTGATTGCAAAAACTTCATTAGGGGAATGAAAATTGATTTTGACTTTATCCCACAGGGTGCGCAAGTGAACGTGGAGGATGACCACTTCATTTTTGTCTTTAATGATGGTACGGTTAAGAAATGGGAGCGCATTAATTCCGTGATCGTTGATACTGGAAACCGTCTTGAACCTGGAATCATCGATCATCACCAACCCGGAAGTGAAGATAGTTGCGTAGCATCGATCATCGCCAATGACTACGAAAAATACCTCAGTCATTTGACAGGGCAGGAACCGGTGACTTTGATCACCCATTTCGTACCTGATCTTGATGCCATTGCATCTTGTTTTTTCCTTAAGAAAATTCTCGAGGGCGGCCAGCTTACGGACGCGGATAAGCTTTTATCCCAATACGTAAATGACGTTGACGGCGGTAAACTTACGATGGATCCTGATTATCCGCTTTCCATTGCCTCGGTGATCAATGCCATCGTCGAAAAAACACAAGAGAGGGCTGTTGAAAGACGCTCAATGGGTATCGTGGAAAAAGCCCTGCCTTTCCTCGATCAGGTCATTAAACTACTCGAGTTAAAGCCCAACCCCTGGGCACACGACTTTCTTGACCAGATGGAAGGAATTGATGAATACATTGAGCTGATTGAAAAGGACGCCAAAACTTACGAAGAAGATCTCAGGTTAAGATCCACCACCGACCAGCTCACTTTATTGAATGTGGACACCAATTTGTTTGAGGAGGTTGACTTCCTTGAGACGCGCAATCCAGAAAGCTTCTTGTGGAAGTACTGGGCCAGGGGCGACATAAAAAACTCAGCAAATGGTGAAGGATTCATGGCTACTTGCGCATTTCGCGACAACAATCCTGGGGTTGACAAACACAGGGCCATCATTGCAACTGACCCAAATACACCATATGACCTGAAAGGTCTGGGGATTCTGATTGATAGCCTTGAGATCCAGAAACTTGCTGACTTGGGACGTGAAAAAAGTGACCTTGCAAGTGACCCCCGCAAAGGGTTTCATCGCAACGACCCTTGGTATGATGGCAGAAGTCCCATGCATGATTACACCATCATTGATGCACCAAGGGAAGGCAGTGAATTAAATCAACATGAAATCCTGGAGGCCATCAAGGCAACCGAACTTTGGTTTGGTATCGGGGAAAAAATTGAAGAATACAAGGATTTTGACAAGGTCGCGGGGCTGCTTCCGCCACTGACATTTGAAGAGCTTGAGATAGACGCCCTGGACACATTAATGGATACTGGTGTCGAGCAGTTTAAATTTCAATTCGACACTTTCCGGAAGTTTTCAGAAGACCTTCATCGGCTTTCACCGGCAAACATTCACCAAAGGAAGCAACGTGAGTGTCTGAGAAATCTAATGTTTGAAAAACTCACGGAGCTTCATGATTTTTTGACTTTGCCGGAGCGGGTTGAGTGGGCGCCCAATTTCGTTGACCTCATCAAGGACTTTTTTCCCACAGGGTATATGCAGGACTGGATGACAAGCGTGGAAAACCTCCCGGAAAAAACATTTGTCATAGGTTTGCAACATGCCTTGCGGCATTCTGCCCCGAAAAGAAGAATGCTTTACCTGGCTGCGGTTCAGGCCATGCATCCAAAAACCTTGCAACAGTTACTTGCAAGGGATGGCAAAGATACTTTCAGTGAATTCAATCAAGACAACGGCTTCGATGTCCATGGTGTCTTCGACCTGTTCCATGTGCCTGAAATCCATTTGAATGCATATGAAGAGCACCCACTCTTTTTGTTTGAAAGCGCAGGAAAATACATATGCGATCTGCTTGTTTGCATTGCACTGAAGGATCACGGTGCGATTGACGAAAAACTCAAGAAGTTTCACGATTACCTCCAGGACATGGCGACAAATCCCCTTTCTGGCGATGAAATTGAAGCATTTGACTCCTTGTCCGAGGAGCTGATTCAAGACAGAATCGTTGTCAGCCTGTTTGGTGAACAGTTCTTAAGGCTTCGTGAGCAAAGAAGTGAATTGCTCAAAAACCCAGGAGCCATCAAGGGCATTGAAGGACGAATCAAGAGAAATGACGTAAACCGCCTGGTGTCAAAATCCTTTGGGCAGCTTTCCGAACTGCTTTTTGAACTTGAAGAACGGATTGCCAATTTGCCATCAGTGGAAACCGCTGATCAACGCCAGGACAAACCATTGTCTGAATACCTTCACTCTTTGCGCCTTTTGCTAAAAATCAGGCAGTATGAATTCCTATGGGAGAGAATGAAGGTATACCTGAAGTTAAGGTCATCTTTTTTAAATGAAAACGCAGGTAAACAGTCACCCCTGCAAGTTGCCTCACCTGAAATAAGAAAATTGCTTGAATTTCTCGTCGAGAATTGGCAAACGAGTATTGCATTCATCCAGAATGGGCAAAGGGAAGTCCTTCTCAGAAAACTGAACAAGGCCGTGATGGACCTAAACCACCTGAAATCAATGGATACGGACGTTCCGGGTTTTCGGGAATTGACCGAAGAATTGTTCAGGTCCTTTACCCGCTTTGTGGAAGATCAAGAGCTTTCAGTAAGCGAGGCCAATAAAAGCCTCGAGACTTGTTTCAGGCAATTTGAATCACTAAGGCAGGATGGGCCCTTACTTAAGGCAGTCAATGCGCTCCCTGGTTATTTCAGGCACGTGCTGCACGAGATGCTGCTGACGCATAAACGTTACTACAGGGAAAAGATCAGTTTTTTGCAAGGAGAATTGAACTACGTGGTAGAAGTTGATGGCAGTTCACCAGAGCAAACGGGTTTGTATGTGGAGTTTTGTAACGAAATCCTGCTGAAGACCATGGTTCAGGATTGGAAAAAGCTCGACACAGACATCATGAACTGCAATGATAGTGAGTTAATCAGGGATTATTTTGCAAGACAGTACCATTGGCAGCAAATGGTCAACGGGGACTTTAAGGAAAAAAGCAAGGAAGAAAGGAAAGAGGTCAACAAACTCAATTCGACCATCCGTTTTGCAGAGGGTAACAGCAAGGAAGACATTGGAACCTTGGTAAAGAAGCTTCCCGCTGATGAGTCGTGCAGGGATAGGCTGCGCTTTGAGAATTATTTAAACTTCCTCGTAAGGGAAAGGGAAATCAACTTCGGGGCCATATACGTACCCTTGCATCTGTACATTGACGTTTATGACCACCTGACGGAAGCATACATCGAAAAGTTTGACATTGATAACGTCTCAGACTCCATCTCCTCCTTTTCCTTGAAATATCCGGCTTATTTGCGCTGGTTCACCAATACCGCCTTCATCAGGAACGTCGTTCTGGGATTCATTGCACTCTTGTTCATGATGGGATTCTTTGACCCCAATGTTTATTTATTTGATGGACAGGCATATCGGCCACCAGTGCCTGAAAGGGCAATGGATTTCCTTGGACCAGGATTGTTCAGTGTTTTTTCGAACGCCTTGACCGTGTTTTGGACGATTTTCATTGGGGTGGCCTTTTTGTTCCCCGTGGCATTCGTGTTGTACAAGCTCATTGTTTCCAGTTATTTCAGGTTGACGGATGGAAAGCACCAGCGCCATTCCATCCTCTCAACCATACAGCGGGTTGAAGGCAAGAAGAGCAAGCTGCTTTACCTGGGTTTCATCATCCCCTTGCTATTGGTGGTAATCCAGATGGCAAAGCCGGGTACCATTGACATGATCAGCCATTTCAGGGGCTTCCGACTGCTTTCCACCATCATCATCATTTTCATGCTCACGCTTTATTCCATTTACATTGACGTGCAGCGGAGGAACCCCCATAAGTCGCAACAATGGTTGCTTGGCAGGGCAAACCACATGTTCTGGCTTTACAGCTTACAGGCATTGGTAATCACCGTCTTCGTGATTGACTTTCTGCTAAGGTTTCAACTGAACGTGCATGCGTTTGAAAGCCCTGAAGATCTGGTCAACGTTGGCATCTCAAGGTACATCATGCTCAGTTTCGGTTGGTTTGACATCGTGATCATGCCGCTGTTTACCGTAATCATTGCATTCCTTACCTTATTCTTCAGCTTCTTCATTAACAGGATATTTCGCAGATAGAAAATAAAAACATGAATCAAAGTGATAATTAAATGAACCAACTTGAAAGCAACTACCCAAGCCTGATATTCAAGCCTTATGAGAATCTTAAGGCTGCCAAGGAAAACAATAGCGAGGCCGAACGTCACTTCACGTTGATTGAACTTGGAGAGGCCCTGCTGGTTTATGTTGCTGGCATTCTGCTGGGCGAGTACAAAAAAAGTGGCGTCATTAGCAAAAAGATAGAAACCGAGCTATACCGCTTAAGCAACAAAAACTTAAGTTTTGGTCATTATCAGCATCTTGTCAGACTCATTCACAAAGAGATGCATGACTCCATCATTCACGATAAACTGCATGAAAGCCACAATTATGATGGAGCAGCTGACTTCGTGATGTCTTTTGACATTTTAAAAAAACTTGTGGATGAGGGATTGGATGAAGGATTCGCGGAGAAGGCCGAGGCTACGAAAAAGGGAAGAACGGCCAAAAAAACCGGCTTCCTTGAGTTTTTTGATTGCTTCATCAGGGTGCGCAACATCAAGGCTCACCCTGATGGCAAGGCAGGCCCAAAGGACAACCTGAGGAAGTGGCCGCTGACGGAAGAGTACTATGCGTATATCAACGATCATCTTGAACCGGCACTGATGGAAATCATCAATGATTTGGAAATACTGTCTGAATTCCG
>PXBT01000018.1 GCA_003566815.1 Caldisericota bacterium
GATGAGTTTTATTTTTCCATTTTATAAGATCTTGCATTAATAATCTATCCATATGCTACCATCTTTCACATTTTTAATACCAACATTGCAACTATCTCTGCATTTTAGATATTTATTGTACCTTAAAAAACAAAACTATTTAATCAGCACTGAAAGCATCCAGGTATTTTTTATAAACCATGACTTTTTTCCGCTTTCGTTGAGTTAAGTTGCTTAAAATCCCTTCTTCGCAAAGTTTTTCAAGCAATCTTCCGCTGGTGGCCAAACTAATATTGAGCCTGGATGATGCCTCTTCAATAGTGATGGTAGGTTTATCAAAAAGCCCCTCATAGATTTGCCGAGCGTTATCACTAATGCGACCCAAAGCATTGATCTTTCTTAAATCCCTCTCCCTCATCTTTAAAATAGTTCGAGCTATTACCACAGCTTCCTGAGAGGTCTCGATAACCCCTGTCAAAAAAAACTTGATCCAGGACTCATAATCCCCCCGGGCAGAAATTCCTATAAGCCCGTCATAATAGGCTTGCTGGTGCTTTTTAATAAATTTCGACAAGTAAAGCACTGGTTGATGCAAAACACCTCTTTCAGCAAGATAGAGGGCTATGAGCAATCTTCCTATCCTCCCGTTGCCATCCAAAAAAGGGTGAATCATTTCAAACTGACTGTGGAGCAAAGCAATTTTTATCAAAGGCGACAAGAAATCTTTACGATGGAGAAAGCGCTCAAAATGATCAAGACAGCTTGGCAAATGTTCCATAGAAGGTGGAATATAGCTGGCAGTCTTAATGGAATAACCCCCAATCCAATTTTGCGATCTTCTAAACTCACCTGGATCCATAAATTGGCCTCGAACACCTTCCATCAGGATACCATGAAGCTCTCTAATCAATCTAAGTGATAAAGGGAGGGTGCTTAATCGTTCAAATCCATAGCGGGTAGCTTTTACATAATTTTCAATCTCCATCACATCAGAAGGGACTTCCTCGCTTACTCCAGCTTCTGCTTTGATCAAATCAGAAAAAGTAGCCTTTGTGCCTTCAATCTGAGAGGAAAGTGTGGCTTCACTTTTTGCATACATATACACAAAATAATGTGGCGAAATCAAGCTATCTGCAACTTCATCCAGCCTTCCAATATACCGGTTGGCTTCAGCTATGAGGAAAATCATTTCTTCATCATATTGAATGGGAGGATTTTTTGGAGGAAGAGGGGCAGGAACAAAGCAGAAATATGTCATCTCACCTGTTCCAACTTTCATTTTTTTTCCAGCTCGATGAAGCATTCCCAAACTCCTCATATTTGAACTAAAAGTGATTATAAAATTATTTTATTTTCATTTCAATAGCTTAAATGAAAATTAATTCACCATTAAGCCCTTAAGAAATAACCCTCTTCCTATGGCTTGACATTTAATCACTTGTATCGCTCAAAAGGGACTGTCCCATTTGAGCTAATCAGTTGTGCTAATCAAATGCATAATAATGACAATACCTTTCAAAGGTTACAGCAAAGAGATCAACGAGTCTAAATTAGCAGAACCTTTATTTGCAGTTAGATGTTAACCAGTCGATTGCTCCGGGAACGCTCCACCAGGTCTCCGCAGACAACCATGCAATATAGCTTGCCTCACTGTGCTCCCCAGCTTCAATCTCCCCAAGAGGTTTTTTCGGGGTATTCTTCTTGTCAAAAAGATACGAGGGCACATGTGGATTCAGCTTCAGCGACTTCTTTAGGAGCTTATTCGCACTTGGCGAAACCGGAGCTTCCCAAAAATAGCTTAACGCCTTGGCATAAGTGTTGATAGCCATATCGTCAGAAATCGCTCGTAAAGAAGCAAGAGACTGAGGGTCATGATCGCAAAACAAAGGAAAACGATAAAGAATGATAGGATATAAAAAATAAAAATCCCGAAATTGGGGAGTTAGCGAAAACTCCTTCCAATACATTTCCGCTTGAATACGCTGAGTCTTGTCCTGCCACAAGAGCTCTGCAAGATGCAGGGTATGAACCTGCACCATCAATTGATTGAGGCGCTGATCCTTTTTTCCCTCATATTTCAAGCGATTAAACAGCTCAAAGAGATTATATTCCAGGCAACGTATCTTTTCCTTTGCGCTTTTAGCAAAAAACATGAGATAATAATAGCGTTGATTGATGAAATCCCTTTGGTCGAAAAGGGATCGCAACACCAGCTCAAGAGCATCTTTACCCGTGCAATTCAGTGCTTCCAGCATCATCAGCTGTCCCTCGTTCAATTCCAAATCCAGGCTATCCATCACTTCCGCAGGATGAAGCTCAAAAGATCCATGCAAGGTAGTGTTTGTCATGCGATGGCACTACCTCCCCGAAAAGGAGCATTGATAGACTTCAGATGATCGTCAAAATGCTTCAGCATCCAATCTTCAAGCGCAGGATTTCGCTGGCACCAAAGACTCAGGCTGATAGACAGCATATAGGATGCCTCCTCGGGAGACCCTGGAAGATAAATCGATTCAGGATACACTGGGATAACTTTTAACTCGTCAGTAAAAAAGTAGTAAAGATAAAAAGGATTGCTATGTATGGCTTTTTGCAAGGTTTCAAGTGCTTTTTCATGCTTCCCTCCCAGGGTGTGAAACCTCATCATTGCGAGGGGATAAAGAAACAAGGGATTAAGCTCATCCGCGGGATAGTCTTGGCACAACTTCTCCATCTCTGCATATTTCTTGTTAAGCAAATAATATTGCATAAGCAGAAAGCGCAAACCCATTGCATCGAGTTTATCAAGCTTTACCAAGTCCAGCATACCTTTCAAAGCTGGATTAAGCTCCTTTTGAGTCAGTTTAAACGAAAGCAGCCTATCTTGAAAAACTGCTCTACCCCGAAGAAAAGGACGATAACATACATCCGACCACAAGGTGTCAAGGTGCTGGTGAAGTTTGTATTCCCTTGAAGCAAGCTCAGCCATTCCAGCAGCCTTGCGAAAGAACTCATACTGTTCATCTTCACCTACCGCCAGCCAACGACCTATCCAAAGATAAGCGTCAATTGGACAAGTGGAGTAGAGCAGTGATCGCAATATCTCCTTCATCGCCTGATGACTTCTTCCTTTTTGATGAGCCTTGAGCAAATGCTCCATATACTTAAGCGTGTCTCTCTCTTCATCGCTCAATTGAAGCCCGTTCACTTCCTTCTTATAAAAAGCGGGATCTTCATGAAGTAGTTGGACATAAGCGTTCCATTCCTCATCGGTAGCTGTCATTTTACTCCGTGAAAGAAATTCCATCACCAAACTTCGGTCCTCACTCATGCGGGGCTCAAACATCATGGAATGCGGAGTAAAAAAAGCCATCTCAAAATCCTCTATTACACTATCAGTGCGATAGCCATATCTCCAATCGAAAGCTACAGTTTTTCCTAAAGTGTACATAGGGATATTAATACCTAACTCACGGAAATAATCAAGCATCTACCCACTCTTTTTCTCAAAACATCAGAAGAGTAAGCGAAATATACCTTGCTCCCTGCCTTGACTGTTAGTGAATTCCTGGCAATGATCTAGGTTTCACGATTTGAGAGAGCAGCAAAAGTTTCTAATTCCTTCAAAGCAAGTTGACTATAAAGCTCATATTGACATTCCCAAAAAGCGAAAAAATTCTGCTGACCCTGCCACATGGGAAAAGGCCCCATTTGATGTATGATTCCAGCAGATTGAGCGATCTCCTTTGGAAAATACACCAGTTCAGGATCTCCCGAAGCACCCTCCCAGAAATTATCCACACTCAATGCTTCGCTCCTCACAAGCCTTTCAGCTTCCACCGACTGCTTTTCCCGAGGTAGGAGCATAGTCAAAAAGCTCTCGCGATCCTTTCCGCGCAACTCAAAGAGAAGAAAAGGATTTTTTTCCAATACCTCTGCAATCAGATAAAACACCGCAGCAACATGCTTGCAGGGATTCGACCAGTCAGGACAGGAGCAATCCGTAGAAAACTCCATAAACTGCTGAGGAAAAAGATACAGACCAAGCAATTTAAGCTCAGCTTCCAAAGAAAGAGGTAATCGGTTGGAGAAAAGTTGACTCATAATCTCGGGTCGGAACTGGATAAAGTTGACTACTTTTTCCCACTCGGTATCAGTCCAGGTTAAAAGTTTGATATCAACTTCATAGGGTTTCGGGCGCGATCCCTGCACCACTGCAAAAATCAAACCAGGCATAAACTCGATGCTCAAAACCTGCCCCATGCGAGCATAACGTTTTCCTCGTGTCAGACGAACCCCCAGCTGGTAAGACTCAATGATCTGAATCCAACGTTGAGACCACCATTCCGTACCAAATTTCCCCTGTTGACTGAAAGCTCTGATACCGTATCGGGTTTGGAGGTGATTGACAGGCACTTCTCTCTGTCGTGACCTGTTCAATCTTCGAACTTGAAGCCATTCATTATAATCTTCTTCCTCCATAGCCTCCTCATCATAATCGTCCTCATCCCATGGATTATTCACGTAAAACCTCCCTTCTCAGCATTAAAAGCTCCCTGAGAGAACTATTAGACATCTCACTCAGCCAATTCTCTCCATTGCTGATAATTTGCCCAGCGATAGAGGTTTTTTTCTCAATCAGTTGATCCACAGCTTCCTCCATGGTTCCCGTACAAATCATCTTGTGCACATGAACGTTTTTATGCTGTCCGATTCGAAAAGCCCGGTCAGTCGCTTGATTTTCCACCGCAGGATTCCACCAGCGATCCACATGAAAAACATGGTTGGCAGAAGTCAAGTTGAGCCCGGTGCCTCCAGCTTTGAGCGAAAGAATAAGCCACGAAGCGTGAGGATCCCGTTCAAACTGTTCCAATATCTTTTCACGCTTACTACGAGTCAGCCCTCCATGGTAAAAAAAACATTGCTCCTGGAAGCTTTGCTGTAACATCGCCTGCATGAGCTCTCCCAATTGAGTATATTGAGTAAAAAGCAGAGCTTTTTCTTTTTTTTTAGCTATTTCACGCAAAAGCTCCCACAAACGACTCAGCTTTCCCGATCGCTTATACTCGAGTGTTTTGCTTTCCTTCAGATATTGGGCAGGATGATTGCAAATTTGCTTGAGATGAAGAATCAAAGATAAAATCTTACCTCTCCGGGAGATGCCCTCCGATCGTTCAATTTCTTGCATGGAATTCTTTAAACAAGCCTCATAGAGACTCACTTGCTCCTTGCTAAGCAAGCAATACTCCTTGCTTTCAATTTTATCTGGCAAATCAGCAATGATAGTAGGATCAGTCTTGACTCTGCGCAAGATAAAAGGCTGGGTCATCCGCTGAAGGGCTTCAATGCGATCAGGCTTGCCATAGACTTGAATGGGTCGATAAAAATGAGTCTGAAACTCAGCATTATTGCCCAGCCATCCAGGTTGCAAAAAATCAAAGAGCGACCAAAGATCCCCCAAATGGTTTTCCAAAGGAGTCCCCGTAAGAGCAAGACGAAAGTTAGCTTCCACTTTTTTAATTGCTTTGCATTGCTGGCTTTCATGGTTTTTAATGTTTTGTGCTTCGTCCAGGATCAGGTTTTCCCAGTCCAGTGCATGCAGGTCCTCTCGATCTCTCAAAGCGAGAGCATAACTAGTCACTACCAGTTGATGCTTCGAGCTTTCCTTTTTAAGCTGAATCCCATGCAAACGCTTGCTCCCATGATGAATATAAAGAGAAAGATCGGGAGTAAAACGTTCGCCTTCCTTCTTCCAGTTTTCCAATACAGCAGTAGGACAAATCAACAAGGAAGGCTTAAGTGAAGATTTATCATGATGTTCCTTGCTCAAAAGCGCGAGCACCTGCAAAGTTTTTCCAAGACCCATATCGTCAGCAAGGCAAGGATGCAAGCCACAGGATTTTAAGGTGTGAAGCCAGGCAACTCCTTGTCGTTGATATGGTCGGAGAATCTGTTCAAGATTTCCAGGTAGCTGTAAAGGCTCTTCGAGGAAGTTTTTGTCCAGTATATCCTGAAACTGCTTAAAACCAGCACCAAAATGCAAACAATATGGTAGAGAGTTCGTTGATTCAAGGCTCTCCAGACCCTGTCGCAGTAAGTGCCCAAGGGGTAGTTTTTTCTTTCTTTTTTGTACTGCTTGCAAGACCTTCGTAAGATTTTCCTGATCCAAAAGCAACCACTGGCCTCGAATCCGAATCAAAGGAGTTTTGAGTTTCACCAACGCATTAAGTTCCTTTTGATCGAGTTCTTTGTCCCCTATCGATATCTTCCAATCAAAGCTGACCAGCCGATCCAGTGAAAAGAAACTTTTGTTATCCTCGAAATCATGCACCTGCACATCCATCCGAAGCTGATGGCGACTATCCTTCCAATTGTCTGGAAAAAGAAGCCTGATGCCTGCTTTTTCAAGAATCTCCCTCTTTTGATAAATCAAATCCAAAAGCTGATCCATGCCAATATCGCTTTCTGATGGTCTGGCTTGGTGGGAAAAATCCAACAACTCTCCACAAAGCTTCGATGCAAGACCCAAAAGGTGGTATACGCCCTGAAAAAGCTGACTTGTAGATACATAACAGCATGAAGACACCCAGGAACTTTCCTGCCAGACTTCCTTCAGCGGAATAATAAGACTTGGATCCGTGCGGGATTGAATAAGGTATTCCAAATGCCAGGAGGAGGTTGATTCACCTTCCTCATCTTCAGCGGGTTCCTTCACCTGGAGCAGAAGTTGAAAGGGAAGGGTTTTTTGTATCAGAAAAGAACTCTGCCAGGTTTTAATTTGTTTTTCGAGGACGGAAAAGTCAAAGAAAGCCGAACTCAGCAAGGAATTTGACCGGTATAAGGAATCCAACCATTCCGCCTGTGCTGTAGGAGCAGGTTCTTTTGGAAGCATTGGAAAACCCTCGCGCTGTTTTTCGGCTTGAAGACGAATCCAATGATCTGCAAGTAAATGCAGAGTTTTCCTCATGAGCAGAAGAGGATCACACAAAGGAGCTTTCTTATTGTCCATTCCAAGACAACGTGCGCTGGAAGGCATTTGCCTCGCAAATTTCTGAAGAATGCGTTCTTCCCGATCTTCAAATAATAATTTCCATCGGCTTTTCCATACCTCCTCCTGATAAACCAAACCAGGATAATAGCTCTGATTGACTAAAAGCTTGAGACACCATTGATAGCTGCTTGCCCAGAATCGCAAGTCATAGCCTGCATAGGTTTCGTCGCCGAGGATAGGGGATTCGAGCACCAGGATCAGAAGAAGGAGAAGCTCTTCACCACTGAGAAAACACGTATCGATAGCATAGGGTCGAAGCGAGATTTTGCCCTTGCTTTTAGGAAGTTCGATCGCCCCAGCAAGTTGCGGAGAAGGCTCAGGAGCCTTGCTATACCCAGGTAGCCAGGCATAAGTGGGATAGTTTTGGTTGTCTTCCAGAGGCAGTCCCAAAATGCCTTCCATCCACAAATGAAGATCTGCAGACGATAGCGCGAGGGGATGGGTTTCGTCGGATTCCGCCCAGAGATGAAGCCTATTCTCCAAGGAGCTTAAATGGACAATTACCAAGATAGAATTCCCGCTTGTTTCATACTACTATTTTGCGTAAATAGCCCCAAAATTCAAGACCATGTCGCACGGGGACGTAGACTTTGCGACATTGCACTCTAATCCCCTTTTGCTACCATATTTCTTTTCCAACTGAAGCTCCGTAAGACAGTTCCTCGTGCAGATTATTCTCATTAATTTGACTGAGCATCTCCTGCAAATTGTATTTTGGTTTTTTTAGTGGCTCCAAAATGATTTGACCACCTTTTTCGGTAATATTAAGCAATGTATTTTGTTGAAGTTCCAGTTGCTTAGCCATGGAGGATGGAATTCGTAAAGGCAGACTGTTTCCCCA